>CAZLSB010000228.1:0-1096 GCA_964561825.1 uncultured Xanthomonas sp.
AAGCATCCGCGGTTTTGGCTTGGTAGAAATAGCCACCTTTTGGCCAAACAAACCACGTCGTGGTTGATTCGACACTTAACGAACTTGTTGGATACCTCCAAAACCATTTTCAGAAAGCTGCAGAAAAGTCGAAATCAGCCACTCGTTGCTTTTCACTCAGCAATATTTGCCAGTGCAAACCAAATTGACGGACATTGACAGTAACCAATACGCCAATCGACTCGTTGTGTGGCCCAACGCACTGGCAATCGCTTTCGCACCTCGTAACTTTGCGCTAGTTGACAATGCCCAGATCGTGGAGAAACTGCTTGGCCGGGTTATCCGTTGCGACACCCGACATTCGAATGCTGCGTGAGCCGATCTCTATTGAATTGGCGTCGCCACCGCCTGAATTCTCGCACAGGCCCCCGCTGGCCGGTGCACGGGTAAACGCGCAACTTTTCGGCGACGCGCCGATTGATGCGCAGCTATTTTCTGTCGATTCCTTAAGGGAACAAGTGGTCCTCGCTGGCCCGCGCGACGTGCGCTACGTGCTGCCATTTGAGAAATTACGCGCGTTAGTCGTACGCCCATTCCCAATGCCGGCGGAACTCAGCACCAGCGCCGATCGCCTCACCGTTCGCCTTGAGTATCGTGACCGAAAGATCCAACTTCTGCGCGCCGCAGCCAGCAGCAATGACCGCAATGGGCTGCACGTCTTTTGTGTAGAAGCCGAACAATGTCGTCGAATTTTCGTCCCGTGGCGCGCCATTTTGCGGGTCGACGTGGAGTCTTTGGAACCCCCAGCAGACGCTGCTGTCGCTCCACCGCCAACACTTACACCGCTTGCACCGCAGGTAGTTTTGGGTGCGGCGATGAGCGCCGGACGGGCAGCCGAAGTTTCGATTACCTGCGCCCTCGCCTATCGCCTAGATCTGCCATTGGCAGATCTAGATGTGGAAATTCCACAACAACTGCTGGACGAAATACCGGCATCCGTCGCACGGGACCATCGCGTACTTCCGCTGGGGTACGTGGGCGAACGTCTGCGTATCGCAATGTCGGGCTCGTAAGGAAATAACTTGGACTTTTGGCCGTCGGATTGGGATGCGATGCG
>CAZLSB010000228.1:1106-6729 GCA_964561825.1 uncultured Xanthomonas sp.
GGCAGCGCGCCCAATCCGGCGAGCAAAAAGTTCAAGTTATTGACGAACGAGCCCGTCGTCACCAACCGATACCGAAGCCCTGCAATTGCTGCAGTTTCTGACCGGCCGCTCTCTGTTAGTGGAGGTAGCTGCCGAAGATGCACTATTGCGCAAGATCGACTCAAACTACGAATTTCTCGATAAAGATCAGGATTTTGCGACGTTGGAGGCGAGTGCGCGCTCAACTAATAAGGCCGACCCGCGGCAGAAACTGGAATTACTTTCCGCAGCTAGGCCGGTTGTTCGATTGGTCAACAACATCGTGCTAGAGGCAATTCGTCGAAATGCCTCAGACATCCACATAAGGCCCGGCGAAAAAGACGTCGAATTAATTTTCAGAATCGATGGCGATTTGGTACCAATTCGCCGCTTTGCACGCGCCTTGTTACCAGCCATTGTCGGACGGATAAAAATCCTTGGCACGATGGATATAACCGAGCATCGTATTCCGCAAGATGGACAAACGCGCATCCGCCAACGCGACAACGCCACCGATCTGCGCATCAGCGTTATTCCGTCCATTGAAGGCGAGAGCATCGTGATGCGCCTTCTGAAAGCCACGGTCGGCGTGCAAGACGTTGCGGAAATCGGACTATCAAAATTCGACACGCAGCGCTTTAAGGACGATTTGGATCGCAATAATGGCATCATCTTGGTAACTGGGCCAACCGGTTCTGGGAAGAGCACAACATTGTATGCCGCTCTGAACGCCATTATAGTTCAGAACGTCAATATTATTACTGTCGAAAATCCGGTCGAGTTTCATATCCCAGGCATTACGCAGATAGCCATCAACGCTGACGTCGGCATGACCTTTCCGGCTGCCCTGCGAAATAGACTGCGCCACGATCCAGACGTCATCATGGTGGGTGAGATACGTGACCGAGAGACCGCGAAAATTGCGGTTGAAAGTGCGCTGACCGGACACTTGGTTCTCACAACGCTGCACACCAATTCCGCCGCAGCGACAATTCCGCGCTTAATTGAGATGGGCGTGGAAAGCTATCTGTTAAGAGTCACCTTAATTGGCGTGCTGGCTCAGCGCTTGGTTAAAAGAATTTGCACAATTTGCTGCGAACCCGAAGACTCCAGCGCGCATATTCGTCAGTTGCTCGGCATTTCCGAGTCAGAGATCTTTTATCAAGGCAAAGGATGTGAAAAATGCAATGGCACCGGAATACAGGGGCGGCGTATGACCTATGAGTATTTGGTCGCGACCCCGGTTTTACGTCAAATAATCACCACCGGGGCCGACCAAAACCTGCTGCCGGCGCAAGCGATCATCGATGGCATGGTTCCCTTGACCCAGCATGCCATTGGATTAGCGCGCCCTAAACAGATTTCCTTGCAAGAAGCTTATAAGACCCGACTGGAGTGATAAAAATGTGGGGTCTCAGCGGCGGACGCATTATTTTAGACGCCGCATTGGAGAATAATGATTCCAAGGCTGATCTAGCCCTCAAAAATAAAAATAGCAGCGGCTATGGCGCTGGCCAAAGCAAACTACCGTCGATAACGGTAAAAGTGGAGCCACCCACCCAAACCTTGCCCGCAGCAGTGATTTCGATATCAATCACCGCGTTACGGCCGAGTTCTCGCCCCTGGCTGACCCGATATCCCCGCGCCAATTCACCGCGAGGTTCAGCCTGGGCAATATAAGCCGCGATCAAACCATTGGCTGCGCCCGAGGCGGGATCCTCAACAATACCCACGCCGGCAGGGAAGGCGCGCACCGCCAACTGATAATCCGTTCCGCTTGAGCGCGCAAACACGCACAGCCCCAAACTGTCACTGCGCTGCGCCAACTTGGCGATCGCCGCATGCTCCGGCGTCCATTCGCGCAACTGCGCCTCATGCGTCAATTCAGCCATCCACCAGCGCCGACCGCCTTCCACAAATGCCGGCGGCAACCGGCCAAGTTCGAGTGGCCCAAGGATGTCGCGCAAAAACGGCAAGTGGTCAGCGACGACCTCAAGTACCCTTGCTGACGGCGCCTGTACAAACAAACGCCGCAAGTCGCCAGTTTCGTCGGCTCGGATCGGCAACAAACCCGCACCACACTCCTGAATCAAGCCGCCATCACGAAGCTGTACAAAGCCGGTTTGCAAGGCTGCATGCGCACTGCCAATCGTTGGATGGCCAGCGAAGGCAATCTCGCGGCTGGGCGTGAAAATACGCAAGCGATAGCTGGCGGCAGCCGAACTTGCGGGCAACAAATAGGTGGTTTCAACCAAATTAGTCCACGCAGCAAAACCTTGCATCGCACGGTCCGACCAGTGATCGGCGCCCAGTACCACACCCAATGGATTGCCACCACCGACTTGGTGAGCAAAAACATCCAGTTGCAGAAAGCGCACATCCATGATGCAGCAGGCCTCATTTCGCTAAAACGCAAACTTTTGCGGTTAAATCACCCAAGGTCGGTCTGAACGCCGCTGACACACCCGGAAATTCGGCCAGCGCGTTGCTTGAAGCCTACAGTAAGCGCGGCAAAATCGACTGGACCCCGAGCCTTGTCGGCAGCTTGCAAGTTAGCCGCGAAGTTAGAGTATCCTTGCGCGCACTTTACGGCTGCCGAAGTCTGATCCAGTAGACGCCTTCTTAAGCCATTGCGAGAAAAACGCATACTTTGCTTGACACGCCCCGCACCGCAAGCCTATCTTTTACGGCTCAGTGTGGGGCCATAGCTCAGCTGGGAGAGCGCTACAATGGCATTGTAGAGGTCGACGGTTCGATCCCGTCTGGCTCCACCAAGTTTCATAGTCCCCATCGTCTAGAGGCCTAGGACACCGCCCTTTCACGGCAGTAACAGGGGTTCGACTCCCCTTGGGGACGCCAGTAAAATCAAACACTGAGGCCACTCGAAAGAGTGGCCTTTTTGTTTTGGGGTCAATCAGAGGGGAATATCCGGTTTGATTTACGCACAACTTTTAGGGCGTCTGGACGTCTGAAACACTTAAACCGGCTGTCGATGCCTTGCCGGCTGGTGCGTCTGCTTCTGGAAGGCATACCGAACGAAACATTGACAAACGCTTAAGATTCACACAATGCACGCGGAATAGACTCGCCGACGGCGCCACTGTGAGAATCCCCAATGTACTCATGTTCGCTCGTTAGAGATCTGAAGTCTGATGTTTTGGAAGCAGGCAATTTGCATCTGGACGTGCTGCAGCGGCGGGTAACCTTTGCAAGCTTTGCGGTGGCCTTGGCGCCGCGCGAGTTCACTCTGCTCACCTGTCTGATGCGCGAACGCGGCAAGTTGATGACACGATCAATGTTGTTTGCAAGGCTTTATGGTGAATCGCTCGGGACGTCTGAAAAGGCGATCGAAGTGCTGATGAGCACGCTACGTGCAAAACTCGCCAAAGTAGGCGCAAATGAACTCATCGAAACTCGCCGCAACATGGGTTACATCATTCCCAGCTAGAAGCCTCTCGGGCTTGTGAGATGCGTTGTACATGGCGCGATGTGCAGCCAATGGCTGTTCAGGCGAAGCATCGCAACGCAGCAGACGCCGTCCAGGCGCGCAACCGGAAGGGCCGGACGTTCTTTTGGCAACCCCAAGCGCAGAATTGGAGCGAGAATTCCAGGGATTTTCTCCAAACTCAGTTGAAGCGGAGCGCCAAAAGTACCTCCGGCGCACTCGCGACGAAAGTCCGACAGGCTGCTAGTAGTCCATCCAGGAGAAAACTTATTAGGATCGCAATGACGATTCGGAGGTTCATGGCCTCGCGATCCCAAACTTCACTGTGGACGGACTACTAGACAAGCCGTTCAAGATTCGTTGGGACGAAGTGCCTGACGACGAAATCCCTCGGAAGCAGCGCGAAACACTGCATTAGCCAACAATTTACGCAAATCACCTAAGCTTCGCCGCTAGACTGCGCGGCATGATTGCCTTTAAGAATTTCACGCTGCGCCGCGGCGAGCGTTTATTGTTGTCCGACGTTGACGTCGCTTTGCACGACGGACAACGGGTCGGTGTGATTGGCCGCAACGGTTGCGGAAAATCGAGCCTGTTTGCCGTCATCCAGGGCGAACTGGAACCAGATCGTGGTGATGTCGATGTGCCACAGCGTTTGCGCGTCGCCAGTGTCGCACAGGAAACGCCATCTTTGCCCGATCCGGCGCTGGACTTTGTGCTGTCTGGTGATACCGAAGTGCACGCGATTATTCGCGCTGAAGCGGCGGCAATGGCGGTGGAAGATTGGGACGCAGTCGCCCTCGCCCACCAACAATTAGCCGAGATCAATGGCTACGACGCGACCGCACGCGCGGGTCGGTTGTTGCACGGTCTGGGATTCACCTCAGACACCCACGATATGCCGGTTTCTGCGTTTTCTGGCGGCTGGCGTGTGCGCCTGAATTTGGCCCGTGCGTTGATGATGCCGAGCGATTTGCTGCTGCTCGACGAACCCACCAACCATCTCGATCTGGACGCGGTGATGTGGTTGGAGCAGTGGCTGCTGAAGTATCCCGGCATGCTGATGATGATTTCGCATGATCGCGAGTTCCTAGACGGGCTGTGCACCCATACCCTGCATCTGAACGACAGTAAAGCCAAACTCTACACCGGCGACTACACCAGTTTTGAGCGGCAACGTTCGGAGCATTTGCGCCAGCAGCAAATCGCGTTTGACAAGGAACAAGTTGAGCGCGCCCATCTGCAAGCGTTTATCGATCGCTTCAAAGCGTCAGCGGCGCGCGCCAAACAAGCGCAATCGCGGGTTAAGCGCCTCGCCAAGTTGGCGGGCACCGAAGCGGTGCGCGCTGAACGCGAGGTCAGTATTGGCTTTAGCGAGCCCTCGCGTTTGCCGTTTTCGTTGATTCGGCTCAAACACGTTGATTGTGGTTATGGCTCAAACATGGTGTTGGGCAATGTCGATTTCCGCCTGGAGGCGGGCGATCGTATCGGTCTGCTCGGCCCGAATGGCGCCGGTAAGTCGACACTGGTCAAATCATTGGTCGGTGAGTTGCCTCTGCTGCGCGGCGAGCGCATGGCGCATCCAGATTTGGAACTCGGCTATTTTGCTCAGCACACGGTCGAATCGCTGCACGAAGGACAAAGTCCGATCGACCATATGCGCGACATCGCGCCCGGTGTGTCGCTACAAGAATTTCGCGACTACTTGGGTCGCTGGAGTTTCCCTGGCAATCGCGCCTTCGAATTAGTCGATAGTTTTTCTGGCGGCGAACGGGCGCGACTGGCGCTCGCGTTGATCGCCTGGCGTAAACCCAATGTGCTGCTGCTCGACGAGCCCACCAACCACTTAGACCTGGAGACCCGCGAAGCGCTGGCTGAGGCTTTGAGTGATTTCGGCGGCGCGATTGTGCTGGTCTCACATGATCGCCATCTGACTGGCTTGGTCTGCAACACCTATTGGCGTGTGGCCGATGGCCATGTCGAGGAGTTCGATGGCGATTTGGATCAATACGCTGCTTGGCTGCGCACGCGCGGCAATAAAGCCGCCAACGAACGCCGCAACGCCGCGGCGGCTTAGTTAATCCTGCCCATGAGCCCTTCTGAGTACCTGTGGTCAGCGCCGGGCAGGCCTCGCGATGACGTCGCTTGACGGCCCACATC
>CAZLSB010000229.1:0-6654 GCA_964561825.1 uncultured Xanthomonas sp.
CTAGCTGAAATCAGCCTCAGCGATATTGACGCTTATCCGCGTGCCTCGACTGTTCACGATGCGGGCGGTGCCAGTCGTTTGCGCAATCCCTGTTCCATGCTTGACCACTGCGGATGGCCTCTTAAAGGCGCCAGGTCCGGAGATGCCAGCAGCGCGGCGCTAAAAGCTCGGTGTTCAAGTGCAAATTCCAAGGCCCGAAATGCTTCGTCAGGGGTGCCGACGCGCGCCACATAGTGCGCGCGCAACACCAGCGTGCTGGACTGGTCCAGCACGCAAGGCTGATCGACGCAGCTCGGATCGAGCGCCAGCGATTTTTTGTAGTGCTCGGCGGCCGCGCTAGGTGAGCCGGCGTCGAGCGCGAGCAAGGCCAACAGGAGTGCTGCCAGCGCCTGATCGGCCGGCCGGGCTGCACGCTCTGCCAGCTCTCGATGCCGTTCGGCTGCCTGAGCTACCGCTGCATCGCCCATGCCGCGCAGTGCGAGGACCAGCTTTCGGGTCGAGACCAGGCGTTGCTTCAAGCTGCTGGCGCTCTCTGGAATTTGCACCAGTAGCGTCTGCAGCGCTTCAGTCGCTTCACGATGCCGCCCGCGCAGTAGCAGGATTTCAGCACGGCTGCCGCTATGCACCCAACTGCGCGGGTGATCCGGGCCGAGCGTCGCACTGAGCAGTGCATACGCCTCGGCGAGCAAGGCGTCGGCCGCATCGAGTTGCCCAAGACGCAGCCGAATGGTCGCTTCGTTATGCATGCTGTCGGCGCGATCGGGGTGCTGCGCTGGGAGATTGATTTCTTCGTTGGCACGCGCTTGGCGGATGGATTCAAGCGCCGCGTGCAAGCGGCCGGCGTTGCGCTCGACCAGACTCAGATTGTTGTAGACGACGGCAAAATTCGGATGATTGGCCGGTAGCACCAAGTGGAACATGTCGAGCGCTTTGCGCTGCGCGTTGATGGCGGCGGTGTAATCGCCGAGGTCGTGGTGCACCGCGCCGAGGTTGAGCCAGACGCTGGCAAGACGTGCAGACGGGCCGGGTTCGAGGCATCGATGGCCTTGGCGATCTCGTCGGATTGGCTGCGGCCTTCCGACATTTCACGCAGCAGCAGGGTGATGGGCTGATTGCGCTTGGTCGGGCAAGAAGGCACGATTTTCCTTATTGAAGGTAGGCTTGGCGAGCCCTTGCGATGCGCCAAAAGCAACTTTGGCGCGCTCATGAGGAAAGGCCGACAGGCTGCTGGGCTGTCTCATTCCATATACGAGTTTTGGAAGGCCATTCCCATCAACCGAGGACATGGCGTTCATCCGAAGCGCCAGCGCACGCAGCGATTGGATTGCCCGCCGTGTTTTTCAGATTGTCCCATGACGGGTTCTAGTTGCCGCAATCCGTATGCAGCAATAGACCCATCGTTAAAGGCAACGAAAGATGAGCCCAATATCGACATTCTGGCGGGCGGTGACCGCAGTGGCGGCGCTGTGGATCGCTATGCCAGCCCTGGCGATCGAACAATGCAATCTGCAGGTCACGCACCAAGGCCACGGCCCGGTCTTCACAACGGCCACGTGGAGCGGCGGCGGTGAATCGCTGCTGTTGGTCGGCGAGGGCGCAGTGCTGTCAATCTATAACATCGCCAATGCCGCGGCGCCGGTGCGCCTGGGCGAGATTGGGCTGTCCGGGCTGGTGACGCATCTGGCAGTCCGCACGAACGGCACTTTGGTGGCCGTCTCTGACGGGCGCAACGCTATTCGCCTCGTGAACATTAGCAATCGCAGCGCGCCTGTGTTGCTCGGCACCTACAACACGCCCGGCGGTCGCAGGCCGCTCGGTATGGATATCGCTGGCGACACCCTTTTTACTGCGGTAACTCCCGCCGGCCTCGCCGCGATCGATATCAGCAATCCTGCAGCGCCTGTCCTGCTTTCACAGGTGGTCACGCCCGGCACGGATTTTGTTAACGACGTCAAGATTCGCGGCACGCGCGCCTACGTGGCTGACGACATTGAGGGCATCACGGTTTGGAATGTGCAGTCGCCAGCCGCGATGACGCCGCTGCCCGGCTATGCCGCCGCGAGCGGCGCATCGAATCTGTTCATCGATGGCTCGCGCGCCTATGTAGCCCGGCGCCACCTGGGCTACGACATCCTCGACATTTCGGGTAATACGCCGACGCTGCTCGGGTCAGTGACTACCGTTGGCAGTTACTCGCAGGGTGCGCTAGTGAATGGTCATCTGGTGACCGCCGCGGGTCCCGGCGGGATGCGCGTCTTCAACATCGCCAACATTGCCAGTCCGCAACTGATTGCGACCGTCAGTGATCAGGTCAGCGTCAATAGCGTGATCGGATTTGGAAATCGCGCTTTTGTGCCGTTTTCATCGGAGACCACTAGCGGTCTGCGCGGCTACACGCTGGCCACACCGGCGAGCCCGAGTGCGCAGGCCAATATCGCATTGCGCGGTGCATCGTATGAGGCCGTGGCGCACGGCGGACGCGTGTACGTCCCGCAGTATCCGCGCGGCATCTCGGTGTACGACAACGTGGCCGCGACGCGCGGCGCGCTACTCGGGCGCTTCGATGCGCTGCCGATTTATCACGCTACTGCTGCCGGCACCACGGTGTACGCGACCAGCGTCATCAGCGATGTCCACTCGCTACATGTTCTGAACGCTGCCAATCCTGCCGCGATCAGCCAAGTGACGTCGCTGCCCTTGCCGGGGGCGGCCTATCAAATCAGCACTGATGCCGGCTTTCTCTATGTGACGCTGGTCAATGAACTGCGCATCTACAGCATCGCCAATCCGACGCCAACCTTGGTAGGCACGTGGCAACCGCCTGTCGGCGCCGCATTGCATACCATCGCCAGTGGCAATCGCGCCTATGTTGGCGGCTCCAACCGGCTCTATGTGCTGGATATTGCACAGCGCTCGGCGCCGGTGTTACTCGGCCAGTTCACGCTTGGCCATGCCACCACCGGGCTAGCCCTGGCAGCGCCCTTTATCTTTCTCGCCGATGGCACCGATTTCGTGCGGGTGCTCAATGTTGCCAACCCAGCCGTGATCAGCAATCCGGCAAATCTCGATATCTTTCCCGGCATTTCCAATGACTTGGCGCTCTCCGGACAACGCCTTTACGTGGCAGCCGGCCCCCTCTGGGGCACGTTGATTGCAGATATCAGCAACCCGCTACTGATCAACCGCGTCGGCAACCTTCCGACCCCGGCCTCGGTGATCGGCGTGGCCTTTGCCAATGACACCTTGATCGCAGCGGAGGATCGCAACGGCGTGCGCTTCCATCAGTGCCCGAGCACGTTATTCGCCAGCGGTTTCGAGTGATTAAGATCTGGAGCGCACCATGAAAGACATCACTACCACGTGTCTCACCCTGTTCTTGCTGATTGCGCTGGCTGGCCGCGCCGTGGCCCAACAGGTATCGATTGATGACGAGTTTGCGCCCAGTTTCAACAATACCGTGCGCAGCGTTGCGGTCGATCAGCGCGGGAAACTTCTGTTTGGCGGCGATTTCACCGAGGTCAACGGGCAGACGACCCGACGTCTGACCCGGCTTTGGGGTCACGGCGGACTCGACCGTGACTTCAGCGCCGTGATTCCGAGTGGCCTCGTGTCCGCGATCGCGCCCACAACGGACGATCGCGTGCTGGTCGGCGGTAGCTTTACCACGGTCAATGGCTTACCGCGAAGCAATCTTGCATTGCTCAACGACGATGGCTCGACGGTCGCGACCTTCGCCCCCCAAATCAACGGGCAAGTGGCCGCTATCGCGCTCGTCGATGACAGCGATTCGTACTTTATTGCGGGCAGTTTTACCGCCGTGAACGGGCTCAACCGATCGCGCGCGGCGCACATGTTGGGTGCCAATGTGAACCCCAATTTCGTGCCCGCCAACTTGACTGGGACGGCATTTGCGATCGCCCAGCAGCGTGATGGCAAAGTGCTGTTGACCGGCAGCGTGCGCCGCCAGGGCGCGCCCGCGGCGCAGGGCCCGGTGCTGCGGCTGAATGCCGACGGCAGCATCGATCCGCAGTTCTTCTTTGCCGCAAACGGCGCCAATGACGAAGGCTATGCGCTGGTGGTGCTACCCGATCAACGCATTCTTTTAGGTGGCCGCTTTAGCAGTCAAGCCGGCCAGACGCGCTATCTGCTGCGCCTAAATCCAGACGGCACCGTCGACCCGAATTTTGTGCCGCCAACGCTCAATGGCGCGGTGCGCAGTGTCGCCGTGCAGGACGATGGACGCATCGTCATCGTCGGCGACTTTACCGGCGTCTCATTGCGCAACCGGGTTGCGCGCTTGAACGCCGACGGCAGTCTGGACGGCAGCTATGCGGCGCTGTTCGATCCCAACGACAGCGTCCATGGGGTGGCCTTGCAGCGCCACCAAGGCGCCGTCTTCGCGGGGGAGTTCACGTCTGTGAGCGGGCAGGCGCGCACGCGCGCGGCACGCGTCAGCTATCGCGGACTCCTGGACACGCGCTTTGCGGCGCAAGTCAGCGGCGGGGCGGTGGACGTGGTGGCCGGGCAGCCGGACGGGCGCGTTCTGCTGGGCGGCAGCTTTTCCAACGTCGCCGGCCAGATCAAGCCCTATCTCGCGCGCATCAATAGCAGCGGCAGCCTGGACTCAAGCTTCGCGGCCGCGCCCAATAATGAGGTGCGCGCAATCGCGGTGCTCGCAGATCGCAGTGTGCTGATCGGCGGCGCCTTCAACGCGGTCAATGGCAGCACGCGGCTGCGCTTGGCCAAGTTAGACGCAGAAGGCGCGCTCGATCCAAATTTCAATGTGGCCGTTAACGGTGGCACCTTGCACACACTGACCCTTCAGGCCGATGGCAAAATCCTGATCGGCGGCAGCTTTACCAGCATCGGAGCCACGCCACGCGCCGGCATCGCGCGCTTGCACGCCAATGGCTCGCTGGATGTCGACTTTGTACCAGCGCCATTGAGCACATTTACGCGCGTGCGCGCCATCGCCGTGCGCACTGACGACGTGTTTCAAACTACGCCGGGGCAAATTTATCTGGGCGGCGAAACCGATGGCCAGAATCGCTTGGAGCGATTGTTCTCGAACGGTAGTCTCGACAGCAGTTTTTTCCGACCAGAAAATGGAGAGGTTTGGTCGCTCAGCACGCTTGGCATCGGTAGCACGGTCTTCGGCTTGTCCTTCAGCGCGGGCTGCCGCTTTCGATCGGCGTCGGGCTGCTTCATCGACGCCAATGGCACCGTCATGTCGTTTTTGCCGACGGTGGGCGGTGATTTTTTCCTGGGCGGCGCGTTCACAACCATCTCTGACGATCCCGCTTCCGGCATAGCGCAAGTGGCGCAACCGAATCAATTTGCCGGCCCCAGCGAGCTATTCGGCCTGTCGGTGGCCGGCGATACAGCCACCGTCAACAGCCTGTATCAGCAAGACGACGGCAAGTTGCTTTTTGCCGGCGCATTCATCACCGTCAATGGACAGACGCGAGAGCGAATCGCGCGAAGCGGCGAGAGTCCGGTCGAGTTCTTTTCCGCCACACCGGCAACCCGAATAGCTGGCATCAAGACGCAGTGGGATTTCAGCTCGCGCGAAGCGCGCTTTTTGCCTGGCGGATTGGATGTACAGCTTGAGCGTGCGCCGGTGTTGCTGATGGCTTCGCAATGCTGCGACGCGGCAGCATTCACGCCGGTCGGCGGTGCGCGCGCCGTTCGGGAAAGCCTAGCCACCCATATCTGGGCGAAAGACTTCGCGTCCGCCCCCAGCACTCGATTCTTTCTGCGCTGGCGCTACAGCGTTCGCGACGGGCGCGGCGGCACCAGTCTGTATGAGTCGCCGATCTTGCGCGTGGTACCGCGCAGCCCGGTTCTCAGCTATTCGCCAGCCCCTAGTCTTGCTGCGGATACCCTCATTTTCCCATCCGGCCCAGCCGGCCCGGGGCTGCGTCAGATCGGCGTCACGCCTTCGGGCACGGAAGGCGGCACAACGCGCTTGGAGAATTGTGCAATGACCAATGTTGTCGGCTCGGCAGTGTTTGAAGTCGTGCGTGCCGTTCCGGCCAATTTCACCTGGGAACGAACCGCGGGTCTGCTGGAATTGCGCTGCACACGTACCGCACAACTCAGCACCGCGCGCCTGACCTGCCTGCCCATCCCCAGCGACGGAACCCCCCTCGCACCGGTTAGCTTCGGCTTGACCTGTCCTGCCACCGGAGGCCTCCAAGCGCCCATTTTCGCCAACGGGTTTGAAGCTGATCCCACTTGAGCTGAGCCTGCAGAGCCCGCAGTTCTGATCGCGGCGTTCAGTAGGTGATTCAACCTAGAAACCGCAGTTGACCGCTGTTCAAGAGCCGTAGTGCGATGATTCTTGTGATATTTAGGCCGCTCGACCCGTTTACCCATCGGGTGAGTGCACTAGCAGCCGGTCGGACTTAAAGGAAATCGGCTGCAAATCCGCCTGGACGATCCATATTCCGCCGCTTTCTCGGGCAATAGAAGAGCTATTACCCTTCAAAATCGACGAAATCTGGCTTCGCCCAGTCAGATTTTCGCTTCGATTCTTCAAGTCCGACCGGCTGCTAGGTGGCAGATTGCACGGTTCTGGCGGCGCATGACGGCGTTGTAACTCGTTGGAATGGAACAACCATTCACCCGGCCTGCAAGCTTAAGCTTGCAGGC
>CAZLSB010000230.1:0-6647 GCA_964561825.1 uncultured Xanthomonas sp.
TTTTTTTAGGACGCGACGCGGCAGTGGCGGCTGTGGACTAGGACTACACGTGGTCCATAACTTGCTAACCCAACTACTAGCCGGTGAAATTACCCTACGAACCGCGCCCTTGCGGGGCGCTGCCGTTATTCTGCGAATCCCGTTACAAACGCCGGAGCAATTAGAATCCTGATATTTAACCGACGCAATTAGTTAGCCGACGCTTCGAATCCGTCTTGGAGCAGGCTATTCCAATTGCCAATCGGCGTGAAAATCGGTCCGGCAGATTTACAAATCATCGAGTCGACCCCGGTTTGATCACGTACGCCCACTCGATAATATAAAACAACATCGCTGCCAGCGCCCGCGCCGCCGATGTCCTGGCTATTGGCAAGATTGTTACCCAACATCGCGCAGTCATTCAAGTTATTCGTGTTGCCGCGATCGGTATATTCATTCGCTTGGTACAAGGTGCCCAGAACATCGGTTAAATGAAAGTTGCGGCCGGACTGATTGACTGGATAGGTGTAATCCTGTCGACCCGGACTCATCCGATATCCACGACCAGTTACTGTGTTCTTTACTTCATAGGTGCGCTCTACGCCACCAGGTCCACCCGCTTGACTAATTAGCGAGGTAAACTCAGTATTCTGGACAGCATTATTGATAGATAAAACGTTGTTAACCGCTCCGTCGATATCGAAGTCGAGGCGCCAATAATTGTGGTGCCAATGCGTGGTTTGATTATTCGTGCCGTCTCGATTACCAAACCCAAATTGTGCATCAAAACTGCCATTGGCATAAAACACAAAACGTGAGGTATACAAGTACCAGTCGGCCGAGTATTGCGTGGTTAACATCACATTATCGCCGCGATCTTCAATCGCAACGCCCGCGAAGCAGTCTGCCGCAGTGCGGCCCAGGAGTTGAAAAGGACAGGTCCCATAGGATGTAGTCGGGTGTGCTGAACGATCGCAACTGGTGGTCCCCGTAAAGGCATTCGAAAGCCCTAGTTGATTGCGGACCGCAGGCTGAGCGAGAAAGCTCGAGTTAGTATCCTTCCAATCTCGGTAACAGGTTGAGCTGGTATATTCGGCAAACAACATCGGCGCATGCGCACGCTTTAAGACCGAAAATCCATTGTATTCGACCTGTCGTAGTTCTAAACCTGAACCGCGCGGACCCGAGCTTTGAGTAGGTCGCAGCCAGCACATTTCCCAAACCGGATTGACCGCTGGCCAACTCAGTTTGGTTTCAGTTCCGCTACAAACCACTGCGGCGCGGGCATCATTTTCGAAAACAAATGCCAAACAATACAGCGCGAAAACGGCACGTAAAATGTTCAATGTCAGCTTCCTTTGCTGGTGAGTTCGGAGCCCGTCAAAGGCTTAATTTGCTTGGGTTCATAATGGGTGTGAACCACTATGCCCGCCTGTAAATCCACTATTGCATGCGCCAATTTTCTATATCCATCGCTGGTTGAAGCAACCACGTGCACACAGCGCGAGCCACGAAAGCACGCTGGATCATCTGATTCGCGGAAGCTAAAACCACCATAGACATGACCCGCCTGTGCAAACTGCGCTTTCAGCTTGGGATGCTGGCCGGCCAATTCGAAGGCGTATGCTCTTTCTGCATCGGTCAAGTTGAGCGTCAAATCAGGTTGATCGGTCGCCGATATGAGTTCGCCCTTGGGTGTAGTAATGCGCTCTGTGGCGACGCCACGTGTGTAATCCCAGGCATATTGGACAAAAACCGGAACGTCGTGCCCGTCGATTTTGAACTCATCGCCGTAGCTGCGTATCACGATAACGCCACTCACACGTGGATCACGTAGCGACCCATCGGTCAACGGCGCAATGGCGGTGGATTGACAACCGATCAGTAAAGCCGCAATCGGCATCAAACTGACTAACTTCAATAATTTCATGGCTGACCCGCTGTCACGCTGGCGCTACCCATATTGACGGGCGGCGCACGGTCGTATTTCTGCCAGAGGTCGAACATATATTGTCCGCGGGTTTGATTGGCCGGGCCAACGGTGCTTGAGCGGTCGCACATCACGTTTTCGCTCTGAAAGCCATTATTAGTTGCCTCATCGCGTAAAAACTCGATGTATTCTTTACTGGCAATTTGAAAACGCAAGGTGCCGGTGACTGTGACCGGCAGCACGGTGCCTGGGGGAATGGCGACCGTATAAGTTGTGTCATCGAAATGGGCAAGCACACCGGGACTCACCTCGGGATAAGTATATGCGACGGGTTGCATTTCTATATTGTTACCCCCGCGGAAACCCTTTGGTGGAATTCGGTTGTCCTTTTTGACGCAATTATTCAATACGAAGTGGAACAACTTGCGGCCGTTGCCATCATCCACGTCGCAGGTATTGTTGCCGTTGCGGTTCCACTCGCCTTGTTGAATTTCGTAAATTTTTATTTGTGGATCTGCGGTTAATACGCCTGTTGCCGGGTCATAGGCCCCGCTTTCAAATACGGGCGCGCCGTTGCCGTCGCTTACCCGCAAATTTAGCCACATGCGACGGCCCTCGGAGTATCCCGTTGGCAATTTGTGGCCAGCGCGATTGGTGACCCGCACACGTGCCACCAAAGGACTGCCTACACCGGCGAAACTCTGCACAAAAGTCTGGACTGTGGCACTGCGCTGGCTCAACATTTCCTCGGCCCAGCCAATTGTCCGATTAAACGCGGCAACGCGCTCCAGCCCATATTCATCACGCAGAATTCGCGGAATCCAATTATTTGCGCCGACGAATTCATGCACGGGCAGGTCGTTTGTTCGTGAACCCGCCGGTTCAAACACGCAGGCGCGTGCGGTGGCGCTTTGACTGCTGCGCATATGGCAGTCCTGACAGGTTTGGCTGCCTTCTCCTACTATTGCAGGAGCGCCGGCATTCTCAAAACCATTCGCAAAAACACCATTGGCGAAATCACTAGCCAACCATTCGCTGTAAGTGCGCTCAACCGGGAAGGGTCGTCCGCTATCAGTGCCATTGCTTAGGATGAGGGTTTTCAACGGTCCAACGCTGGTATCCGGCGTGCTCACGTCGTGGCAAGCGCCGCAAAACTGGGAGGATCCGATGTACGAGGAATGCTCCCAACCGTGCGGGGGCGATTGCACCGCGGTTTGTGGCGAATAGGTGTACGGTCCCTTGCGACACGGCCCAAAGAAACTGCCACCGTCTGGCGTATTGCAGTTGAGACTGTCGTCAATCCACAAGTTTGCGTTGGCGATGATCGCCGGCTGCCCCGCCGGCCCGGTTTCATTGGCGCGATGGCAAAAATGACAGGTAACGCCGGAGAAATCGTTACCTTCAGAGTCCGGATCGGTCAGAGAGCCGCTCAGTTTGCAGCCGTTTTGGCCGTTCACGAAGGGCGTCGCGGGTACACCGGTTTTGTGCACGCGTCCGGCTAGCCAACCCACCGGGGTATGGCAGCGCAGGCAGTAGTCACCCACACCCGGCACATCGTTGTTTGCAACGTCCAGCGCGGCCCAGAACAAGGGGTCGCGAGTGGCGTTTGCCATCATCGATCCAGACCAAGTGGAATGCGCGATTTGCGATGCGTCATCGGGATCAAAAGCCCCGCCATGACAGCCGGAACACGCGTCAGGTTCGTCTAGCCCCACGTTTAACGCGGGCTGCGTGCCGTTAGGCGTAAAGTCGATGGGGGCGGGGCCAGTGGCGCTTACTTCGTTCGCGGCGACGCTGAAGGAGGCCGCTAACAGCAGAAAAACAAAAGCACCAATTCGACTTGGGTAGCGCAGAGTCATGTAGTTTGACCAATGTAAAGACGGGCGCGGCGCGCCTCTCGAGTTCTTGTGAATGCTGATGGCCGGCGTGTGTAAGCTGTGTCGAGGCAGCGTCAGGTTCTGGCATTAGCTTGCGCCACCTGCCTCAACCCACCGTTGCGGTGGATTCAGGCCTTTTCCCTAATTTCATTCATATCGATGATTGATTAGAACTAGATCTCAATGGCAAGGGTTACTCCAGGCTATCGGAGAACAAGTCGAAGGTATTGGGGACCATCAGTTCAACTGGGTAACTACCCGGGCCGCCGTTGGGCTGCATTCCCAAAGAGATGGATCGCACATAATTTGGATCTGGCGCAATGTTGCTCACCACCGAGAAACGGAATAACAGTCCCCAGTTCAGTTCGTTACCGGCGGTAGCAGTCCACACGGCTGCATTCGGGTTCAGGCTGCTCGTCCAATTGTTGCCGACATTCACGTCAATATCCGCAAAGTTTCCGGCTTCCAGCAGCAGCGGCGCATCCGCGCCACGTGGCAGGCTGACACTGACAATGCCAATATTACTCAGAACCTGCAGATTATTCTGCGCGTTGGCCGGTGCTGTGGTGTTGAGCACTGCGCGAGCTAAGTCAAAATTATGCACCGCGTAATCGTACCGATAGCAGGTTCCAAGCAATCCGCCTGGGCATGCATTCAGGGTTTTGACCTTAACCGCCGCCTTGACATTACCTTCGGCGGATTTCAGGTCCACATTTTGTGTGGGATTGGTAACCGGATTAACCCAGGTATTAAGGACTGGACCCAGCGTGAATGCGCCTTCGCTGGTGACGTCCCAAGTATTAGTGACTGGCGTCAGCACGGCGGTGCGGTGACCCATGGTGTTAAAAATGTTGATGTCGTCCTGGATAACATACCAAGAATCACTGTAGAAAGTGGAGCCCGCTAATTCCAGTTGCGACTCTTTTGCGATCAAACGATTCTGATACTGGCTGCTGCCCACAGGATTGGCCGCGCCATTGCAGTCGGTATCAAAAATGGAGAAACAACGGCCCCAGCGGCCAGTTGCCGGAATAATTTCGCGGCGCGGGCCAAGGTCACCCGTATTATCGTTATTACCCGTGCCGTAGGTATCCGAGCAATTGGGGCTTAGGATGTGATTGCCATGCGGATTGGTGCAGCCGCCGTTGGTAGTCAGAAATGCGTGTTTCACGCCAGAGGCGCCAATTTGCTGCAATTGGCCGTCATTAACGCGATACAAAGCCCAAACCAAGTAGGGATGTTGATCGTTGCCAGGGTAGGGATAGCTATATGGGCTGGTGGTGAATTTCTGGTACCAAGAGACATCCGCGGTGGTGGCGGTGTTGGTATTGCGCAAAGTTGAACTTGGGGCAAAGACCACGTCGCCATCATCGCCGCCGATGCCGTTGCAGCCGTTGACCAGCAGGCTGGTCCGGCAACGCATGACGTCCATCGTGTAGCTGGTCAGCAATACGTCCGCTTGAAAGCCGTTAGTGCCATGAAAGTTCGGCGAACCCAAGCTTGCTTTGGGCGCCCGGAAAGCAGTGGGACGCGTGACTATATTGCTGAACATCGACAATTCACCGACGTAGGCGTCGGCTAAATTTTCCGCTCCAACCCGCGCGGCGAACGCTTCGGTAGCACGTAAGTCGGCACTGCGGATGTTAAAGCCGGCGTACTCGTCCACCAATTTGTACATCACGTGGTTGACATAGAACCATGCCTTGCCGTCCACGCCTATCAGCTGCAGGCGCATCGGATTGTCAGGATCGGCGCGCAGCTCAAACCGGCTGTAGTCGAAGTTCAGGCCGCCATCGGTGCGCATCGTAAAACCACCGTCTACGGCAATCTTGCCGCCAGTGAACTGTTCAAAGTTACCTTTTGGCGCAGCAAAGCGCAGGCCATCGCCGTGGTACACCGGGAACTCGACGAAGTCGCTGTAATCGGGACGGCGATTTTTCGCATGCGCCGCTGGCGCCAGGTGGATGCCCTGGCCGGACAAACGATCGATATTGAAACGGAGCTGGATGGTGCCGCCGTGCATGACCCACTGACTTTTCGCTTCGACTGCAGTCAGCTGATCGATGGCTTGGTCAGGCGTTGCTGCAGGTGCCATCAGAGGCCAAAGTAAAAGGCCGAGTGCATAAACGAGTTTGCGGGCGCGCGGCATGGTCGATATCCAGGTTAGAAACCTGGGGAAGTCTAAACCCTTTGCAGCTTGATTGAACGTATTAGAAATGTGACGGGCTGAGAATTGCAACTTAGATCTCGATTTTGCTAGCGCTAATGCAGGGAATACGCGCGGGCGTTGCGCGCTATCTCAATGCAGCCATGTTGTAAGTTTTTCATTAACAAGCCCTAAGCATCGACAGTGGGTCCGTATTGTGCGCGGACTCTTACGCGCTGCAGGGGCCAAAAGCGTTCGACCGATGAAGCGCAGGTCGAACCCACCACGGCTTGAGGCGTGTCGCGAGGTTCATCCGCGTGCATTTTCGGGCTCTTGAGGGAGCGCGCGCGATCGGAGCTGATGAAAGACTAAAAAGCAAGGGATCGCGAGCAAGCGCACTCTCACCAAACATACCGCAAGCAAATGATTTTAATGCATTTGTGTCAGCGTTGATGCGTAGGTCACGTAGCCCTGCGGGCCTACGTGACATCGGAGCACTGTCACGTAGCCCTGCGGGCAACGTGACCTACTACGACTTTAAGGTTTGCTGCGCGAGTGCGGGCTTGAACGGCTGGCGGCTGTGCCGCCAGACCGGATCGACCGGGATTCTCACCAAACATACCCTAAGGCGTGGATTCGTAGGTCACGTTGCCCGCAGGGCTACGTGACATCGGAGCACTGTCACGTAGCCCTGCGGGCAACGTGACCTACGACT
>CAZLSB010000231.1:0-6583 GCA_964561825.1 uncultured Xanthomonas sp.
CCGTCGGATTGGGATGCGAAGCGAGGCGCGATGAGCGTGGTGTGGCGCGCCACACAAGCGAGTCGCAACGAAGCAGCGCGCCCAAGCCGGCGAGCAAAAAGTCCAAGTTATTGACGAACGAGCCCTTAGTCATGGATTCCTACCCCTTGTAGACCAACGCACGGATTGCGCGGTTTGCGGGGCCTAAGCCTAAGTTAATCGGCTGAATTCGCTCTGAATCTGGGTAGTGCTGTTGCCCGCGATTCAGGCTGGCTGCCAAAGCCCTCGGCCTGCATTAGCCGCGCGGATATTCCTTCGTCCAATCGAGCACTTCAACCTTAGGTACTTGCACCGGTTCGCCGTGCGCCGTGTAGAGGGTGGACAATTGCTCGCCGGTGGTCAGGCGAGCGCTGATTTTGACGATGCGTGCATTGCCTTCGTCTACACAGACCGCCAACTCGGTGAACTTCATTAGCAGCTCCGGTTTAGCCACTAAGTTGACCTTGTGCGGTTGGCAGGCAACCCCGGCAGCGCTGTCCGCTGGTAGCGGGTCGCTGGATAACTCACTTTCAAGTTTAGGCAGGCTTTTCAGCGCATCTAACATCACCACTACCGCGCCTGGGCTGAAGAAGCTGGGTTCGTATGCGCTAGTGCCTTGTTTCAAAAAGCTATCGCTCTTGACGACCCAGGTACCGTCGATGTCGGTGTCGGCCGGCAGCGTACGGATGCTAAACGCGAAATTATTGACTTGTCCTGAGCCCAGCGCATATTGCACCTGACCATCAGCGCGGGTGACTTCGCTCTCAAAATGCACGCTGCTGCCGCCTAACAAGGCAATCAACCCAGCCTCGTAGGGCGTCTTTTTTTGCGCAGCCTGGGCGGGCTGCAACGTGCTGCCGGTGCTGTCGGTTGGCGCTTTGGATGCGTCTGCGCTAACCGGAGGGTCGTCACCACAGGCGGTTAGGGCGATCGCCAGGCTCAGTGTTAACAGCATGCGGGACGATATTTGCATTGCAGGGTCCTTCGAGGTGAATTTGCTGGGCGCGGGCTACTCTTGTCAGCTCAGACCGCAGCAATGCCCGGACGTTCCCCGATTCGCAGTGGCGGGTTTGCAACCCCAATGCAAGTCGGCGATCCGGAAAGTTTCTGCAGCGCCGAGTTGTACTCGGCATGCTCTTCACCCGAACAGCGCCGAGCTACAGCGCCACTTTAGCGACCATTTACAAATCCACTGCGCCGCGGATCAACATGCAGCAGCGGCCGCCCACGTAGGTGTTGCCGCTGTGGCTCAGCACCGATACTTCGCCGCTACGGCCGACCGCGTGGCCTTGGCTGGCAAGGTAACGGCCATTCAATGTGGCCAGACGGCCCTGCGACGACAGCCAATCGGCCACGGCGGCATGTGCGCTGCCAGTGACCGGATCTTCGGCGACGCCGGAGGCTGGCGCAAAAGCGCGCAGTTCCAGCGGCACCGGTAACTGGGGTTCGAAGGAAAACACCGCCAATCCCTCCGCGCCCAAGCTGCGGCTCAGCGTGGCAATGCGTTCGAAATCCGGAACCAATCCGCGCACTTGCGCGCGGCTGGCGATCTCCAGCAATAGCCAGCGCGCGCCGACGTCGGACAAAATCGGCCGGGCGCCGACCAAGCTGCCGAATGCAGCCACGCTGCGCGGCAGGGCTTCGATCACCTCTGGGCTCAGCGCGCTGCGCCGCGCGGCTGGAGCCTGAATCGAGACGACCCGCTGCGCCCCGTCGCCGGCGATCTGCACATCCAGGAATCCCGCTGCGCATTCCTGCACCAAGTGCTGGTTGTTGGGTTTCACCAAACCGGCGTCCAGCAAGGCCCACGCGGTCCCCACGCTTGGGTGTCCGGCGAATGGCAATTCCGACATCGGCGTGAAGATTCGCAAGCGATAACTGGCCTTCTCTGACGTGGGGGCCAGCACAAAGGTGGTTTCTGACAAATTGGTCCAGCGCGCAAAGCGCTGCATCGTCGCGTCGTCGAGCCCGTTGGCGTCAAGCACCACGGCAAGCGGATTGCCAGCCAGTGGCAGGCCAGTGAATACGTCGATTTGGACAAAGGGTCGTAACATGGCAAGCTCCAGCGAAGCGGCCGTCGATAATGGCCAGCGCAATGGGCTGCGGCAAGTGCGTGTCTCGTTGCCGCCAGCCGCCCTTGTGCGCGCCGTTAGAGTGCGCGTCAAAGTGATGTGGTGATCCAGCTTCTGCGACTGCGCTTCGCGCAGAATCACGCCATCTGCGCGCGCAGTGGCGGCCTATCCCAACTCACTTCGCTGCAGTGCATCATTAAGCATGCCCATCCCTCAAAGGCTATGTCCGCAAAGCCATGACTGCAACTCAACAAAATCCGCGATCGTCTTGGATTGTCCTTAAATTTGGGGGTACTAGCGTATCGCGCCGCCATCGTTGGGAAAACATCGGGCGGCTAATGCGTGCGCGCATGCAGCCGGGCACGCGGGTATTGACCGTGGTATCGGCCTTATCCGGGGTAACGGATGCGCTGAAAGCCTTGGCGGCGCTGCATGGCGATCCGGCCGCTGCGGGCGCTGCGGCGGAGGCCTTGATCGAGCGTCATCGGGTTTTTGCAATTGAGCTTGGCCTTTCACTGGAGGTTTTGAACCCGCGCATTGAAATCCTGCGCGGCTTGGTCGCCGATGGTCGGGCGGCCACTGGCGGATATGCCTGGCAAGCGCAATTGTTGGCGCAAGGTGAGCTGTGGTCGAGTACCTTGGGCGCGCATTTTTTGGCCAGCCAGGGTTTGCCGGTGGTTTGGCTGGACGCACGGGATTATCTGAGCTGTCGTGAACAAGCGCTGCAGACTGATTGGTCGCGGTATATGAGCGCCGCTTGTGATCCCCGGCCAAACGCGGCTGTCCAGGCCGATCTGGCCAGTCGCGGTGAGCTGTTCCTTACGCAGGGTTTCATTGCCCGACAAGCGAATGGCGATACGGTGCTGTTGGGTCGTGGTGGTTCAGACACCTCGGCCAGTTACTTTGGCGCGCTGCTGGCCGCGCAGCGCGTGGAAATCTGGACTGACGTGCCCGGCATGTTCAGTGCCAATCCCAAACAAGTCCCTGATGCCCGCCTGTTGCGCCGTTTGGACTATGACGAAGCGCAGGAAATCGCCACCACCGGCGCCAAAGTCTTGCACCCGCGCGCTATTGGGCCGGTGCGCGAGGTCCGCGTGCCGCTGTGGATCAAAGATACCGAGCGCCCGGATTTGCCCGGCACCGAGATCGTGCCCGAAGCGGCCAGCGCCGCGCCGAGCATTAAGGCGATCTCGCTGCGCAATGGCATCACGCTGGTGTCGATGGAATCGATCGGCATGTGGCAGCAGGTTGGTTTTTTGGCCGATGTGTTTGCGATCTTCAAACACCATGGTTTGTCGATTGACCTGATCGGCTCGGCCGAAACCAATGTCACCGTGTCTTTGGATCCCAGCGATAACCTGTTGGATGCCGGTACCTTGCAGGCATTGTGTAGCGATTTGGCGCAGGTTTGTCGCGTCAAAGTGATTGCGCCGTGCGCCGCGGTCACCCTGGTCGGGCGCGGCATGCGCGGCATGATGCATCGTTTGAGCGAGATCCTGGCGGAGATCGGCGCGCGCCGCGTGCATCTGATTTCGCAGTCGTCGAATAACTTGAATCTGACCTTTGTGATCGATGCGGCGGACGCCGACGGCGTGGTGCCCAGTTTGCACGCCCATCTGGTGCGCGCGCGGCTGACCGGCAACGACGGCGATCCGGTGTTTGGCCCCTCCTGGCGGGATCTGGCCGGCGGGCGCGCGCCGCCGACGCCACAATGGTGGCAAGCGGCGTGCCCAGCGCTGCTGGATTTGGCCGCCGCCGGCACGCCCACCTACGTGTACGCCGATAGCATGGTGCGCAAACGTGCGCAGGCATTGCTCGATTTGCAGTCGGTGGATAGGCGCTTTTATGCGATTAAAGCCAATCCGCATCCGCGTATCCTGCAAACGCTGTGCGCACTGGGTTTGGGTCTGGAATGTGTATCACAGGGCGAACTGGAGTGGGTGCGCCAGGTGCTGCCGGAATTGCCCGCTGAGCGCATTTTGTTCACGCCCAATTTTGCGGCGCGCAGCGAATACGCATTTGCACTGGCACTGGGTGTGCGGGTGACCGTCGATAATGTGCAGATATTGGAAGATTGGGCCGCATTATTCGCCGGCCAGCAAATCCTGTTGCGTCTAGATTTGGGTCGCGGTTTAGGTCATCACGATAAAGTTAAAACCGGTGGCGAAAAGAGCAAATTCGGTATTGGCATTCAGGATTTAGATGCGGCGTTAATGCTCACTCAGCGCGCACAGATCCAAGTGATTGGATTACATGCGCATTTGGGTAGCGGTATTTTTGATGTGGCGCATTGGAAATCGGTCTACGCCGATTTAGCCGCGCTGGCCGAACATTTTCCGGCGCTGCGTTATTTGGATATCGGCGGCGGATTGGGCGTGCCACACGAAGCCAGCGAGGCGCATCTGGCCTTGTCCGAACTCGATGCAGCGCTCAGCGAAGTCAAGGCACTGTATCCGCGCTATGAACTGTGGATTGAGCCGGGGCGTTATCTGGTCGCGGAAGCCGGCGTTTTGCTGGCCAGCGTGACGCAGATCAAACGCAAAAGTGGCATGCAGTTTGTCGGTATCGATGCCGGCATGCACACGCTGTTGCGCCCAGCGCTGTATGACGCGTGGCACGATATCGTCAATCTGACCCGCATTCACGAAGCCCCGGTCGGGCGCTGGCAGGTGGTCGGGCCAATTTGCGAATCCGGCGATATTCTCGGCCGCGATCGCGCGCTGCCACAAGCCCACGAGGGCGATGTGCTGCTGATCGCCAACGCCGGCGCCTATGGTGCGGCGATGGCCTCGCGCTATAACTTACGTCCGGCGGTTACGGAGATTTATGCGGATGCGTTGTGAAAGGACACGCCCATGAGCACCAACAAAACCCGCGCCAGCGTTTTCCGTTTGCTTGATCGGCGTTACGCCAATGGCGAAGTGCATCTGCAATATGCGTTTGATGACGGCCCGATCATGGTTGAACGATTGCGCTTTCCGGGTGCGCCGGCAGCCGTGCCGGCGGGTCGCGAAAGCGCTTTTGCGCGCGCTCTGGCCTTGCTGCACGGCATCGCCGGAGTCAGTTATTACAAGGCGCTGGTGCCCGAACGCATTGAAGTGAGTGAGCCCTTGGATCCGGCCTTGGCGGCCTTGCTCGACGAGATCTATCTGCACGGATTGGGTGAATTCGCCCATCAAAACGGCCTTGACCTGCGCGCCCGCATTCGTTTTCCAAGTTCAAGCCTCACGGCGCCACCGGCAGCTGCATTGGCTTTGCCCAGGCGTGCGCTGGTACCCATCGGCGGTGGTAAGGATTCTCTGGTTAGCATCGAAGCGCTAAAACGTATCGCTGAGCCGATTGCCGTGGTTTGGATCGGGCGGTCGGATTTGATTCGCGCCTGCGCGCAAGCCACCGGCCAACCCTTGCTCAACATTGAGCGTGAGATTGCGCCGGCCTTGTTCGAATTAAATAGACAAGGTGCGTGGAACGGCCATATTCCCGTCACCGCCATTAACTCGGCCATTTTAACCATCGCCGCTTTGCTTTATGGTTATGACCAGATTGTATTCTCTAACGAAGCCTCGGCCAGTGTGGGTAATCTGATTGAGAATGATCTGGATATTAATCATCAGTGGAGTAAAGGCCTGCGCTTTGAAACACGCTTTGCGCAATACGTATCGACAGTGGTTGCCGCTGATCTTAGTTATTATTCCCTACTGCGCCCCTGGTCAGAATTGGCCGTGACCGAACGCTTTGCAAAGTTAACGCAGTATCACGGCTTGTTTTCCAGTTGTAACCGTAATTTCCGCATCTTGGGCGATCGGCCTTCGGCGCGCTGGTGTTGTGAATGTCCAAAATGTCGATTTGTATTTTTGGCACTGGCGCCTTTTATGAGCAAACCGGCGCTGCTCGCTATTTTTGGACGGAATTTGCTGGATGAAGTCGAACAAACACCCGGTTTTGATGCCTTGCTGGAATTTGGCGCACAAAAACCTTTCGAATGCGTAGGCGAAGGCCGCGAATCTCGCGCCGCATTATGGGCCTTAAGCAAACGTGCCGACTGGCGCGAAGACGTCATCGTCAGGCGATTTAGCGAGGACATCCTGCCGTTTATCGACCAAAGCGCACTGGCGCTAACGCCCCTATTGGCGCCGGGCGGCGAGCATCGCGTGCCAGCACGCGTATGGGCTGCGCTTACGCAAGGTTAGGCAAGCTCTGAATTATCCTAAGCCGGACGAGCCGGAACCAAACACACAAAAGTCTTCGCATGATTTGTCAAGACTGAACTGGTTAGTGACTAGTAGCCTGTCGGGCTTTCCTCGCAAGGAAAGTCCGACAGGCTGCTAGGTGAACGTGATCCGCCATGCCCCGGCACGCGGACATTCGCAACCCACGTTGCGGTCGTTGCGAGATGAGCGTGGAGCGCGGGACGCAAAGATGCGCCAAGGCCACGGGAAACGATCTTTCGTGCTGAAGACGAGGTGGAGCAGAACATGGTCGAGTGATTGCGG
>CAZLSB010000232.1:0-6576 GCA_964561825.1 uncultured Xanthomonas sp.
GAATGGGTGCTGCAGCAGGCGCAGGCGATCGACGCTGAAGACTTGGCGGCCAACTATCAGATGGCCATCAGCGGAGCTGCCTACATTGAGGCCGGCAGCGGCGTGCTGACCCATTGCAATACCGGCTCTCTGGCGACCGCCGGTCTTGGCACCGCGTTCGGTGTGATCCGCGCGGCCTACGCGCAGGGCAAGCTCAGACAGGTGTACGCCAGCGAGACCCGCCCGTGGCTGCAAGGTGCGCGTCTGACCGTGTGGGAGCTGCTGGAGGACAATATCCCCGCTTGTTTGATCGGCGATGGCGCCGCGGCCTATCTGATGTCGCTGCAGCGCGTGCAGTGGGTCATCGTCGGTGCCGACCGCATTTGCGCGAACGGCGATACCGCCAATAAGATCGGAACCCTATCGCTGGCCGTCGCCGCGCAGCATTTTGGCGCCCGCGTCATGGTGGTGGCACCCACTTCAACGGTTGATTTTGCCACCGCCGACGGCAGCGCCATCCACATCGAAGAACGCGATCCACGCGAACTGACCGAATACGCCGGCATCCGCGTCGCCGCCCCTGGCGTGCAAGCCTGGAACCCAGTTTTTGACGTAACACCCGCAAGTCTGATCGACGTCATCGTCACCGAACGCGGCGTCGTCGAGAAACCCAATACCGAGCGCATGCAAGCCTTGTTAGCGTAAGACTGGATGGCGGGTACGATGCTGCTACCGACATTGCGTCCCTCCGGGACGAGGTTCGTCGAGATGTTTTTTTGTAACGACATCAGCGCGAGAAGTGCGGAACACTTGGCACGCAAGCTACCGTTTTTTCGGCCCGTTGCGTGAAGCTCGCGAAAGCGCCTTTATCCCCCCCGGTCGCCCCGGTCAGTGCGCTTATTCATCATCAACCTTAGCGGCGCCCATAAATTAATGAATAGTCACACCAACTAAAGTCATAATAATCAAATAAATACATCATTTTCAGCGAGAGCGGCAAGCGGCAGCCTGTGGGAGCGAGCTTGCTCGCGATCGGTGCTTCGGTTTTCTCATCAGCACCGCTAGCAAACGCGCTCCAACAAGAGCCTAAGTCACAGCCTCGCCGGCCTGCCGAAGCCCTGACCCGCAGCTGGTCAACTGAGGTTTCTAGCAGCCTGTCGGACTTTCCTAGCGAGTGCGCCGGAAGTCCTTTTGGTGATCGTTTTCTGGTCATTCTCGGATTGATTTTGATAGATTTCGATCTACTTTCGAGTCTGCGCTAGGCCAAAAGGCCGTCCGGCGGGCTGCGCGTCTGGACGGCGTCTGCGCTGCGACGCTTAGGCATGGAAGAGCCATTGCCTGCGCGCCGCGCCTTGCAGCCGTCCAGCCTCACAACGCATCTCACGCGCAAAGCCCGACAGGCTGCTAGGTTAAAGCTTGCCTATCTCTTCCAGCGAGTGGATGCGGCGCTGCTCGGCTTCGCTGAAGTGGCGCAAACGGTATTCGTTGAGGGCGGCTTCGCGGCTTGCGGCGTCGCGCGCCTGCAAGCGCGTTCGCTCATTGCGATAGGCGAGCAGACGTTGATCCCAAGCGGCGCGTTCGCGATCGAGTAATTCAAGTCGAGCGGCCGCTTCAGTGCCAAAGCGTTCACTACGCAAACGGTAACGCTCGGCTGCGTCGCCCGATAGCGTTTCGATGGCCGCGCCGTCGGTGAGATCGGCCTCGGTGCGCAGTTGCGCCAAATAGGGTTCGCGCGCGGATTCCGGCAGGTCAGCAATCAATTCGCGCTCGCGCGCTGCACGTTCGTCCGCGCTCAGCGCCGTGTCTTCGGCCAGTGCGCGGCGCTGTAAAGTGAAGTTCTGGTAGGCCTCTTCGTCGGCGAAAAACGCATCCGCCATTTCCGGGCCGAGTTGCTGACGGCGTAATTCTACTAATGCCGCGAGGCGCTCATTGAGCGGCAAGCCCGATAATCGTGCGGCGGATTGATCCACCGTTTGCAAATAGCGCAAATAGCGTTCGAACGCTGCCAGCGCCAAACGCTTGCCATCTGGGGTGGTGATTTGGTCCAAACGTGCTGCGAGTAATGCGCGAATTTGATCAATGTTGAGTTCGCCGACACTGCTTAGCACTTGATCGAATAAGCGGCGCAATGACGCGGTAGGTCGCAGTTGGCCGGCTGCATCGAGCTCTACGGCACCGTCGATTTCTGTATCCGCCAGAGAGGTTGGCACGCTGATCGGCAGTGGCGCGACCGGCGTGGCGATCGCATCGCCCTTGCTTGCACCGCTCAGGTTGGTTGCAATGGGTTCTTTAGTGATCGTCGCTTGCGGCGTGGATCGCAGCTCGGTGGTTTGTTGGCCTAGCGCGCTCTCTTTGCTGATCGAGTAGCGATACATCAAGCCAGCAACAACCAGTGCGGCAGCTAACAGGATAAACGTGCGCAATTTCGACATGGCAGGCTAAGGTCCTCGCGTCGAAAGGGTGCAATCTCTGCAGTGCGCGCTTCCTGCGCGCCGCAGAATCGTAGCTGGGATTTGCCCTAATGGCGCTAGGGCACGCGGATTTGGTGTGTCAATACGCCGGTGACCCGCAGGGCACCGGCGTTACAGCTTATAGTCCAGCGATCTTTAAGCGATTCGCTTGAGCGCGATAGACCGAAGCGGGGCTAGACGAGAACAATCCACGGAAACCGAGAATCTGATTCACCTGGTCCAGGTGATTCCAGCCGTAATCGTCACGTAAAACCACGCCCCAATGACTGGAGCACTTACCCACCAAACCGTCGTTTTGCTCGAAGCCAAAGAACAAGGAGCCGGCGCCGAGCATCGGATCGGAGATATCAAAGATATTAGTCAGCACGCTGGTGCCACCCATCGAGTAATAGCGCACGCCATTCACCACAGCGGCACCTTGTCCGCAGCTGGTGGTTGGCCGGCCTTGTGGATGGCGATTGTTGAAGCTTGTTGCGCCCGCCGAGCTTAATGAGGCCAAGGCACCCAATGCATTTTGCGGATCGGCATCGTTGGACAGTAATTCGATAAACAAGCTGAGCGCGGAGACAAATCCGGCTAAGGTGCGTTCCAACAGCGATCCCGGCGGCGCTACGGTGCGTAAGCCATCGGCAACCTTGCTACCGGTGTGCGGTGCACCCACACTGGTCATAGACGCCACTAAGTCTGGCCGTACCGAGGCGACATAGCGAGTGGTTGGACCACCGTGACTATGGCCGATCAGGTTGAACTTGGTGTGGCCGTAAGTGGCGCGCAACTGATCCAGGTAACGAATCAATTGTTCACCACGAACCTCGGTGAAGTGACTCGACGACACATTGGCGACATACACCTTGGCGCCACCTGAGCGTAACTCGCCCGGCAATCCATAAAAATAATCGTAAATCCCCAACAAGCTGTCGAAACCCAGCAACCCATGAACCAAGACGATCGGATGTTTGGTCTTGGTGTAGTCGGTCTGCGCAAACGCCGGCAGAGCCAGCCCCAATGTCACTAACACCAACAAGGCGCGAACCAACGAGCGAATCATGAGCTTTCTCCTCCCAGAGAGTTTTGGATGAACGGCAGCCACCGACCTGCTCCCCAGCAGGTGTACGAAGACTATACGGTAGCGTATGGAGTACGCAATGGGTCAGCTATGGTTCATTTTGGTCAGTTTGTGACGCAACCCTTGGCACCGCGCCAGCGATGCGGCAGGATCGCCCTCAACGCCGTCATCGGCAAAATGAAGCGCAAACCATGGCTAAAACGAGTTTTGATGTCATCGTGTTCGGCGCGACCAGCTTTGTAGGTCAGCTTTTGTGTCGCTATCTGCTGGAGAACGTCGGCAAACAGCGCTTGCGCTGGGCAATGGCCGGCCGCTCGCAGGCCAAACTGGAGCAACTCAAACAAGCGCTCGGCGCTGAGGGCTTGCAGACCTTTGTCGCCGATGCTGCGGACGAAAGTGCGCTGCGCATGCTGTGCGGCAAAACTCGGGTGGTGGTGTCGACGGTTGGACCTTATGCGCTGTATGGCGAAACGCTGGTCAGGGTCTGCGCTGACAGCGGCACGGATTATTGTGATCTCACGGGCGAAGTGCAGTGGATTAAGCGCATGTTGGATCGTTATGAGTCGACCGCTAAGGCTTCAGGCGCGCGCATCGTGCATTGCTGCGGTTTTGATTCGATTCCATCGGATCTGGGGGTGCATTTTTTGCAACAACGTTCGCGCGAACAATTCGGAGCACCGTGCAATCGCATCAAAATGCGCGTGAAGGCGATGCGCGGTGGTTTTTCCGGCGGCACGGCGGCCAGTTTGCTTAATGTGGTGAAAGAAGCCGCAGCTGATCCGGCTTTACGCAAGTCGCTAAATGACCCGTATTTGCTATGCCCAAGCACCGATTATCAAAGGCCACGCCAGCCCAATCTGCGCTTTACTGAATTTGACGCGGATTTTCGCAGTTGGATGGCGCCTTTTGTAATGGCCTCGATCAATACGCGCATTGTGCAGCGCAGTAACGCGCTGGCCGATCCCACTTATGGCGAGGATTTTATTTACGACGAGGCGACCATGACCGGCACTGGTTTGAGCGGGCGATTGGCTGCCACCGCGATGGCCGCAGGTATTACCAGTTTCATGCTGGCCAGCGCGCTTGCGCCCACCCGCTGGGCGCTAGAGCGCTTTGTACTACCGGCTGCCGGTGAAGGTCCCAGCCCGGAAGCACAAGCGAAGGGTTATTTTGACCTGCGTTTTTTTGGTCAAACAGCCAAGGGCCAGCATTTACGCTGCAAAGTCACTGGTGATCGTGATCCTGGTTATGGATCGACGGCGAAAATGCTCGGCCAAGCGGCCGCTTGTCTGGCGCTCGACATTAAAAAAACAGATCGGCCAGGGGGTTTTTGGACGCCGGCGACGCTATTTGGCGACCTGCTGGTTGAGCGCTTGCGTGCTCATGCGGGTTTGACGTTTAGCGTGCAGGCACCGTGAAAATGGCCTCTTGGAATGATGAACTACCAACTACGGCACGGGTTCTTGGAGCCGCGAAGCGGCGTGGCAATCCGGGCGCGGCGTTGGATCGCCGCGGCCTGCCGGTGAACTCTTCCGAGTGCTTGTAGTCAACCGCGGGCAGGCCTCGGCCAAAAGCGTTCGACCTGATCGCCACTGACGCCACCGTGCGGATCAATCAACCAGACTTCCACGCGTTCATTGCGCACTTTGCCATCCACTCGATCAAGTGGTGCGACCCTCGCGCCATTCATGAAACCACGGCTCATGCTGGTTGGAACGCCACGGGTCGCCAACAGCTGCGAAAGGTGGTCGACTCGATCGTTCAAAGTGATCAAGGTCATCATTGGGGCAAGGTTTTCGTTTGACGAAAATGCGGCGAGTCGAACTTGTTTATGTTTGTTCTCTGGCAGGCTCATGAACTGGCTTAAGCGCTCGAGATCACGCAATGCGCGGCTATCGAGGGTGGAACTGGCCGGTCGAAAGCGAAAGTTGAGCGAAATACGGGCTGCGTTGGCGGTTACGTCGTAATACACCGCGGGATTGCCGGGCAATGGTTCGATTTGCGCGGTAAAAATCTGCTGCGCGACGAAACCCGTTTGCGCGACCACGGTTTGGCCCGCTGCGCTCTGCACAAATTCGATAAAAGCGGCCACGTCAGCAGATGCTTTTGCGGCAGTGTAGAAGTACAAACGCCGCGCCAGCAGGTAATCCTCGGTGGATACGCTTAAAGCATCCGGTTTGATCGGCGTGGTGCCGGTCGCCATCACCGCTAAGGCCTTCGATGTGGTGATGTAAGAAAAGCCCACGAAACCCAATGCCGCCGGATCGTTGACCACCGATTTCTCAAGAGCTGTCGATGACTCAAAGCGCGCGGTGCTGGCGGCTAAGCTGCTGCCATCGCTCAAAACCATCGATTTGAAACTGTCAAAAGTGCCGGATTTGTCATCGCGCCCATACAGTTTGATCGGGCCCGCTTTGCCGCCTAACTGCGACCAATCGGTGAGCCGCCCGGCGAAGGCCTCGCGCACCTGATCGACACGCATCTCTTTGATTGGGTTGTTCGGGTGCACAATGATAGCCAGCCCATCCAGGGCGACCACATGCTCCTGCTGCGGCGAATGCAGATCGCCAATCGCCAGCGCGCGCTGCGCTTCATCTTCGCTGGCTGCGCGCGAGGCCATCCAAACATCCGCGTTGCCGGCCAGCAGATCGACGTAGCCGGTGTTGGTGCCGTGCGCTCTAACAACGCCGACAAACTGGTCGCCGTTGGCGCGTAGTCCAGTTACTCTAAACTCGTTTTCCGCCGTTGCAGCGCGCTCCACGCCGACAAAACCCTGCTGGCGGGCAAAGGACTCCAGCAAATCCGGACCCAGCTTGGATCCCAGGGTATTTGAGCCATGTAAGCGCAAGCTTAAGGTCTCTGCACTCGCGTTGAGCGCCAGCAGGCCGCCCAAAAATAGTCCGGCGAGTGACGATAATCTATTGAATGTGCGAGGCATTTTGGCAATCCACAAAGGGTATGCCAAAAGCCTAGGCGCTATCGATGACCGCTACGTTGCGGCCGCATTGCGGCTTCGCGCAGCGATCTTGCCTTTAGTCACTAACCAACTAACCAGTTCAG
>CAZLSB010000233.1:0-6574 GCA_964561825.1 uncultured Xanthomonas sp.
GCAATTTTAGCGACATTCCTGATAACCAGATCTTCAGTTTTCCAGCTCGTGAGCATTACAACTAGCCGCAGAGCGCGGCAAAAAAATCCCGCTGCGGTTCGCAGGCTCACCGCATCCTTCTTGAGCTAGAGATCAAGGCACTGCCACTGCACACTGGCATGCACCACGGTGCAACGGTGGTGGGTCGCGGTGGCGATCTCTATGGCGCCGTCAACCTCGCGGCGCGACTGCAAGGCGCTGCGAGCGACGGCGAATTGTTGGGGAGCGACGCGGCGGTCGCCAGCCCTTAGCGATTGGCGTGGCGAGCGAGGCGCATTGCGGCTGAAGAATATTCCGTTGCCGGTGCATGCCGGCGTGCTCTTCTGCTAATCAAACACGTCCGTTACCAGAAGGTCCGTACGCAAATGCAATGCATTCGCATTTGATATAGTGGTCTGACTTGGATTTCCCCAGACCATTGGAGTCGCATCAATGAACTTGTTCCGCTATTGCATCCTCGGCTTGGCGCTGATCACGTCCGCGCCCGCCTTCGCCTCCGGTTTGGCCACCTGTGATTCGGGTGATAAGGCCACTTGGCAGGCCACCAGCGTGCTCGAAAAGCAGCTGACCGAAAAGGGCTGGAACGTGCGCCGCATTAAGGAAGACGGCGGTTGTTACGAGGTTTACGCGCTGGATGAAAAGGGTGTCCGCGTGGAGGCCTATTTCCACCCGGTCACCCTCGCGGCCGTGCCGATCAAGGACCACGACTGATCTAGAGTCGCCCGATGCGTCCTGCCAATGGACAGGTGCGTGTGTGGGATGTGCTGGTGCGCGTCCTGCATCTGGCGTTTATCGCTGGGGTGACAGCCGCCTGGTTCACTCGCCACAGCGCCGGACGCTGGCACGAGTGGATCGGTTATGCGGTATTGGTCGCGCTGTGCATGCGCCTGATCTGGGGCTTTGCCGGGCCGGTGAGCGCGCGTTTTGTGGGATTCGTGCGCAATCCGCAGAGCACCCTGCTCTACCTGCGACAACTGCTGCGCGGGCAAGCCCCGCGCTACGTCGGCCACAATCCGCTGGGTGGGTGGATGATCGTGTGGCTGTTGACACTGCTCGCGGTGATCAGCTTGAGCGGTTGGCTGTCGACCACGGATCGCTACTGGGGCGTGGCCTGGGTGATGAACCTGCATCTATGGGCGACTTGGGCGCTGCTGGCGTCGATTCCGATTCACATTGCAGGCGCTGTGCACGCATCACGCAAGTTTCGTGAAAATCTAATCGCATCGATGCTGCACGGCCGCAAGCGTGGCGCGCGCGGCACTGATGTGGATGTGCCCTGGTAGTCTGTCGGACTTTCGAAAGTCCGACAGGCCGCTGGGCCTGGGTAAAACACCGATGGTCGGACAGCCCGCAGCCCTCGTTGTTCATGCAGCGCTCGGCGACGAGCTGGCGCACTTGTCGCGGATGCGTGCCAGCAGCGCCTGCCACGATGCGGCAAAGGCCTCGACACCCGCGCGCTGCAAGCGAGTCGCCAGCGCGTCAATATCCACGCCCTGGCCGCGGAACGCTTCCAGCACTTCTTCGGCATTGCCGCCATCGGCCGGCAAGACGCCAATAAGCTTGCCGTGCTCGGCGAAGGCCGCCAAAGTGAGCTCCGGGATCGTGTTGATGGTGTCGGGTGCCGCCAGGAACTCGACGTACAACGTGTCGGCTGCTGCCGGGTCCTTGGTGCCGGTGCTGGCCCACAGCAGCCGCTGCGGCCGCGCGCCGGACCGGGCCAGCTGGTGCCAGTGCGGTGAGTTGAGCAGTTCGCGGTAGGCGGCGTAGGTGCGCGTCGCGATGGCGATACCCAGGCGGTTGTGGAAGGGCGGCGGGAGCTGCGAATTCACCGCCACGTCCCAGCGACTGACAAACAGCGAGGCCACTGAGTGCACGTTCGGGTCCAGATCTGCTGCGATGCGGCGTTCGATGCCACGCATGTAGGCGGCGGCAGCCGCTAGGTACTGCGCGGGCGAGAACAACAGGGTGACGTTGACCGGTACGCCGGCGAAGATCGATTCCTCAATGGCTTCGATGCCAGCCGGCGTGCCGGGAATCTTGATGTACAGATTCGGTCGGTTCGCCGCCTTGTGTAACGCTGCCGCAGCTTGGATGGTCCCGGCGGCATCGTCGGCCAACAGCGGTGAAACTTCCAGCGAGACCCAACCGTCGAGCCCATGGGTGGCATCGAAGATGGGGCGAAACAAATCGGCCGCCTTGGTCAGATCGTCCAGGGCGAGCAGGAAGAATTGCTCCTCGGCAGACTTGCCACGCCGCGCCAGCCGGGCAATCACCTCGTCATAGGTGCTGCCGTGGCCGATCGCGTGTTGGAAGATGGTCGGGTTTGAGGTCAGGCCGGTCACGGACTTCTCGGCGATGTAGCTCGCCAGCGTGCCCGACTCAAGCATGGCGCGGCTGATATTGTCGACCCACAGGCTCTGGCCGAGGTCATGCAGGTTTTGAGTGGGTGTGCTCATGGCAGCTCCTTAGATCGCCCTCGCCTGAGGATTCGTGCGTCAATAACTTGGACTTTTTGCTCGCTGGCTGGGGCGCGCTGCTTCGTTGCGACTCGCTTGTGTGGCGCGCCACACAAGCGCTCATCGCGCCTCGCATCCCGCCCCAATCCGACGGCCAAAAGTCCAAGTTATTTCCTCACGAGCCCTAAGCGGGACGCTGGATCAGTGAATGGAGATCGAGTTCGACGAGTTCGCCGATATGCTCGATGCTGAGGTCGGCGGCCGCATACTTGGCGACTTCCGCTGGGTCAAGCGCATAGTGACCTTGGCGCACGAAAATGGTGGTCAGCCGTTCCCGCCAGATCGCCTTCATGGCCGCCAGAATGCGCAGCTTGTCGTCGACCATCACGTAGTGCCGGGCTGGATAATGGCGCTGCACGGCGTCTAAGCTCTGCTCCTTGTGCACGTAGATCAGCGCGCGGCCCTCGACGGCGTCCCACAGACCCGAGCGCTGCAGCTTGCGCGGCTGCAGCACCACATCGCCATCGGTCAGGAGCACGGTCGGGCCAAAGCGACCGAGGTGGTTGAGGGCCTGCAGCGCACCCGCATAGAGGCGATCGGCGTAGGGGTAGTCGATGAGAAACGCGGACATCATCAACAGCCGCTGCTCGTCGGCGCTGCCCGGTTCGACGTCGAGTCGGAAGCGCTGCAAGGCGCCCAGATAATCGGGATAGCCGAGCTCCACGCGCAACCTGTCGAAGATCACCCAATAGCGCTGCGCGGCGCTGCCAAACTCGCCCTTCAAGTGCTCGCGCAGATCGTTGACGGTGCGGTCGCCGTCGAGCAAGGTGTTGTCGACGTCCAGCAGAAAAACGATGTCGGCGGTCATCGCAGACCTCGTCCGGCTGGTCCGTTCGGCGTCGGCGCGTTCGCGGGCGGATTTTTCCAGCCGCCGTCGCCGGCGATCAGCGCATCGGCCTCGGCCGGGCCCCAGCTTGCGGATTCGTAAGGCAGCGCAGTGCCATGCTCGGCCAGCACCGCCTCGACCACGGTCCAGGCCGCCATCACTGCATCTACGTCGGTGAACAGCGCGCTGTCGCCGGCCATGGCGTCGCCGAGCAGACGTTCGTAGGTCGAAATCGTGTCCGGATCGCCTTCTTCCAGGTATAGCTCGCGCTGCACACCGATGAATTGCCGGCCAGGGCATTTGGTGCGCGCCGCCAGCGCAATGCCAGGCTCGGGCTGCAGGCGGAAGCGAAAGTAGTTGGCGCGGCCAGCGGCCGGCCCGGAATCGTCGAACAGCCGCTGCGGCGGTGGGTGCATCTGCACCTGCACTTCGACCATCGAAGTCGGCAAACGCTTGCCGGCGCGCAGGTACCAGGGCACGCCGGCCCAGCGCCACGAGTCGATATACAGGCGCAAAGCGCAGAAGGTCTCGACATCGGAGTCCTTCGCCACGCCTTTTTCGTCCCGATAGCCCATGTATTGACCACGCACCAGATCGGCCGGCTTGAGCGGCAGCATGGCGCGCAACACGCTAGCCTTGGCGCACTGCACGCCTTCGAAACTCTGCGAGGCCGGCGGCTCCATTGCCAGCAGCGCGACAATCTGGAACAGATGGTTCTCGACCACATCGCGCAGGCAGCCGGCGCTTTCATAGAAGGCGCCGCGCGTGCCTACCCCGAAGTCTTCGGCCAGCGTCAGTTGCACGCTGGCGATGTGGTGGCGGTTCCACAGCGGTTCGAGGAAGGAGTTGGCAAAGCGGAAGTAGAGAATGTTCATGATCGCCTCCTTGCCCAGGTAGTGGTCGATACGGAAGATCGACGACTCGGGAAACACCGACTGCGTCACCGCATTCAGTTCGCGCGCCGAGGCCAGATCGCGACCAAAGGGCTTCTCGACGATGACGCGTGCATCCTGCGCCAAGCCGATCTGGCCCAGGCTCTGGATTACGGTGGCGAACAGCGAGGGTGGAATGGCGAGGTAGAAAGCCGGCCGCTTCGCACTGCCGAGCGCCTCTTTTAGCGCTGTGAAGGTCGTTGCGTCGTTGTAGTCGCCACTGACGTAGCTCATCAGCACCAACAGACGTTCGAACGCGTCAGGGTCGTCGATACCGTTCTCGTGCTCCTCGTCCTGCAGGCTGTCCCGTACCCGGGTTTGCCATTCGTCAGTGCCCCACTTGGATGAGGCGACGCCGATCACCGGCACCGTCAGATGGCCCTTCTTGAGCATCGCGTAAAGCGCTGGAAAGATCTTCTTGGCGGCGAGGTCGCCGGTGAATCCGAACACCACCAAGGCGTCGGAATGCGCTTGATCGGTGTTGGCGCTGGCGCTAACGCTCACGGTGCACCATCCGCGGGCTTCTCGACGTGGCCGCCAAACGCGTGACGCATGGCCGATAGCACCTGATTGGCGAACACCGCCTCACCGCGCGAGGCAAAGCGCTCGTGCACTGCCGCGCTGAGCACCGGCGTCGGCACCGCCATGTCGATCGCCGCCTGCAGCGTCCAGCGGCCCTCGCCAGAATCGGACACGCGGCCGTCGTAGGCGGCAAGCTGCGGATCTTTCAACAATGCGCCTGCGGTCAGGTCGAGCAGCCACGAGCCGATCACGCTGCCGCGTCGCCAGACTTCCGCGATCGCGGGCAGATTCATATCAAAGCGGTAGAACTCGGGATCGCGAAGCGGCGTAGTTTCGGCGTCACGGCTGTGTTCTTGCCGGCCGATATTGGCCTTGCGCAGGATATTCAGGCCCTCGGCATAAGCCGCCATCAAACCGTATTCGATGCCGTTGTGGACCATCTTGACGAAGTGGCCGGCGCCGGAAGGACCGCAATGCAGAAAACCTTCTTCAGCCGGCGCGATGGGGCCCGTGCGGCCCGGCGTGCGAGCTGCCGAGCCCACGCCGGGTGCCAGCGCCGAAAAGATCGGCAGCAGGTGGTCGACGATGGCCTGCGCGCCGCCGATCATCAAGCAATAGCCACGCTCCTCACCGGCAACGCCACCGCTGGTGCCGACGTCGACATAGTGCACACCGAACTCACGCAGCTGCCCGGCACGGCGTAAATCATCGCGATAGTAAGAATTGCCACCGTCGATCACGATGTCGCCATCCTGCAAGTGCGGCGCCAGCGACGCGAGTGCGCTGTCGACGACCGCGGCCGGCAGCATCAGCCAGACCGCGCGCGGTCGCTCTAGCGCCGTGATGAATTCCTCGACCGATGCCACTCCCAACGCGCCCTCGGCCTGCAGCGCAACAACCGCTTCTGGCCGGGTGTCGTGGACGACGCAAGCATGTCCCACTTTCAACAGGCGCCGCACCATGCTGGCGCCCATGCGGCCGAGGCCGATCATTCCGAGTTGCATGCGTTCTTCGCGTCCTTTGCGGATAAGGGGTATTTGCCCCAACCACATCCAAGCTGCGCGCCCAACTCGGGTGGGTCTGTGCGCTGTCAAACAGACCCGGCGCTGGCGCGCGCACAATGTAAGACAGGGCTCCAAGCGCGATGGCTGAAGGTGAATCCAGGGTGAGCGACCAGGGCCAAACGCAAGCCATACGCGCTGCTTTCCAAGCGACCGAGTCAAACTTGGGTGTCATCAGCGCCGTGCGTGGCAGTGTCGTCGATGTGCGCTTTGAAGGTCGCCTGCCGCCCATTCGCACCTTGCTGCGCGCTGGCGGCGATGGTGCCATCGCGATCGAAGTGCTCACCCAGATTGACGCCCGTCATGTGCGCGGCATCGCGCTCACACCAACCCAAGGTCTGGCGCGTGGCATGCCGGTGACCGACACCGGCGCTCCCCTATTGGCGCCGGTCGGCAAGGCTATCCTGTCACGCATGTTCAACGTCTTCGGCCATGCCATCGACCGTCAGGACGAACCGGTGGATGTGAGCTGGCGTTCGGTGCACCGCGAGCCACCGCCGCTGATGCATCGCAAAACCAGCTCGGAGATCTTCGAGACCGGCATCAAGTTGATCGACGTGCTGGTGCCGCTGGAAACCGGCGGCAAGGCCGGATTGTTCGGCGGCGCGGGCGTCGGCAAGACCGTGCTGCTGACCGAGATGATCCACAACATGGTCGGCAAGCAGAAGGGTGTCAGCA
>CAZLSB010000234.1:0-6507 GCA_964561825.1 uncultured Xanthomonas sp.
GGATTGTCGACGCCGGCATAACCCGACGCCATGCTGCGTTTCATCACAATCGACGTCTTGGCGTTCCAGACTTCGAGTACCGGCATGCCGGCGATCGGGCTGGTCGGGTCGTCCTGCGCTGCCGGATTGACGATGTCGTTGGCGCCGATCACCATAGCCACGTCGGTTTTTGGGAAGTCGTCGTTGAGTTCGTCCATTTCCAACACGATGTCGTAGGGCACCTTGGCCTCGGCCAGCAGTACATTCATATGGCCGGGCATGCGCCCCGCCACTGGATGAATGCCGAAGCGAACCGTGACGCCCTTGGCGCGCAGGTGCTTGGTGATCTCGTAGACGGTGTGTTGGGCCTGCGCCACCGCCATGCCGTAACCGGGAACGATGATCACGTTCTTGGCCTCGCGCAACAACTCGGCCGTGTCGGCGCTGCTGATCGGCACCGCCTCACCCGCTGGCTGCGCCGCCGCCCCCTTCGTGGCTCCGCTGGTGGTGCCAAAGCCGCCGGCAATCACGCTGATGAAGTTGCGATTCATCGCTTTGCACATGATGTACGACAAGATGGCGCCGCTTGATCCGACCAGCGCGCCCACCACGATCAACAGATCGTTGCTCAACATGAAGCCGGTTGCTGCCGCAGCCCAGCCGGAGTAGCTGTTGAGCATCGAGACCACCACCGGCATGTCCGCACCACCAATGGCCATCACCATGTGGATGCCGAACAGCAGCGCTATCGTCGTCATCACGATCAGCGGCATCATGCCGTCACTGATGGAATGCGCGTTGATGAACTCATACCCGAACCAAATTACCACCAGCAGGCCGGCCAGATTGAGCCAGTGGCGCCCGGGCAGCAGCAAGGGGTTGCCGCCAATCTTGCCGGACAGCTTGCCGAAGGCGATGATCGAACCGGAGAAGGTGACGGCACCGATGAGGATGCCGATGTAGATTTCCATATGGTGAATGCTGACCTCGACGGGGCTGAAAGCCGCCGATGCCGCCGGATCAATGAAGCTGGCAAAACCGACCAGACAGGCCGCCAGACCGACCAAGCTGTGCATCAGCGCAACCAGCTCAGGCATCTGGGTCATTTTCACGGTGCGGGCGGCATACAGGCCAACTGCACCGCCAACGACCATGGCAGCGACGACCCAGGGAATGCCGGCCATGGTGACGCGCGGCCCGAAGACCGTGGCCAGCACAGCAATGGCCATGCCGGTCATGCCGTAAAGATTGCCGCGACGGGAGGTCTCGGGATTTGACAGCCCGCCAAGGCTGAGAATGAAGAGAATGATCGCCCCGATATAGGCGACAGTGACCAGACCTGCAGACATTCGTGTATCCCCTACTTATGGAACATCTGCAGCATGCGCTGCGTAACGGCGAATCCGCCGAACATATTCACCGCGGTCAGCGCAATTGCCGCCACCGCCAGCCAGCGCACCAAGCCCTCCGGCCCAACCTGGACCAGCGCGCCAATCGCGATGATGCTGCTGATGGCGTTGGTGACGCTCATCAGTGGTGTATGCAGCGCCGGGGTCACGTTCCACACCACCATGTAGCCGACAAAACAAGCCAGCACGAAAACCGTGAAGTGTGCGAGGAAGGCCGGAGGCGCGCCGGAGCCGATGAACCAGAAGACCAGCGCGGCGACCCCAAACATGATGGCAGTGCGGCTCGCTGATGCCGGGGCGCTGGCCTTGCCGTGACCGCCACTCTTCTTCTGCACCGGAGCCGCTGGCTTGGCTGCCGGCGCAGCGACTAGCTTGGGCGCCGGGGGCGGCCAGGTCACTTCGCCATTCTTGATGACGGTCAGCCCGCGGATGGCGTCATCGTCCATGTTGACGTCAATGATGCCGTCCTTGGTCTTGCACAGCTCCTCGGTGAGGCGAAACAAATTGTTTGCGTACAGGGTGGATGACTGCTTGGCCAGACGACTGGTCAAATCGGTGTAACCGACAATGGTCACGCCATGCCTGACAACGGCTTGGCCGGGCACGGTCAGTTCGCAGTTGCCACCGCGTTCGGCCGCCATGTCAACAATTACGCTGCCCGGCTTCATGCTCTTAACCATCTCGGCGGTGATCAGCCTGGGCGCGGGTTTGCCGGGGATCAGCGCGGTAGTGATGATAATGTCCACCTCCCTGGCCTGCTTGGCGTACATCTCGCGCTGGGCCTTTTGGAAGCCCTCGCTCATCACCTTGGCGTAACCACCGCCGCCGCCACCTTCCTCCTCAAAATCGACCTTGACGAATTCGCCACCCAGCGACACGACTTGGTCTGCCACCTCAGCACGGGTGTCGTTGGCGCGCACGATGGCGCCGAGGCCCGCAGCCGTGCCAATCGCCGCAAGTCCGGCCACACAGGCGCCGGCGATGAAGACCTTGGCCGGCGCAACCTTGCCCGCGGCGGTGATCTGGCCGTTGAAGAAGCGGCCAAAAACGTTGGCGGCTTCGATCACGGCGCGATAGCCGGAGACGCCGGCCTGGGAAGTCAGGGCGTCCATCTTCTGGGCGCGGCTCAGCATGCGCGGCAAGGAGTCGATGGCCAGCACGGTTGCTTTCTTAGCGCTAAGTTGCTGCATCAGTTCCGGGTTTTGCGCCGGCCAGATAAAGCCGATCACGGTGCCGCCTTCGCGCAGCAGACCGACTTCCTCCGTCGTCGGAACGCCGACCTTGAAAACGATGTCGGACGCCGCCCACAGTTCGGGTGCGCCCGCAACGATCTGGGCGCCTGCGGCACTATAGGTTTCGTCACTGCAATTTGCCGCATCGCCGGCGCCGGACTCAACGGCGACCTTGAAACCCAGCTTGATCAACTTCTCGACCACTTCGGGGACGCTTGCAACACGCTTCTCGCCCGCGATGACCTCTCGCGGCACTCCGATAGTCAGTGACATTCAGTTCTCCATAACTCGTTTCGTAAACATCAAAATGCGGCCGGACTGCAGGCTACCCAGGCAACCCTCTGCCCCGTTGACGCAGAACAATTATCAGTTCAAAAAATCAGGAAATAAACAGCCACGCAGCGCGTGCAAAAATAGAGGTCTGCTGATGGCCGTCGCTGTTGGCAATTGCATAGCATGCCCTTATTTGACAGCGGCGAGTCAAAGCAATGTGGTGATCCGGTGATGCAAACGCGGGGCACGGCTCCGACAGACTCACACCCCTTATTTGAGTGCAGACCTGTGGACAGGAGTGCTACCCACGTAGACTCGCCTCATCACACAGAAAGCCTGCTGCCATGAGCATCGAAGTCAAACTTAGACCGCTGACTGCACGCCACTCGACACCCTCTCGACTACTGGGGGAGCCGGGGCCCACCGAAGAGGAGGTGCGGGCCCTGGTAGAAGCCGCCGCGCGTGTGTCCGACCACGGACGCCTGCAGCCATGGCGCCTGCTAAGGATCCAAGGCGAGGCGCGCGCGGCGCTTGGTCGCGCGCTGGTCGCGCTGCGCGAAGCACGCGGCGAAGTGCTCAATGAAGCAATCCGCAGCAAGGACTTGCAACGATTTGCGCAGGCGCCGCTGGTATTGGCGGTGATCGCGCGGATCACGCCGGAGCACAAGATCCCTGAGGTGGAACAACTGTTGTCCGCTGGCGCGCTGGCTCAGAACCTGCTGATCGGCGCCTGCGCGCTGGGCTACGGCGCGCAGTGGCTGACTGGCTGGCCGGCCTACGATCCGCAGGCGCAGCAGACTCTCGGCCTAAATGCCAACGAGCGCGTGGTCGCCTTCGTCCACATCGGCACGCCGCAGGGTGAAATCCCGTCTCGCGAGCGCCCGCGCTACGAACAATTGGTGAGTGACTGGCGACCCGCCGATATGCAGGCAAGCTGATGACCACGCTCAAGGCGCGCGTTTGTCTGGTTGATGCCAGCCTGTATATTTTTCGCGCTTATCACGCATTGCCACCCGATTGGCGTGACCGCGAGGGCTGGCCTACGCAAGCCGCGCAAGGATTTGCCAGTTTTTTATTGCAATTGCTCGAACATTCGAAGCCGATTTACCTGGGCGTTTGTTTCGACACTGCACTCGGCAGCTGCTTTCGCAAGGAAATTTACCCCGCTTACAAAGCCAATCGCGAGCCACCCGATGAGGCCTTGCTGCGCCAATTTGCCCATTGCCAAGCGATTGCGCAGCACTTGGGACTGAGCGGCCACGCCCATACGCGCTTCGAAGCCGATGATTTGATCGGATCTTTAGCCACCTTGGCGCACCAGCATGGCCACAGTGTGCTGCTGATTTCCGCCGACAAGGATTTAACCCAGTTACTGAAAGACGGCGATGAACAATGGGATTTCGGTCGCGACCGACGCTACGACGGGGCCGCCGTGGTGGAGCGCTTTGGCGTACGCCCACAGCAGATGGTTGACCTGTTGGCGCTGGCCGGCGATCCGGTCGACAATATTCCGGGGGTGAAGGGTGTCGGCCTAGTCAGTGCCGCCAAGTTGTTGCGGCACTTCGGAACGCTAGACGAACTCTACAAACGTGTCGACGAAGTTGGATTCTTGCGGATGCGCGGCGCCAAAGCGCTGCAAGCGCGATTGACTGAACAGCGCGAGCACGCGTTTTTATCCCGCCAACTCACACAAATTCACTGTGGTGCGCCGGTACCCAAGGAACTTGGCGCCCTGCGCCCACAGCAACCTGACTTAGCGGCGCTCAACGCGTTATTTGATGAGTTAGGTTTTGGGCCTTTTTTGCGTCGACGCGCTGAGGCCATCAACGAGCGCTTTCTGGGTCGGCGTTAGCGGCTGTAGCCTGCGTTTAACCTAGAAACCTCTGCATAGCGCAGAGGTTCCTTATCCCGCACGTTATTTTCCAGCCTTAGGCACCGCACGGATTTCACCACCCTTGGGATCAGCTTCCCACGCGAAACGCGCCGAAACCTGATAAAGCACCCGCGCCTGCGGGAAATTGCCTTCCAAAGGTTTACCGTCAGCGGCATATAAATCACGCTGGCTGTTGGCAATGAAATAAAGATCATCGCCCGCCATAACACCAAAAGTCGGCATTTCCAACGCGTCTTTGTTTGCCTCAAGCGGCTGCACGCCCTTGATGGATTTGCGATCAGTATCTAGTTTGATACGAACCACGCGGGTTGGAATGCTGCCGTTCTGAATGACAATCAAATGATCCTGATAGAAATAAATACCGTCGATTCCACCCAAATTCTGATCATCCTTGGTGAGTTCGCGCACCTCGCTCTTGCCCAAATCGGCCACCCGTAAGCCAAGTTCATAGTCGACGAAATACAAGAACTTTTCATCCGGGCTGACCGCAATACCGCGCAAACTGGTTGAGCCTGACACGTCGAATAACTTGCGCAGTTTGCGATCGCGAATCTGATAGACGACGTTGGTGATCGCATCGGTAGCGTAGACCGCCCCATTAGCGGCGACTGCGATGGAACCAAAGTTCTTTGGAATGCCATCGGCCGGCAATGGATAGGCTTCCAACACTTTACCATTAGCCAAATCAAATTTGATAATGGTCGCGTACCCGATATCGGCGGATTTATGCCCTTCAAACTGGGGTGCGCCAGCCGTCCCTACCCACAAAAAGCCGCGCGCATCGTCGGTGGCTAACGCAAATACACTCTTCAGCCCTGCCGCGTTTGTCGGCCCCGCAAAAATAGATGTTTTGCTGCCATCCTTACTGACACTGACGATTTCGCCGGTGCGCACACTGCCGACTAAAAAGCGTTGCCGTTTACTGTCGTAGGCGACGCTTTCAAGTAACTCGGGCGAATTACTGAGGGTGATCGCCGCCTTGCCTTCGCCCCACGGTGTCGCGTTGTTTTGCAAGCCCTCAACAATGTACTTAAACGCGGGGGTTGCGCGGATCGGGTCAAAATCTTTATCGAGATCTGGATTAATGGCTAGACCTTGCTTTTGGATCTTGATCAATAAATCGTAGGCTTTGGTCTTTTGATCCAAAATGGCGTATGCCTCAGACAACCGATACAAAAACGTCGGGCTGTATGGGCGCAACTGCAGCATTCGTTCCATCACATAGCTGTAGCGGCGCATGTCTTTTTCCGCCTTGTAGCGGTCGGCACGCTGCATTAAGGCATTCAGGTCCTCAATTTTTGCCAACTCCATTTGGGTGTCGGTTGGCAACGGCGCTGGCGCATTGCTCAAGGCCTGCGCGAACAACGATGACGATGCGCACCATAGCGCGGCGGCAGACAGGCAAATAACGAGGGGCTTAGATTTCATGGGTCCAGTGGCGTAATGCTTGAAGTGGTAGGCTGCGGCCGGCATACACCAGCGCGAGAACGATCGCATACAACGGGCATGGCATCATCCGCGTGGGCAGCGGCGACCCAGTGCTTGACCCCTAGCCCGCGGAGAAGTTCCCGTCGCCGTGGCCCTGACGCGCTTCTTTGCGTCCTTTGCAGACAACCACTGCGGTTTGTCCCCCTGGGCGCCTCGCGCTCGCTACGGCTTTAGAGTTTGCTCAACATGATCCTAGAAACCTCTAGAAACCTCAGTTGGACGGGGTAGAATG
>CAZLSB010000235.1:0-6503 GCA_964561825.1 uncultured Xanthomonas sp.
CTTCGCGCAGCACATCGCGCAACTGGGGCAAACCCACTTCCACCTGATAACCCGGTATTGCTTCCAATTTGTCCAAGGTGCCGCCGGTATGACCCAAACCGCGCCCAGACAACATCGGCACATAGGCACCACAGGCCGCCAACATCGGACCTAAGGCCAAACTGACCAAATCGCCGACGCCGCCGGTGGAGTGTTTATCGAGAATCGGCGCGTCAAAACCTGCCGCGTGCCACTCAAGTACCTGGCCGCTATCACGCATCGCCAGCGTCAACGCGGTGGTCTCGGCGGCGCTCATGCCGCGCGTACAGATCGCCATCGCCAAGGCGCCCACTTGGGCGTCTTTCAAGCTGCCGTCGGTGATGCCGGTGACCAGTTCGCTAATCTCTGCCGCGCTAAGTGCGCCACCCATGCGCTTCTTGCGCAGCAGTTCTTGGGGCAATGATGCATTAATGGGCATTTCCGTCACGAGAAGTCCCGTCCCTTGGCGATTTTTACGCGCCTGTGGGCGCCTGGGTTGCGCTTTACGACAGTCGAACAATCGACCCTATCGCGGACACAAGTTGCCTTATACCGCGAGTTCTAGCCAGTCGGTCACCGGCGCTAACTCGGCGTGCAGTTTGCGCCAACGATCGACGCTGGTGCGATACAAAGGCTGACACACTTGCACCGAACTGGCGGTGGCCACCGGAGCCTGGTTTTCTTGGGAGGCCAAACACGCCGGGTCCCAAGGCGAGCCACAATGAGCCACGACGCACCGCGCCTGCGTCTGCAAATCGTCGAACAGGTCTTGGTAATGCACTTCCATGTAGGCCCTCGCCCAATACCGATCGCCAGTGTTGGGTTAGACCATCGAAAGCTTGCCAGTCTTGTGGGTTCATCCGCGTGCATTTTGGGGCTGAAAAAGGATGGGGCTAAAAAAGGACACTCGCGATGACGTCGCTTGGCAGACCACATCAGTTTGGCTCGCACTTGGCTTGGCCATCGCTACGGTTACTAGAGGTTCCCTTACAAATCGTACTTTTTGACCTCAAAGCCGCGCCGCCGATACTCAGCCCAACGTTTGCGTGAGCCCTCACGCTCGTTTGGATCGGCGGTCACCACTTCTTTAACGGTTTCGTATTGGCCGCTCGCGCATTCTTCGCGCAGATTAATGACTAAGGGTCGATCTGCGACTTGCGCGCCGGGCGGTGCGATCAACACCGCGGTCACGTCGTCTTCGTCGTCGCCGGCGATTTGATGCGGAATGAAGGCATCGGCATCAAAAGACCATAATAAATCGTCGATGGCTTCAGCCTCGTCGAGCGTACGGGTCAGTATCAACGTGGGTATTTCCGCGCCGTAGGCACGTTTGGCCAATACGCACACCACCCGCAAGGGCTCCGCGCGATAACGTTCTTGTTCGATCAAATAAAAGTCAGCGCGCGGCATAGGGCGGTTAGCCTTTCTGGCTCAACAACCATTGCACCAACATGGCGACTGGGCGTCCGGTGGCAGTGCCTTTGCGGCCGGAATCCCAGGCGCTGCCGGCGATATCCAAATGCGCCCAGCGTTGGCCTTCGGTGAATCGGCTCAAGAAACAGGCTGCGGTAATCGCGCCGCCGTATTTGCCACCCAGATTGGCAAAATCGGCAAAACCGGTCTCCAACTGGCTCTGGTAGTCCTCCCACAGCGGCAAACGCCAGGCGCGATCGCCACTCAATTCGCCAGCGGCCAGCAACTCGTCAGCCAAACTATCATCGTGGCTCATCAAGCCACTGGCGTGCGTGCCCAGTGCAACCACGCAAGCACCGGTGAGCGTCGCAATATCGATCAAGGTGCGCGGTTCATAACGCGTGGCATAGGTCAGCGCATCGCACAGAATCAAACGGCCTTCGGCATCGGTATTGAGAATTTCCACCTGATGGCCGGCCATGGTTTTAACCACATCCGACGGCCGATAACTCTTGCCATCCGGCATATTCTCGGCCGCCGGGGTGATGCCAATCACGTGCAGCGGCAGGCGTAACCGAGCCACGGCTTCCATCACGCCAAATACAGCCGCGGCGCCGCACATATCAAACTTCATTTCTTCCATACCGGCGGCTGGTTTGATGTCGATACCGCCGGTATCAAAAGTAATGCCCTTGCCGACCAATACGATCGGCTTGCCGGGCGCGCCCTGATAATCCATGACAATCAGCTTGGGCGCGTTGGCGCTGCCGGCGGCAACCGCTAACAGGGCGCCCATACCTAGCGCTTGCATGTCCGCAGTTTCTAGCACCTTGACGGCAATTTCCGGGTGGCGCTGCGCCATTTGCAGCGCTTGTTCGGCCAAATAAGCGGGGTTACAAATATTCGGCGGCAAATTGCCCAATTCACGCGTCAAACGCACGCCGGCGGCGGTAGCGGTGGCCCGTGCCAGCGCATCGCCGCTGTAAGTGCCGGCACTGAACTGTACTTCGCGCAGTTCAGTGCGTTCTGCACGCACTTTCAGCGTGGCGGTGTATTTGTAGGCCGAATAATCGGCCAGCAGCGCAGATTGCACCAATTTCCACGCGATATCGTGTTTGGGAACCTCAACTTCAGTCAAATAGGAGGCGACGCTGTCTACCGGCAGCCCTTTGAGCGCTTTGTGCGCGTCGCGCGTGGCGCGCAGGAAACGCGCGCTGTCGAACTTGCGCTGCTCACCCAAACCCACCACCAACACGCGCGGCGCGACCAATCCACTCAAGTGGTGCAACACCGTGGTGCTGCCGACGCGACCGCTGAGATCGCCACTTTCCATCAATCGCTTCAGTACACCACCGCTCGCCGCATCCAATTCGGCGGCGGCGCTGGTCAACATGCGGTCCTCGTAGACACCGACAATCAGCAGTGAAGCAACAACGTCTTTCGGACGTCCGGTCAGGCGCTTGAACTCCAACATGAACAGTCTCCAGATCAAAAATGGCAAACTCGGCTCTGTGGCGGGCAGAATGCACGCCCTCAAGTTAATCGGCGCGGTGCCGACACTTGGTAGAACGGGAAGTCTAACTCGGGATGACAACGCGCGCCGACCGCTACCTCGAACGCGAGGTCTGCTATGCCCTGGCCGGCGTACTGGCTATTTTGTTGCTTGTAGTGCTGGGTGGTTTGTTGACCGACGTGCTCAACAAAATCGCGCGCGGCAGGGTGCCGCCGGTGTTATTGCTCAGTCAAATCGGTTTACGCATCCCTGACGCGCTGACCATGTTGTTGCCACTGGGCAGTTTACTGGCGGTACTGCTGTCTTATGGTCGTTTGTATAGAGACAGCGAAATGGCGGTGCTGGCGGCGTCTGGTTACGGGCCGCTGCAAACACTGCGGCCGCTATTTCGTTTAGGCGGGCTGCTGGTGTTGTTGCAAGCGGCGCTGGCCTTTTATGTGGCACCGTTTGGGCGCGAGGTCGCCGCTCAGATGATTTTGGATACGCAACGCTCGGTGGCGGTGGCTGGTTTGACCTCCGGGCGTTTCGTCGAGTTGCCGGGCGGCGCCGGCGTGCTGTACGTGTCTAGTGTCAGCGCCGATCAACGTACCATCGATGAAATCATGCTGGTCCGCGAACGCGATGGCCAACGTATTGTCTTGACCGCAAGGCAAGGATCCATCCAAGTAGACGACGCCACCGACGAAGTGATCCTGCATTTGACGACTGGCGAACGCGTCGATGGCAAACCGGGCGAGCCGGGCTATCGGCGGATTCGCTTCGAAGAGGCGGACATCGCCTTCCCGCGGCAACTCGCTAATGCCGGAGACGATCCACGGCAGGCGCGATCGACGTCTGAATTGTGGAATGCAAGCGACTTGGAATCACAAGCCGAGCTGACCCGACGCTTGGCCCAACCGCTGGTGCTGCTGTTATTGCTGATCATTGCGCCGGTGATGGCGCAAAGCGCGCCGCGCCAGCCGCGTTTTGACAAAGTGGTGGTGGCCATCATGTTGTACCTGACCTACACCAATTTGGTGGAACTGGCCCGTGTGTGGGTGCTGGCCGGCACCTTGCCCATCTGGTTGGGCACGTGGTGGGTGCATGCGGCCTTTGCTGGCATCGTGGTGATTGCTTGGGCGCGCGAGCTGCTGGCTTGGCGCAATGGCCGCAAGACACTCGCGCGAATGGGAGTGCATTGAGTGTTCACGCTGACCGACAAGTTGATATTTAAGGCGGTGATTCCGGCAATCATCTTGTCGCTGCTGGTTTTTGTGGGTATCGACACACTGCTGGCGTTGCTCAATGAGCTGGATGAAGTGGGTATCGGCAGTTACGACATGCTGCGGGTGCTGGAATACATCGGCTTGACCATCCCGCGCCGCATGTATCAGATGTTCTCAACCGCGGCGATCGTCGGCAGCATGTTGGGTCTCGGCGCGTTGGCGGCACGCAGCGAATTAATCGCACTACAAGCCGCGGGCGTCAGCCGCTTGCGCATCAGCCTGTCGGTGGTTTACGCGGCGGGCGCTTTATTGGTGGTCGCCTTGGTTTTGGGTGAATGGGTGGGCCCACGCGCCGATCGAATGGCCGCCGATTTGGCCGCGCAGTCAAAATCTCAAGGCATTTCTTTCAGCGGCAGCGGGCTCTGGTTGCGCGATGGCGCGGCCGTGTGGAACGCCAAACGCATCGTCATTTCCGGCCCTGGGGAATTGGATTTATGGGATGTTTGGCGCTACCAGTTTGGCAGCGACGCGCGTTTGAGTGAAGTCGTCAAAGCCGAACGAGCGAGTTATCGCGGTGGCAGTTTCGAATTGCTCGATGTGGTCCGTGACAAACTCAGCGATGCCAGCGTGATTAGCGACAAACAAGCCAGCCTGAGCATGGACACGCTGCTCGATCCAGGCTTAATCGAATCGCACACCGTGCGCCCGCGCCAACAGAGCACCCGCGACTTGCTGGAGACCATCCGCTACGCGCGCATCAATCGCTTGGACGCGCTGGCTTTCGAGAGTGCTTTTTGGTTTCGATTGTTCTATCCGCTAGTCGCATTGACGATGGCATTTGCCGCGGTACCATTTGCGTTTGGCAACTTACGCAGCGGCGGTTTAGGCCAGCAACTTTTGCTCGGCATGGCCCTGGGTATCAGCTTCTATTTCGGCCAGCGCACCTTAATCAATCTGGCGGAAACCAATCGCGACGGATTGATCATGGTCAATCTGCTGCCCCCGCTGATCCTGATCGCAATGACCATTTGGGCACTGCGCCGGCCCGCGCGTTAGCTTAGTTGTGAGCGCGGCAAGGGCCAGTTGATTGTTTGGCAGATAGCCAACCCGGCGCCATGTTCGCGGCGATGTGCGACTTACCCTGGCTCAACTCGGCTGCGGACAGCTGCCCACACTGGTTGCGACATCTGGGAACTGGAATTCTGCGGCATTCGTCAGGTCCATCACTGGAAAGCTTGGCAACAGCTTGCCGACATCCAGCGGCCCCGAGTCAGTGCCCGGCTGCGCATCAAAGCCTGAGATCAGATGCACGGGTATGGGTCGGAAACTGCCGATGCGGCCCCGTTTCAGGAACATGGGCTCCGGCTGGTACGGCGCGTTTACCGTGATGATTTCCTTGCTGCCCTGGCGCACCTGGCCTTTGATGTTTTTCGAATACGCTACAACTGTGGGACTCGCGCCTAAGGTCACCCGTGCCCGCGTGGTCAGCGTGCGCCCGTCGATGAGCACCGCTACGCGCACATACTTGCCGGTGCTCAGATCGCCGTGGAAGCCTCCGGTGTGCAGCAACAGCAGCTGCGAGCCGATGCAGAGACTGGTGGACGTGATCACCCGTACGGTGTTGCCGGCCACGCGCAGCCCGTGCCAAAGTTCTGCACCCAGGCCCCATTACACGCGCCCCAATCGCTGTTGTTCCACACCGTCACCTAGCTCGGCTCCTTGACATCGAAGCTACCCGGGGATCGGGTCTGAGCTGAAGTCAAAGGTCAGTGCGGATGCTGTGGCGCCATTGAGTTCAGCGGCGCTGGCGACTTTGGCTTTCGAGACCGAAATTTCCTGGTACTGGGTGCGAGACGAACAGTTGGCAGGCTCCAAACCGACCACGCCATTGGCATTCATCGTCCGCTCGCTGGTCAAATCGGGGCGATGGCAGAGGTTGCGGTGATAGCGGGCGATAGCGAGAGGCCTCATTGGTACCGGTGGTCGAATTGGCCACCGTCGCCACCAGCGCCTGTGCCACCACGGCGCCGCCACCGCCCTGGATGATCGTCGCCGTGTCATTGCGCACTTTCAGCCGCAACTTGGTAAACCCGTAAATGCGCCCCGGCGTGCACCAGGTATCTGGCCCAACGACCACCGTGGAACGACAACGCGGATAGCCGTCGGCATCCAGCGTGTGCGCAATGCTGTGATCAATGGCGCCGAACAGGCCATCCAGCGGCGCCTCGACCACCAGCTTGCCGCGAAAGAAGAAGTTGATGAAGCCGGTGGAATAGGCCGCCGCGCGCAGCTCCGGGGCCCAATGCCATTAACTTAAGAAAAAGCCCACAAATCACCCAGTTTCCGAGCCAAAA
>CAZLSB010000236.1:0-6398 GCA_964561825.1 uncultured Xanthomonas sp.
GTTGAAGAAATGGACAACATCGCCGCCAAAAATGCGCATTCGATCGGCGTGAATCCGGCTAGACGCCCGGCCAGATAGCCTAAAAACAACATTAGGCCCATCTCGACCAGCACCACCGCAAAGCCGCGCGGTCCTACTTCAGCCAGCTTGCGCAAAGACAATTCCATGCCAATGTAAAACATCAGCAAGATGACGCCAAGTTCAGATAGCGTCGCAATAGTGGTGGAATCAACCACCAACAACGGCGGTGCGTGTGGACCTATCAATACGCCGGCGATCAAATAACCAAGCACCACGGGCAGGTGCACGCGCTGGCACAGCACCGTGGTTGCCGCAGCAACGCACAGGACAATCGCCAAACTTTCCAGAAAATGAGCATCGCCGTGCACGTTTCAGGCTCCTTAGCCGTACCGACTATTGGCAACAAAGGATTACATGTACTAGACGACTTTGCGACGAATGCCCAGCACTTGGGCGTTAGTGTAGTGATTGCAATCTGCGATTATTTCCATTTCCCGATTTACTCAAAATGCCGACACTAGCCCCAATTCCCCGTGACGTTATTGCCGCCCTGTCCCGCTGGCAGGCCCTCCGCAAAGGCCACTGGACCGCCAAAGACGCCGGGTTTGCACAGTCTGCTTTGCTGCGCGCCAGCGAATTGGCAGCGCAAACCCAGCGTGAAGCTTTGGCGCGCGCGCTCACCGATCTTGAGTCGTATTTGGGCGTGTTGGTGGATGGAGATGTTGCAACCCCAAATCCGACGCAACTGCATAGGTTAGGCAAGCTCGAAGAAGCAGTGCTTGCAGTGCTGCGTGCAGAGCGCGACGCCAACGCGGCGGCCAGCAGCGCGCCTGCGGTCAGCGAGGATGAGCGCAAACGCCTGTTGGTGCTGGCGCCAGAAACGCCATTGTGGCGGGATTTCATCGAGCGCCTGAGCGCTGGCCCTTTGCGTGTGGAGCGCTTCCAGCAAACCAGCCAGTTGCTGCAAGCCATGGAGCCGGGCCTAGCCGCAGTGCTGATTGATCAGGACTTTTTGGCCGATTTGCGCGCTGTTGCTGATCGATTGGAGCGGGCACGGGGCGCTGAAGCCCTTGGTGCGACGGTTCTGTACCTTAATCGCAGTCGTGATGCCGGTGCGCGCGTTGCTGCGCTCAATAGCGGCGCTGACGCTTCATTAGAAGGTGAAGACCCCGACTACCTGGTTACGCGGGTCGGCGAACTGATCAATGTTCGCGAGCGCCAGGATCATCTGCGCGTATTGGTGGTTGAGGATGATCGATCACAAGCCATGTATTGCGCCGCGATTTTGCGCAAGCAGGGCATTGAGGTGCGCACCGCGGCAGAGGCGCATAACGTCTTGGGAGAAATTCGTTCGTTTGCGCCGGATTTGGTGCTGATGGACATGCATATGCCGGACATGGACGGCATGCAATTGACCGCGTTGATCCGCGAGGCACCCGAGCTGGCGCTGTTGCCTATCGTTTTCCTGACTGGTGATCAGGATGAAACCAGTCGTTTTGATGCGCTGCGCGCCGGTGGCGACGATTTTCTGGTCAAACCGGTGCGGCCGCGTCATTTGGTCACCGCCGTCGTCACCCGAGCGCGCCGCGCGCGCGCGCTGAAGCTGCAGTTTGCCGGTCACCAGAACGATGATAAACATTCGCGACTGATCCATGCCGGCGAATTAGTCTTGCTGTTGCGCACGCTGGGCATTGATCGGCCGTGTAGCAAGGCTTTGTTGATGTGCGCCGCGGACGATGGTCGATTGCGATCAAAAGACGCGCATATGGTCGTTGAGCGCGAAAATCAGTATCAGATCGGCAAACTGCTGCAGCAGGGTTTAGGTGGTCAAGAACAAATAGCGCCATGGCATGGTGGCGGCTACTTGATGCTGCTCGATAAATCCACTGATGACGAATTGATGGCGCGCGCTGAAACTGTCCGCGAACAGTTGACAACGGCACTCAAGGCGGTGGGCGGCGGTCAAGCCAGTGTGGCTGTAGTGCCGTTGCCGCCGGAATCTTTGCCACCGGCGGAAACGCTGATTGATTTGGCGGAGCGCACGCTAGCGGTGTCCCGTCACGCGGGTGGCAGACGTGTGAGCCGCGCCTTGGCCGAGGCGCAGACGGATTTGCCAGCCGATATTTCTTTGGCAATCCAAAAAGCCCTGGCGTTAGCGCCCACCGCTGAGCATTTGAGCCTGCTGTATCAGCCGATCGTGCCTTTGCATGGCGCAGCGCGCCCGCAATACCATTTGCACTTGGGCCTGCGAGTTGATTTGGGCGGCGAACGCGTGATCACGCGGAAACAATGGTTGTCTTTGGCGCGTCAGACCGGAAAATCAGTCGCGCTGGATTTGCTCGCTATTGAGCAGGTGCTTGATCGGATTGCGCAATCGCGACAAAAAATGCCCGGCTTGCGAATTTTCGTCGCGGTGGACACCAATAGCGTTGTCGATCCTTTATTCAGCGAAACGTTGTTGTCTGGTTTGGTCGAGCGTGGCTTGACTGATCCTGGTTTGGTGCTGAGCATCGACCAAAGCGAAGCAATGCTGATGCAAAACAAGCTGCAAGTTGCCCGCCGGCAGTTGCAATTGGCACGCGTACTTTTGTGTCTTGGTCGGGTCGGCACCGATGCCAAAGGCAACGACGTCATCGATGTGCTGCGACCCGAGGTCATTGCGGTCGACGCTACCGCGGTACGCTCAGCTCAGCAGGTACCGCCGGTATTGGCCTTCGCGCGTGATCGGGGCGCCGAAGTGGTTGCGCACTTCATTCCCGATGCGCAAACCCTGGCGCGACTGTTTGCGGTGGGTTTGGACTACGGCATGGGCGGTTTTATCGGCGCGCCCAGCCCCCGTTTGGACTATGACTTTGGTGAGTAGTGTGGTGATCCCTGAGACCACACTAGCAGCCTGTCGGGCTTTCCCCGCGAGCACGCCGGAAGCCCGACAGGCTGCTAGCCGGCAAATTCCCTCAACTGATCGAGGGAAACCACGCCCAAGCTATTCAAATGGGTGGCATTGAGCACTACCAACGGCGCCTGGCCCGCGGCGTAGGCATCACGCCAGCGGGTTGCGCACAAGCACCAACGATCGCCGGGCAACAAACCAGGAAATCCAAACTCCGCCCGCGGCGTAGACAGATCATTGCCTTGCGATTTAGAAAAGGCCAGAAACTCTGCGCTCATAATTGCGCAGACCAAATGCAATCCGCGATCGTTCGGGTCGCCGCGACAACAGCCATCGCGAAACCACCCGGTCATCGGTTCTGTACTGCAAAGCTGCAGCGGCGTGCCAAGCACATTGAGCGGAACCGCAGTTTGAGTCACGTTGATTAGCCTAGTAGTTGCTTCTTTTAAACCGCTCACGGAGCCGCGTTGCGCGCAACTACGTGAGCTTAAGTGACGCGAATTAAGCGGCCGCTTCGTTTGCCAATTGCCGCAACACATACTGCAAAATGCCGCCGTGCCGGTAGTACTCGACTTCTTTGGGCGTTTCCAGCAGCACGCGCACTTCGAATTGTTTGACGCTGCCATCTTCAGCCGTTGCGGTCACCGTTAGACGTTTGCCAGTGCCATCGCCAATGCCTTCAAAATCAAAGGTTTCACGGCCCGTTAAACCCAAGCTGACAGCGTTGTGGCCGTCTACATATTTGCACGGCAACACGCCCATGCCGCACAAATTGGACCGATGGATGCGCTCAAAACTCTCGGCAATGACGATCTTGACGCCCAGCAACATGGTGCCCTTGGCCGCCCAGTCGCGCGAAGAACCGGTGCCGTATTCCTTGCCAGCGAGCACGATAAGTGGTGTGCCGGCGGCTTGGAATTGCATGGACGCGTCGTAAATCGACGTCACTTCACCGCTTGGGAAGTAAGTCGTGTAGCCACCCTCGGTGCCCGGTGCCAACTGGTTTTTCAGGCGAATATTGGCGAAAGTGCCGCGCATCATGATTTCGTGATTACCGCGGCGTGAGCCGTAGCTATTGAAATCGGCGTACTCAACGCCGCGATCAGTCAGGTACTTGCCGGCCGGCGTGCTCGGCTTGAAATCGCCGGCGGGCGAGATGTGATCGGTGGTGATCGAATCGCCGAGCAGCGCCAGCACACGCGCGCCCTTGACGTCGCTGATGGTGCGCAGTTGCATGGTGATTCCCTCGAAATAGGGAGGGTTCTGCACATAAGTCGAATCGCTGTCCCAGGCATACAGCGCGCCATCCGGGGCCTGTACCGAGCGCCAGCGCTCATCGCCTTCAAACACGCCGGCATAGGAGGCCTTGAAGCCGGCGGCATTCACCGCGCTGTGCACGGTTTGCGCGATTTCGTGATTACTCGGCCAGATGTCCTTCAGGTACACCGGCTGACCATCGCTGCCGGTGCCCAGCGGCTCGGTGGTGAGGTCAATATCAATGCTGCCGGCCAGCGCATAGGCCACGACCAGCGGCGGCGAGGCCAGATAGTTCATGCGCACTTCGGCATGCACACGGCCTTCAAAGTTGCGATTGCCCGACAGCACCGAGGCGACAATCAGATCGCCCTCGGCCACGGCTTTGCTGACCGGCGGTGGCAGTGGACCAGAGTTTCCGATACACGTAGTACAGCCATAGCCAACCACGTAGAAGCCAAGCTTTTCCATCGGATCAAGCAGGCCGGCCTTCTTGAAGTAATCGGTGGCGACCTGCGAACCCGGCGCCAAGGACGTCTTCACCCAAGGCTTGCTGCTCAAACCCTTGGCGACGGCATTGCGCGCCAGCAAGCCGGCACCCAGCATCACCGAGGGGTTGGACGTGTTGGTGCAACTGGTGATCGCGGCGATCACCACGGCGCCATCGTTCAGTTCATAGCTACCGGTATCGGTGGTGACCGTGCCCGTGCCCGGCGTGGCACTCTCGCCGCGCGCGCTGCGGGCTTCGGCCATGGCCACCTGGTTCTTCTCGTAATCGGCCTTGACGCCAGACAGCAGCACGCGATCCTGCGGGCGCTTCGGGCCGGCCAGACTCGGCACCACTGCCCCGAGATCGAGTTCCAGCACATCGGTGTAGTCGGCGTCGGGCGCACCCGGCACGCGAAACAAACCATTGAGCTTGGCGTATTGCTCGACCAGCGCGACCTGCTCGTCGCTGCGGCCCGACAGGCGCAGATAAGCGAGCGATTCATCATCGATCGGGAAGATGCCGCAGGTAGCGCCGTATTCTGGAGCCATATTGGCGATGGTGGCGCGATCGGCGAGTGGCAACTGGTTCAGTCCCTCGCCAAAAAACTCAACGAATTTCTCGACCACGCCGCGCTTGCGCAACATCTGCACCACGGTCAGTACCAGATCGGTGGCGGTCGCTCCCTCCGGCATCTTGCCGGTCAGACGGAAACCGATCACTTCTGGGATCAGCATGGTCGAAGGCTGGCCGAGCATGGCTGCTTCCGCCTCAATGCCGCCGACGCCCCAACCAAGCACGCCGATGCCGTTGATCATCGTGGTGTGCGAATCGGTACCGACCACCGTATCCGGATAGGCCCAAGGGCTGTCGCCGTCGGTTGCGAAAATCACCCGCGCCAGGAATTCTAAGTTGACCTGATGCACGATACCGGTGCGCGGCGGCACCACTTTGAAATTGTCGAAAGCCTTCTGGCCCCAGCGCAGGAAGCCGTAGCGTTCCTTGTTGCGGTCAAATTCGATGTGGGCATTTTCTTCGACCGAGTCGCGGGTGCCAAAGCGATCGACCTGCACGGAGTGGTCGATGACCATTTCCGACGGAATCAACGGGTTGATCTTGTTCGGATCGCCGCCGAGGGTTTTCATGGCATCACGCATGGCGGCCAAATCGACTACACATGGCACGCCGGTGAAGTCTTGCATCACCACGCGCGCCGGCATAAACGGGATTTCCTGGGTCGACGGCGTCTTTGCGTCCCAGTTGAGCAGCGCTTCGATATGCGTCGGCGTGACGTTTTCGCCGTCCTCAAAGCGCAGTAGATTCTCCAGCAGGATCTTCAGCGAATAGGGCAAGCGCGCCAAATTATATTTGGGCTCCAGCGCGGTCAGGCGATGGTATTGGTAGGTTTTGTCGCCAGACGTGAACGTCGCGTGCGTGCCAAAACTGTTGCTCATGGAAACCTCCGAAGCTGCGGATGGGTGTGCCAGGCGACCGCCAAACCCTAAGCGGGCCAAAGAAAATCTGCGCGCGATTATGACCCAAGCGCGGAACGACTAGCCCAGATGTTTGATGAATTGGCGCGATGATCGCGCAGGATATTAGCCGCGCGCTACCCACGCGACTTCAAACGCGCCACCAGTGCCTGCAACACGGCCTGCGTCTCTGCATGAAACCAGCCGTCAATGAACTCTTCGACCTGCATTTGCGTTGGGTCTTCATAGACTGCGCGTAGATCAGCGCGCGCTG
>CAZLSB010000237.1:0-6316 GCA_964561825.1 uncultured Xanthomonas sp.
CGCCATGCAGAACGACACCTCGGTGGGGTTGTTGCCATCAATGACGCCACCGACCACCGTGCCGGAGTCAAAAAAGGCGCTGGTGTTGTCGAGGAACTTCACGCCAAGTTCAATCGCGAACGGCCGATCGCCGAACTGTGCCAAGGTGTCGGGCGTCAGACGCACCGAGAAGAACCCGCCACGATCGCCGAGCAGAATCGGTGGGATCACCTGCGCGCCGGAGCGGGCGGGCAGCCGAACACTGCTTAGCGTGGTATTGCCGGTCACCACTTCCAGCGTTGCGGCGCCCAAGTCAGGCGGTAACCAGAACGCGATTGGCGCCAGTTGCACCGCCCGTCCGGGTGTCGCTGGCACCGTGACCCCGGCGAATGCGCCGCTGCGCAGTACATTGCCTTTCATGATCAAACCGCCGACCAGCCGGCGATCGTTGCCCTCTAGCGTAATTTCGGTCGCCGTGACGCCGGGCACAATGCCTGGATTGCCAAAGGTTTTTACGCTGTAAAACGCCGCGCAGGCCGTGCCGGTGGTCAATGGCAAGTTCACCACGGCGACCGGTTCTGCCGAGCTACCGCCCGCTGTTTGCCAAGATGCAGTCAGAGTCAGGCCCGAATAGGCACCGAAGCCGTAAATCAGGATGTGGTAGGTGCCGGCGCTCGGCGCGGCAAACGTGCACTGCTCGGTTGGAGTGGTAGAAGTGGAGCTGCAGTTAAACGTGGCGGTTGTCGCTGGCGCGCCAAAGCGAACGTACAGATCAGGATCACCGCTGCCGCCGGAGGTACGGATGACTAGGTTCTGAGCCCCGGATGGCACAACCACAGTGAATGCTGAACTGGACAACTGGGCGCCCGACAAATTGCTCAACGGCACGCCGTTTTGCAAAACCGTACCGCCACCACCACTCAAATTGAAGGTGGCACTGACATTGCGCGCCGCATTCATGGTGACCGAGCAGCTAGCGCCGCTGGTCGAATCACAACCTGCCCAGCCGATAAAGGCCGAACCGCCCGCTGCCGCAGCGCTTAATGCGACCACGGTGCCGGAGGCAAAACTCGCGCTGCAGGTGGCTCCGCAGTTAATCCCGGCCGGGTTGCTGGTGACCGTGCCGCCGCCAGAGCCGATTTTGCTAACGGCCAGTGCCTGATTTTGCTGGGTCACTTGCCACGTTGCCGTGAGTGTCACACCCGAGTAGGCGGTGAAACCGAGGATAAGCACGTGATAAGTGCCCGCCGAGGGCGTCGCAAAGGTGCATTGTTCAGTGGGGCCAACTAATTCTGAGCGACAGTCAAAGGTCGTCGTCGTGGGTGCTTGTCCAAATCGCACAAAGAGATCGGGATCACCACTGCCGCCAGCGGTGCGAATCACCAAGTTGCTAGCGCCGGCGGGGATCGGAATGGTGAAGTTCAGGTTGGAGCCTAGCGCGCCAGAAAGTCCGCTCACCGGTACCCCATTTTGCAGCACCGTCGAACCGCCGCCGCCACCCGTGAAGTTGGCCGTGGCATTGCGCGTTTGACTCATCGTAACTGTACAAGTGCCGGTGCCCGCGCAATCTCCCGACCAACCGGCGAAGGTCGATCCGCCGGCGGCAGTCGCCGTCAACGTGACTTGGGTGCCGGTGGTGAAGTTAGCGCTGCAGGTGGCACCGCAGTTGATTCCGGCGGGGTTGCTGGTGACCGTGCCCGAGCCGGTGCCAACTTTGCTCACATTCAACGCGCTGATGGTGCCGCTGGCATTTTGTGTGATGCCGTTCAGCGAGGTCGGATTGGTGCCGAGTGGATCCAAATAGTCGCGCACCCTGGTGGTGGGCGTGCCCAGGCCATCCCAGGCGTGGAACAAACCGCCGTACTGATCGTTCAAACCGGCCGGCGAGACGCCACAGAAGGATGCTCCTCCGGACAACACGCCAATCAAACGGCGATTCGCATTAAAGAGCGGCGAGCCAGACGATCCTGGTTCAGTCACGCCCGGTGTCAGAGTGGCTGGCGGATTGATGATGTTGGGCAAAATGGGCGGCGTGGGATCCCAATCGGCGCGCCAGTGGATCTGCGAAGCAACTAAGCCCGTGCCGCCACGGTAATCGTCGCGCTGCATTGGCGTTTGCACAAAGGTGATACGTTTTTCGTGCACGCTGGGGTGATGAATGCTGGCACACAAGCCATCCGTGGCCGACGGTGAAAAGGGCTGACTGCAGTTGGTCGGTGGCGGATCGCGATCCCAGCCCGCCCAGAACAAATTGAGATTGGCAAATCGAATCGGGTCTGGATCAGCGCGCAATTCCAGCAAGGTCCAGTCCGATCGGGTATTAACACTACCTGGGAACGGGGAACCGATTGTATCGGTGGCCGCCAAAAAGGCCAAACCAGCCAGTGTCGTGTTGGGTTTGGGGACTACTTGCCCACTGGCTGCGGAGCCAGGTGTGCGGCAGCTGGGCGATTCATAGTTGAAATAGGCCAAAACTTGGCCGACGTTGGCGCCGGTAATGACGCAATGCGATGCGGTGGCAAATAGCAGCCGACGGTCACCACGGGTGTTGTTGATCAACGCGCCAGTGCAGGTATCGGTGCCGCCGACGGTAATCGCAGCGACCGAGCGGCGTTGCTCATTCCACGGGTCATTGCCGGCCAAACAGGCCACATCCATATTGCAGGTGCCGGATTTGCACAATTTTCCGCCAAAGCCAAAACCACGATAACCGTGGCCGACCCGGCTTAATAGCAGGTCAATGCGAGCGCGTTCTACCGTGTCTACGCTGAGCTCAATTTCTGCCGCGGTGCCGGGCAAAATTTGCGTCCACAGCTGGCCGGTTGCACTGTTGTCGCGCGCCGTGAATGGGCCCAGCATGCCCTTGCCATCATTGGAGCGAATGAGCAACTGCGCCGATTCAGGCAGCTTAAAACGCGAGAATCCAAAGTTCAGGTGAACCGCGTCCGGTGTGTTGACTTGCAGACGCCAAGTACTACGTCCGTCGCTAGTCTCCGTCCAGTTGCCTTGTTTACCCGGCACAAACTGCACATCGCGGGCAATCGCAAAGCGCGGTGGCTTGGACTTTGGTGCCGCATCCTCAGCGGCAATCTTGCTCATGTCCAGAGCGGGAAAATTCAACACCACCTTATCTGCGGCATGCAGTGGCCAAGCGTGCATGAGCAGGATAGAAAGTAAAACGGCGATCAAATTGCGCATAAAGACTCCAATGCCGATTGCTCAGAAACGAAGGAAGCCCCAGGCGTGTCAATCGCTACACCGTGGGCTGTGATGTCAACTTGTGCCGATTGGTGCAGCACAAGGTGTTGGAACCTAGCAGCCTGTCGGACTTTCATCGCGCGTGCGCCGGAAGCACTTTTGGCGCAGAGCGGTGACGAATATTTCGAACGTCTTCTTGCATTTTATACGTCTTTCTGCGCGGCAATGCGCCAAAAGCGCTTCCAGCCCTTCGGGTTGAGCGTCGCAACGGCGTCTGCGCTGCGACCCCAACGGAAGAGCCATTGGCTACGCGCCGCGCCTTGCTTTCATCCGTTGCGCCACATGGCGCGTCTGACGCTGAAAGTCCAGTAGGAGCGTTCTACATCGTACGCTGCAGTGCCGACCCTCCATGTGCGCTAGCGAACATTTAAGCAAGAAACCTCAGTTGGACGGGGTAGCGTGTGCGGTTGTGGGTGTAAGGCGCAATGAGGGTGAAATTTTGCAAGCTTGCGCGGCATGCCGCGCGCCCGCTTGAACGCATGCAAGCTTTGCTTGCAGGCTGGGGTGAATAGTTGTTCCATTCCAACGAGTTGCAATGCAGCCATGTGCAACCACCAGCCACCAGCGTGCAATCTGCCCCGTAGCGTACTTAGCAAATGGGTGAACTGATCAAAGTGCTGAAAAGTCCAAAAAAATATCGCGTTACGGCTGATGGGAAGCGGTCAACTGAGGTTTCTAGGTTCAACTTAGGCTCGGCGTCCTGCGCTAGCCCTTCCAGCCTGTTTCGCGGGTTAATGTTAGACCCGATGGCAAGCTTCACTGGTCGAAGGTTGGTAACGAGTAGTCATGGTGCAGGGGGCCGCCGGTAAACTCGGCGAAATTGCGCCTTGGTCGATCCGGTCTGACGCAGAGCCGCCAGCCGTTTAAGCCGGCTCGCGGCATGCCTTCGGCTTTCGCCCCCCCTGTCGGTGCGCTTATTCACGCATCAAACTGAGTGAGACTTTCGATTTGCAGTATGAAAGCGCTAGGCGGGTGCGCTTTTCATGAGTTTGGACTTGTCCAAACGCTGCTGCCTGGGCTTCACCGCGGTGTGCAAGCTTGGCGGGTCCACAGCTAGCAGCGACAGCGTTTGGACCATTCCAACCCCGTCGCTGCACCACTGCCGATCAATGGCTTACTGCATTTTCGGTGAGAGCAGATCTTGCTAAGCTGCTTTACACCGCGGAACTCGCTAGCGCCAGCGCTGCAATTCAGCGCGGCTGATGCTGCCGTTGCGATTGCTATCGGCGTAAATGAAGTCGCTGTGCAGCAAACGATGGGTTTCCGTCTCGGTCAGCGATAAACGGCCGTCGTCATTGCTGTCCAAGGAATCAAAGTTGGGCGCGCCTTGACTGGGCAATGCGGGTGCCGGCCCCCAATTCACTGTCAAGTCGCCATTTTCACGTTCGATGGTCTTGCTGCGCGTGTCTTGTGCGTGTGCTGCGCCAGCAATCATCAAAGCACCGATTAGTACCCAATTGCCTGCGTTCATCGTGATCCACTCCTGGTTAGCGTTACGCAACTGTGCGCGAATGGTCGGTGTTGGTCGGTGCGCTGGGTTACGGATGAGGCCGCGCAACGAGAGTAGCGGAGCGCGCTCTGCTCTCAAAGGCGGGCGGCTCTGGCGGGCTCTTGTAGAGTCGAGCTTGCTTGACTTGGCTTGCCGCAAGCGGGGCGAAAGGCCGAAGCAGCGGAGTAAGCTCCGCTGCAAAAAAGGCTTAATTAGGACACGCGCTGAGAATCGGCGGCTTCCGCTTGGCGCTGCCGCACTTGGGCTTCGACGACTGCCAGGGCGGTCATATTGACGATTCGGCGCACGGTGGCGGAGTTGGTCAACACGTAACAGGGCTTTTTCAGGCCCATGACGATCGGTCCCAGCGATACGCCGCCGGTCAGCACACGAACCATATTGAAGCAGATGTTGGCGGCATCCAGATTCGGAAATACAAACATATTGGCCGAGCCGGTTAGCCGCGAATTGGGAAATAAACGTTCGCGAATGGCTGCATTCAACGCAGCATCGGCGTGCATTTCGCCTTCCACTTCTAGTTGCGGCGCGCGCTCACGCAATAACTCCAAAACTTTGCGCATTTTGCGACTGCTGGCGCTGTCTTCGCTGCCAAAATTGGAGTGTGAGAGCAACGCCACCTTCGCCTGAATCCCAAAAACCTTCAGCCTTTCGACCGCCATGATGGTCGCTACGCAGAGCTCGTTGGCACTCGGATCTTGATTGACGTAGGTATCCAGGAAGAAAAATGTGCCTTGATCACAGGCAATTGCGCTCATTGCCGCTGGCGCTTCCAGGTCGTCCTCGATACCTACGATCTCCTGGCAATACTGCAGTTTGCGTTGGAAACGGCCGACCACGCCGGCAATCATCGCGTCGGCTTCGCCGCGTTCCACCATCAGCGCACCGATCACCGTGCTGCGCGAGCGCAGCACCGCTTTGGCGGCGGCCGGCGTAATTCCGCGACGTTCCATCAACCGGTGGTAGTGCTGCCAATAATCGACAAAACGCGGGTCTGAATCGATGTTGGTGACGTCAAAGTGTTCGCCGGGTCTGATCCACAATCCCATCCGCTCGATGCGTTGTTCGATGACCGCCGGACGACCGATCAATACCGGTCGCGCAAAACCCTCGTCGAGGATGTTTTGCACCGCGCGCAACATGACCTCCTCTTCGCCTTCGGCAAATACCACGCGTTTGGGTTCGCGCCGCGCCGCATCAAACACCGGTTTCATCATCAAACCAGTGCGGAAAATGAACTGATCCAACTGCTCGCGATAGGCCACCATATCGGCAATCGGGCGCGCCGCAACCCCCGAATCCATCGCCGCTTGCGCCACCGCTGGCGCCAGACGCACCAGCAGTCGCGGATCAAAGGGTTGTGGGATCAGGCAGTCGCGGCCAAAACTCTTGACCTCGCCGCCATAGGCCGCGGCGGCAACGTCCGATGCGCCCTCGCGCGCCAGCGTGGCGATCGCGTGGACGCAGGCCAGCTTCATCGATTCGGTGATCGTGGTGGCGCCCACATCCAGCGCGCCGCGGAAAATGTACGGGAAACACAGCGCGTTGTTGACCTGATTGGTATAGTCCGAG
>CAZLSB010000238.1:0-6283 GCA_964561825.1 uncultured Xanthomonas sp.
TCCGATGTCACGTAGGCCTGCGGCCTACGTGACCTACGCATCAACGCTGAAAAAATGCATTAAAAGCATTTGCTTGCGGTATGTTTGGCGAGAGAGCGTGTAGTCGACGTTAGCTATGCGCTCAGGCACTGGGCTGCGACCAAGACAGCAGCAAGCAGTCCGCCATCATCTGCGCACGCTGGCGATTCGCGACGCCTGCACGCCGGTCGGTGCGCTGGCCAATGAGACGCTCGCAAGGCCGCCCAATGCGACGAACTGGCGACAGGCGCCAAGCAACCACGGAAGTCCCCCCCGGGGAACCCATGTTTTGCGCGTAGGATGCGAGCGATGCCGTGGTCATTTCCTCCTATCGCGCCAATTGATTTCCCTTGCCGCAGGATGGCCATTGTCTTGAACACCGCCAGCTGCTGTCCGCGTCGAATCGACATCGTTCTCTGGCGCTTCGCAATCCTGGTGCTGCTGGTGTCAGTGCAAGTGCTGGCGCATGCAGGCGTGTCGATGATCCCGACGAAAGCCAGCGTCACCACACTCGACCCCCAGGCGCAAACAGCGGCCACTCCGATGGCTGTAGTCACAGACTGGAACACCACGTTCGTCGGCAATGCCGGGCCAAGTGGCACGGTCGCGGCCTTTGCGGTTTGGGACGATGGCAGCGGCGAGGCGCTATACGCTGGCGGGCGCGGCTCGAGCATTGGCTCGATGTATGCCGCGGGTGGCATTGAGGTCAACTGGATCGGACGGTGGAACGGCGTCAGTTGGTCCGCGCTCGGTTCGGGTCTCAACGGTCCGGTCACCGCGATGGTCCCGTTTGGCGATGAATTGATTGTTACCGGAAGCTTCTCCCTCGCCGGCGGCGTCGCTGTTCAGGGGATCGCGCGCTGGAACGGTAGTCGATGGGCCGGCTATGGGCCCACTTTGGGAGCGACCGGCGCGCTGATCATCTTCCGAGGGCAGCTGGTTGTGGCGGGCTACATCAGGCGGTCGGATGGTACGGCTGACTGGACCGTTGCGCGCTGGGTCAGAGATCAATGGATCGAAATAGGCACGGGTTTTGGACAGCCGGTTTGGGCGCTGGCGATCAAAGGCGATGAACTGGTGGCAGGCGGCAATTTTGTCGCGGTCAATGGGCAGGCCGTGCGCGGTGTTGCGCGCTGGGACGGAGCGCAATGGATGCAGATCGGCAATGGGCTGAACGCGGTCACACACCTGGTTGTCTACCAAGGAGACTTGATCGCCGGGATTCTCTACGGCGTCGGCTCAGGTGCAGCGAACACCCAAGCCGTGCGTTGGAACGGGACGACCTGGGCCGCAATGGGGGCTTTACGCCGGGTCAATTGCCTTGGCGTGCACGATGGAGAGTTATTCGCGGGCACCAATGCAGCCAGTAGTGGCGTGGTGCACTGGGATGGCAATGCCTGGGTGGTACTTGGCAGCGGCGTCGACAGCTCGGTCTACGCGCTGTTTTCCCGTCAGGGTCGGCTCTATGTCGGCGGCTCGTTTGGACGCGCCGGCCCCATCGCTGCCAATCGAGCGGCGAGCTGGGACGGCGACAACTGGTCGGCGCTCGGCAGCGCAATCGATGGCCCGGCAGTGGACTTCGTTGAATTCGAAGGCGACCTGATTGCCGGTGGGCGGTTTCGTAGTGCTGGCGGGATGCTGTCGCGCGGGGTCGCGCGATGGAATCGCAGCGGTTGGTCGGCACTGCGTGCAGAACTGCCCAGCGAGGCCTATGCGCTGACGGTTTACTCCGGCCAACTGTTGGCGGCGGTGGGCTATAGCGACCCACTGGGATTTTACGGCAGTCGGGTGATGCGTTCGGATGGCGCCAGCTGGACCCCGGTGGGCGGTGGCATGGATGGCCAGATCTTTCGTATCGGCGTCTTCGACGGTGAACTGATCGCGGCTGGATATTTCCATCATGCCGGTGGTGTCGCGGTGGAACACATTGCACGTTGGACGGGCAACGCCTGGGCAGCGATGGGCACGCCTGGAATTTCGAACATCAAGTCACTGGTCATGTTCGACCATCAGCTGGTTGCCGGGGGCATCAGCCAAAGCGCCTCCGGCGTGCCGGATTTCAATATCGTGCGCTGGGATGGCCAGGTCTGGCACCCGCTGGGGGCCAGAGTCAGCGATCAAATCAACGCGCTGGTCGTGCACAACGGAGACTTGATCGCCGGTGGCGCTGTGACCAATGCGGGCAACCCAACCGAGAGTGTCGTCCGCTGGGATGGACAGAACTGGATTGGGCTTCCCGGGCTGGACTTTTACATCAATGCGCTGATTGACTATGACGGACAGTTGCTTGCCGCTGGGGCACGTGCCGATAACGCCGATACGCACATTTCGCGCTGGGACGGAGCTGCCTGGCAGGCGTTCAGCGGCGAAGTGGATTCGATCATTTACTCGTTGTACAACTACCAGGGGCTGCTGGTGACGAGTGGGGCCTTCCATCGCATTGGCGATCTGGTGACCCCTTACATCGCCGCCTACGGCCCTGCTCAGACCACTGAAACTCGGATCGCCGCGATTTCGCCAACGCCATCGTCGGTCGGTCAACCGGTGGAGCTGAGCGTCAGCGTCACGGCACTGACAGCACCCCGAGTTGGCCACGTCACCATTACCGGCTCACCGGGTGGGTCCTGCACCGACCCTACTCTCAGCTCGATCAATGCAACCACGGCAACAGCGCAATGCACGATCCAGTGGAATACTGGTTGCCCGCGTTTACTGGTCGCCAACTACGTCGGCGGCTCTGATGGTGTGACAACCTGGCAGTCGAGCAAATCGCCCCCGTCACAGCACATGGTGTTGGATGGGACTGCATGTGCCCCGTTGAAGCTGTTCGCCGACGGGTTTGAATGAGTGTGTCGGCGTTGACCCTTGATTCTGAGAACGCCGTCTGCTGGAGATTCCCCGGAAGAACTGGGCCGAATTGATCTCGGATGCACGCTACAAGGGGCGGTGGGAACTGGAGGCGGTGGGAACTGGACACCCACTTTGTCGCGAGCTAAATTAATTTGTGGTAGCAGGGTGTCTCGGTTCGCCATATGCGCATCCCCCGCCATCTCCTGCGTCAGCTCGGCCTCCGTAGCCGTCAAGTCGTACAACCGAAACACAGGCTCATCGATACTCGCTTGATCCTTGGCCCCGGCAACCGCGATCAGCTGCTCGCGCATCGTCTGCGTGACTTGCTCCCACCGCGGCAAACGAATGCGGCGCAGCTATTGGGCCTGGAAGCGCAGGAGGCCGGTCGGTGGTTATGGACTTCGTTTCGACGGGGCCAAACCAGTTCCTTGTTCGCGCTGACGGTGGCTTTGGTATCAATACGGCCGCTCTCCCTTCAGGTGTCGAAACGGTCATTCAAGCCCTGGATCACAGCGTCAGCCTTTACCTTCGCACGGTCTTGGGCAAGCTGACAAACATCAGTACGTTTGACACCACTGGAATACTGGCTGTGACCACTAATCCGACCACTGGATCCGACCGTATCCAAGTTTTCGGAGGCTCTGGCGGACCAGCAACTCTCAGCAACGGGGGCACCTGGACCAACGCCTCCAGCCGCAGCTGCAAGGAAAACTTTGCTGCGGTCAACGGTTTGGAGATCCTGAGTCGTCTGCTGGCGCTGCCGATCATGACGTGGGACTACATAGGCTCCAGCGAAGGTCTGCACATAGGCCGGGTGGCCGAGGACTTCAAGGTGAGCTTTGGCCTGGCCGGCGATGGCAAGTCGATCAGCAGCGTGGATGCGGACGGCATCGCGCTGGCGGCAATCCAGGGCCTGAACGCCAGGCTGGAATCCGAAAACGCGGCGCTTCGCGCGCGCCTTGATGCTGTGGAAGCGCGCTTGCGGTAGGACCAAACGCACGCGCCGACCATGCAAGGTCGGCGCGTGTGCCTGCTGCGGTTCTCTATCGGTCCGTTGGGATAGCGCGCGGCACCAAAGCCCGAACGCCCCGCTTGACCAGGGAAAGAGGCCGTCAGCTTCCAGGGCCCCCGCCGAGTCATGCACATTCCGCCACGAGCTTATGCCGTCCGACGCATGGCTTGGCACCACATCGTGCGCACTTGGCCCCGTTTTTCTGAATCTCTCGTAGCTACCCATATCGCACCCAGATTTGGTGTTTTTTTAGGGATTGTGATGTGGAAATTTGCGCTGATTTTGCTGTTGCCATCGATGACTCTGGCGCAAACCCCGCCAAGCGGTGGGCCGTATGTCTTGAAAAAGCAGGTCGTTGCCACTGGCGGCGCCACGGCCAGTGCAGCGGGGCTAAGCGTGATCGGCAGCGTCGGCCAGCGTGCTGCGCGAGCGGCTTGCTGCGCATGCGCCGGTCAAATTTCGGCCAGCTGCAAACCAGCACCGGCACCATCAGCACGCTGTCGGATGCGCGCCTGAAAGACTAGGTGGTGGACTACGCCGGTGCGCTCGATCAAATCAACGCGCTGCGCTCGGTGCGCTATCACTACCGCGACGCCGGCAAAGCCGCGTTTCAAGCCGAAGGCCTCCACCTGGGCTTTGTCGCGCAAGAAGTTGCGCAGGGTGTTCCCGGAATGGGTAAGCGAAGGCGAGGACGGTTATCTGCTGCTGTCGATGCGTGGATTTGAGGCGGTCGCGGTTCGCGCGATGCAGGAATTGAGTGCGGAGAATGCCCTGCTGAAAGCGGATGCGGTCGCAGTGACAGCTGAAGTGGCTGCATTGAAAGCCGAACTCGCCGCGCAAAGTTCACGCTTGCAGGCGTTGGAAGCTGAACGCCAATAGCGCGGCAGGTTTTGAAAACCGCTCTTTGGTCTGATGGTGTGGCAGAACATAAGTAAAAACGTTGACACCATTGGCGATATATGAATTCTCGCCACTGGCTTTTAGTGATTCGATAAATTTCAACTCCAAGAGGACGGAAAATGATGTGTAAAACGAGTAAATTGCCGACCCCTGTCGTGATTAACCTAGTCAAGATTGTCGGTTTGACAGTGTTATTGCAAAGCGCCGCAATCGCTGCACTTGGCGATACGATCCCGCAGGGTGGGTCCAAAGCAGAGTCAACTGCTACGACCACCGCTGATGACACATCAACGCGACAAATGCTTCCAAAAGACGGCGGCTTGCCGGGTGCAGTACTGCATGCATATTTTGCGGCGCTGCAGGCGCATGATTGGAACGCCTTGAAAGCAGTTAAACCCAGCGAGATCCGTGTGATGATGGAAGAGGATGAGCGCGATGGCTATCACCTGCGCATGCTCGATAACATGAAAGCACAAGCACCGGCTGATATTAAAATCCTTGAGGCTTGGGTAGCCGATGAAGTCGCCTATGTGCGCTATCAGGGCAGCGGCGTGGATCGCCAACGCAAGGGACTGGCCGAATTGGTATTGGAAGACGAGGAATGGAAACTCACAGTGGCGGGGTTGGAAGAATAATCATCAAAAACGCCGCAAGCGAACTTATCAGCCACTTAAGGATTCGATCATGGACCCCAAAGTTATTGCCGTCGGACTTGTTGTGCTCAGCTTTTTCTAGGTGTATCTCGCAATTGAATCGTATGCCCGCGGCAAAACCGGGGTCTGCCTCGCGCAAAGTGCCGCGGCTGCGGCCTTCGCAGGGCGCGGAATTTTCGAATGGATCAAGTCGAGTCGACACGCAGGTAGAAAATCCCAAGTGCTTGACCGCTGATGCGTATGCTTTTCCGCGAATACCATCGGCAGGCTTTGCACGATTGCTCCACGAGACCGCCAGAAAATAACCAGCCAATTGGGTTCAGAGACGATGAGCACGGTACCTATCGCTATGCCTTGGTTGTTATGGGCAGGAAGTGCAGTTTTACTGTTTTTATTTGCCAAAGGCGTGCATCTGCGCAGCGCGATGCGGCGTTGGCCGCGGACCGCCGGCGTCATTCGCGCACATGAGATTCGCTCACATAGTGGGCACCACGGCGCCGGTCACCATCGCCTAATGGTGATTGTTGAGTACGCCGTCGCTGGACGAAGGCGTCGCATTCGCTGCGATTCGCCCACGCGCGCCGGTTGGTCTCACGAAGAACAAGCGCTATCGGATACGGATCAGTTCCCTATCGGTGCACGTGTCAGTCTGTACGTAGATCCAAATAACGCGCGCAGGGCCTTTCTATATCTTCCGGAGCAATCGACGCTCGTCGTACTGTTCTTGGCAGCATGCTTTCTGCTGATTGTCGGAATCGGCATGCATTGAGCCACGGAACGGGGTTTGCAGAACCTACTGCGCCCGCCCATGGCTGCGTTGCCGCGTTTTCCGAGGTGGCCCCGCGGGGTC
>CAZLSB010000239.1:0-6239 GCA_964561825.1 uncultured Xanthomonas sp.
ACTTCTTCACGACCACACCGGATCGCGGGCCATCTGGCGCTACTACGCGCCTGGATTGGGCTTCGACCAACGCAACAACTTGCGAAACTCAGGTAAACGGAACCGCCGTGGAGCAAGGACCTTTGTCTGGCAGTCAGACGAGGACAATCACTGGTGCTGCCGGCCCGTACGTGCTGCGTCTTACTTGTCTCGGGACGAACAACACGTTTTTGTCGCGCGATGTGACCTACACCATCGTCCCAGACCCGCCACGCATCAATTCGTTTACGGTCAGTCCAGATCGGGGCGTGAGTGGCACTACCGCACAGCTTGATTGGTCAACGTCAAACGCGCGGACTTGCACGATTAATGACCAATCGGTGCCTTTGTCGGGCCGGCAAACCATTACACCAACCGGTCCTACCGGAACCACGGTATATCGCCTACGTTGTGAGAATGGCGAAGGCACACCCGTTGTAGTTACCCGAGATGTGACTTTTACTATTGTAACGGACACCCCGCGCATCAACTCCTTCACAATCAGCCCAGATCGCGGCGTTAGCGGCACTGCAGCGCAGTTGGATTGGTCCACGTCAAACGCGCGGGCCTGCACAATAGATGGCCAAGCTGTGTCGCTTTCGGGCCGGCAGACGGTTACTCCGACTGGTCCGGCGGGAACTACCGTTTACCGGCTCCGTTGTGAGAGTGCGGATGCCACCCCCGTCATCGTAACGCGAGACGTCACATTCACTATTACGATTGATGCGCCGCGCATCAGCTCATTCTTGGCTACACCAGACCGCGGGACGTCCGGAACCGTGACGCAACTCGATTGGGCGGCGTCAAATGTGACCGCCTGTACCATTGCTCAGGGCGCGGCCGCCCCGATAGACGTACCCATTTCCGGACGCAGAGCAGTGACGGTCACTGGCGATGCGGGTCCGGTGATTTTCCGGCTTCGCTGTGTAAATGCGACTAACGAAAGCGTTACGCGCGACGCTGTTTTCACGATTGTGACTGGTATTCCTCAGATCAACACCTTTGTGCTCACACCAAGCACCGGTTTGGCCGGTACCGTCACACAGTTGCAGTGGACCACCAGCAATGTGTCTTCGTGTACGTTAGCGCAGGGCACCGGTGAGGCTGTTGCAGTGCCGACTACAGCATTACGCTCAGTTACGATGGTCGGCCCTCCGGGATCCGTCGTGTTCCGGCTGCGTTGCCAAAACAGCGAGTCAACACCGGTAGCGGTCACGCGAGATGTGGTGTTCACCATTACGCTAAATCCGCCGGTGATCAATTCCTTCACCATCAGTCCAAGTACTGGGCCGAGTGGCACCACGGCAGAATTGGTTTGGTCAGCATCCAATGTCGACAGTTGCACACTGCGCGAAGGCACAGGCGCCGCAACGGTCGTACCGGCATCGGCACGTCGATCGGTGGTCGCCACGCAAGATATCGCCACCGGCGGTACGGTCGTCTACCGACTGGAGTGCGTTAACAGCGCACCGATCGTTGAACGGGTAACGCGAGACGTTGTATTTACCTTGCCAGGCCCAGTGCCCGGGATTATCAGCTTCGACGTGGCAGGCGGCATTAATTCACTGCCCACCAATCGCGGCGAGATTCCGCCTGAAAACAACTCTCCGTATTGGGTGCAGTTGGATATTCAGGTGACTTTGGCCAACGGTCAAATTGTCCCAGATGGTACCAATGTCAATCTACGCACCAATAACGTGCGCAGCTTGGTGTTGTCGCGGCTCGATGACCCTGCCACCACGGACATCAATGAGTTCTCCACCTACTTTGGCGTGATCAACGCCGAGACCACAGGTGGTCGCGCAACCTTCTTCCTGCACTCGCAGTTAGATGCCGGCCCAGTGATCATTACGGCTTCGACGGTGGACCCGGAAGTGCCGTCTCGCACGCTGCGCTTGGACATTCCGTTCACGATCACCGAAGGCCCGGCGCCGTTCAAACGCATCCTGATTGATCCAGTGCGGACAACTTTACCAGCCAACGTCTTTGGTATCGAACCGTTCTGGGGATCCCCGTTCGTCACGGAAGTCACCATCACGCGTCGCAACACGCGGGGTGAGTTGCTTAACTCGGGTGCAATGAACATCTCGTTGAACCCGATCACCGACACGGCGTGGTCCGAGTTGGATGATCCTGCGACCACTGAAAACGAGTTTCTCGCGTTGCGTGGCGCCGGACCCGCACAGGTAGTCGCGGGTAAGAAGACCATCTTCGTGCACTCGTTCAACGTGCCTGGACAAGCAACGCAGCCCGGACCGTTCACCTTGACTGTGACCGCGATTGATCCGGACACGGGCCGGACGCTCTCTGAGCAGCAGGTGTTCACAATCGTTGCACAGGCAGTGCAGTTGCCGGCCAACATTGAGATCATCCGGCAGCAGACGAGCCTGTATGTGCAGGGTTCGGGTGGCAATAACACGCTGATCATGCAGGCACGAATTACCGATGCAGCGGCAGCGCTGATCCCTGATCCACCGGTCACTGCAACCTTCAACAACACTCAGTTTGAAATTGTCGAACCGGGTGCGGGTGGCGGGGAGGTGTTCCGTGGAATAAACGGGGCTGGTGTGAATGTCGAAGGACGCACCATTCGGACGCGAACCACCCAAGGTATTGCAGGCGCTACGCTGATTGCTGGCAATCGGCAGGGCACGATTCTTGTCCGAGTTACCGCGGATGCGGCTGACAACAACGTGGACAATGGCATCAGGTCGCCCGTCACTCGGGAGCTCACGGTCATTGTGTCGGACGGCAAGTTGTTCTCGTTGAAGATCACCTCGCCAAACGTCAACGCTCTGCGCATTAACCGAGTTTCCGGCGGTGTTGCGCCGATTGGCGCATCAACGACCATTCCAACCGATCCAAACGGCACCTACAGCTTGACAATCAGTGTCCTTGCAACCGATCGCCAGGGTAATCCAGTGTTGCCGAATACCCCCATCGATTTCGGTTTGATTGATTCACCCGCGGCTGGGTTTCCGGCTAGCGGTCCCGGCAGCTTCTTACTCAGCGGCGGCGATGGCGATCCGGAGGAAGGTGGCTCTTTGTTCACTGCACCCACTGGCGCATTTACCACGGCGGGCGGTGGTGCAGGTCCCGGTGACACCTTGTTGGTGTTTGGCGAACAGTCCAATGCCAATCGGGATTTGGAGAGTGCTCGGCGGATCGAACGGATCAATGGACCGACCAGTTTGAACATCACCCAGCGCTTCAACTTCAACAACGACACCGGCGTGGTCGTCAACAACGGCCCGGTATTGCCCTACGTAATCGGAAAAGCCACCGTGGCAAATATCACTCCTAACGTGCTGACTAATACACTGGGTGTGGCGACAACCACGATGAACTATCCGGTGAATCAATTGGGCAGGCTGGCGGCGATCTGGGCGCGTGGCACAGGCGAAGTGGTGCAGGGCATAGCAGAACTGGTCACCGATGCAGAGTTGATCGTGTTCCCAGGCGCTGCCCGCATCGTAGACGGCAGTGGAAATCCGATTCTCAGCGGCAGCTTGACTGCCTCTCCGAACCAGATCCCTGCTAACCGCTCGGTCCCGGTCACGGTTTGCGCGCAAGATGCTTTGAGTGCGCCAATTCAAGGTGTGCAAATTGGCTTCACTGTGGCCAATCCATCGACCACAACCACGGTCGATGGTCAGTCAAACCGAGGAACCCTGACGGCCCCAACCGGCTCGAATGGTTGTACTACAGCGACGGTTGTTACCGCAGGTGTGGCAAACGCGGTGCAAGCGCCGGTCATCACCTTCTCTGGAGTGGGTAGCACAGCGGTTGTCACTGTGATCGCGCCGACGATCTCGTTCTTACAGGCATTCCCGTCAGCCTTCTTCGGCGGCAATGGTGGACCGATTCTGCTGCGGCTTCTGAATGGCAACGGTCAACCCATCCCCGGTGTTCTTATTACCGGTGTGTGCGTAGGTGCGGGTGGTGCGCAGCTGCAGTTGACGATCCCACCCGGCATCACCAATGCCGCGGGTGAAACGACGGCACGTGTCTCTGCAATCAACCTAGACCAACCGCAGGGCACTGCGAGCGGTATCTGTACGTTCACGGCGGCGGGCGGCAGTCCGAGCACCACAGTCACCTTCCAAGGTATCAATCTGTGCTCGATCTTCTTCTCACCGCTCTGCAACTGATCCAATAGCAACATTGTGAAACGATAGGGGCCTCGCAAGAGGCCCCTTTTTGTTGCCTCATACACGGCACTAGCGCTTTGGCTTAGCTATCCTTATCCGCCCTAAGCACACGGGAAACCACATGCAATCGCCCAGCGCCAGACGAGTATTCGCGCCAGGCGAACGTATTTTCACGGAGGGTGACCCGCCCGACGTCGCCTATCTGATTGAGTCGGGGCGTATCGAAATTTGGGCTACCCAAGGTTCGCAACGGCTTACCTTGAGTTTCTTGGGCCCTGGTGAAATCTTGGGTGAGATGGCGGTAATTGACCGCGCAGCACGAAGTGCGAGCGCCGATGCTTTGACCGAAGTGAGCGCAACCGAAATTCGCGCGGATCAGTTACGTCAGCGCTTGGACGAAGCGGATCCAGTGCTGCGTGGTTTGGTTATCAGTCTGCTATCTCGCTACCGACGCGGTTTACGTGCGGCCCGAGTTGGCGTTCTCGATGAGCCAGATGTTGAAGACTCGACAGAAGTGGACCACAAGCGTCGCGTTGCAGACAAGTTTCGCCTAGAGCGTGAACTGCTTGAGGCACTAGATCGCGACGAACTGCGCGTAGTTTTCCAGCCCATCTTCGACTTAAGACTGCGCTGCATTGCCGGATTTGAGGCGCTAGTACGCTGGGACCACCCGACCCGCGGGCCGGTATCACCGTCTGAGTTCATTGCCCTGGCTGAAGAAACATCATTGATCGTGCCAGTGGGACATTACGCGTTGCGGCGCTCTTGCCAAATTCTGGCTGAAGTCGACGCGAGACTAAAACAGTCAGCCAAACCTTGGATCGCCGTCAACATTTCTGCACGGCAGTCTTTAGTGCCCGATTTTGCTGACCTGCTTGCGCGAACCGCTCGCGAGGCCGGTTTGCATCCGAGTCGACTGAAGGCGGAGATCACCGAGAGTCTGGCTTTGGATTACGAGCGCGTTTCCGAACTGATTGACCGCTGCCGCGTGCACGGAATTGGCGTCGCCCTGGATGACTTTGGCACCGGTCATTCCGGTCTGGGGCATTTACATCGGCTCAATTTTGACACAATCAAACTCGATCAGAGCTTCGTAAAACCCTTGCCCGGCGATTTGAAGGCAGCTGCGTTAGTGCAAGGCATCGTCAACCTGTTACACGGTCTGGGAGCCGAAATGGTTGCCGAAGGCGTTGAGACCATCGAACAAGCGCGCGCGCTTAACGGTTATGGCGTGCGATTTTTGCAAGGTTGGTTGGTCGGACGGCCGCAAGACCCGATGGTCAGCGATCCCATGCTCGTCAATGAGGTGTTGCTCAGTATTTAGCTACCGGGCGATTGCTCGCCCGGTAGCCTATAGCGATCGACTTAGAAGCGAACTTCACCGGTCAAAGACAGCAAGCCGTAGTTCAAGTCGGCACTTTCATCGCCTACTTGGTAACGATCGTAGGCCACGCCCACGCCAAACTGTTCGTTAAAGTCATAACCAGCACCAACTCCGAAGTAAAGGTCGTTGCTGCTCTCATCCAAGCGCACACTGGTCGCACCGCTACGCACACGGCCAGTTGCGTCCCAGAAGTACAAACCTGCGCGAGCGCTCAGATAAACGCCCGTATTGGCGTCATACAGCGGAATCTTGCCTGCTACGCCCGCATAGAAGCCGTCCGTTTCAACGGAAGCCGTGGCACCGCCAACCGCAACTTCCTCACCAACTTCGCCCAAATCGAGATAGCCAATTTCAGCGCCAAAATTTTCTACAAAACGCCAGCCGGCGCCCACGCGGAATCCGGTGTCATTGTCGTCGATGCCTTGGTCATCCACCGAGGCTCGACCCACTGCGCCGTCCATGTACAGACCCATATCGGCGAGCGCCAAACCGGGCGACAACAGGGCGGCCAGCGTCAGCCCAAGGAGAGTAGTTGATCGCATTGGAAATTCTCTTCAAAGTAAAAGGGGAGCCACAGCATCTGGCGAAGCGTAGGATCCGCTTTGCAGCTGAAGGGCACATGGCCCATAGGTTTCCAGCGCGCTTTTGAGTCGGCTACCGTTCACCTGCGGGCTCCGAGCCCTTAG
>CAZLSB010000240.1:0-6185 GCA_964561825.1 uncultured Xanthomonas sp.
ACGGCCGCTTCCGATCGATCGTGGACCTGGAGAGGCACCTGCACGCCAACGGCACGCGCATCGTCAAGGTGTTCCTGCACATCTCGAAGGAAGAGCAGCGCAAGCGCCTGCTGGCGCGGATCGATGAGCCCGACAAGAACTGGAAGTTCAGCGCGGCCGACATCGCCGAGCGCGAGTTCTGGGACGCCTACATGCAAGCCTATGGCCATGCCCTGAGCGCGACCAGTACGACCGACTCGCCCTGGTTCATCGTGCCGGCCGACGACAAGCACAACGCGCGGCTGATCGTGTCGCAGATCGTGCTCGATGCGCTGGAAGGTCTGAAGTTGAGTTATCCGGAGGTGACCGCAAAGCGGCGGCAGGAGCTGAAAGCGATTCGAAAGCAGCTGGCAAAGTAAGCGGGTGCAAGCCCTGGGGGAAAGTGAAACAGAGGTCGGTGAACACGATGCGCACGGACACCACGGCAGCTTTCGTTCGCGACAATCTGCGTTGATGCGCATCGGAAAACCGGCAGCTGGAATCCACCCCGCTTGTGCTGGTGACGCACGGCAGGGGTGTAAGCTTGGTCTCGAAACTGCACTGTATGGGCAATTCAAATTCTTAGGAGTGAACGCCATGACGAATTTCGGTACTCGCAGTTTTCGCGGTATCGCACTGACACTTGCAGCGCTGGCGGTCGGCGGGGCTGCAGTGGCGGAAGATCAGGAACTGGCAGACGCCGCGATGGCTGCCTTCACGGCAGCTGACTTCGACCAGAACGGCAAGGTAAGTTGGGAAGAATTCCGCAATCGGGTGGTGGGCGTCTTTGGCCAAATGGACAAGGATGGAGACGGTCAGATTGCGGGCGGCGAGCTGCCGCCGGCAGTCGACGAATCAGGTGCGGTCGCTCAGCCTGGGACGGTCAGTGCCGAATCGTTTACCGCATCGGTGGCGGCTGCCTTCAAGGCCTCTGACAAGGACGGCGATGGCGAACTGTCGGCCGACGAATGGTCGGGTCACTAGTTTCATCCAGACTGAGGAGCAAGCAGATGAACTTCAATTCTCGATTTATCGTGATCTTGATGCTGGGGATGGGCCTGATGTTGGTGGGCACTACCCTGCATGCGCGGACCCTGGTGTGCGAATCCAGCGACCGTCAAACTAGGCGATGTCCAGTAGATACCCGCGGCGGGGTGCACCTCTCAGTGCAATTCAGCGAAGCCAGTTGCCGCCAGGGCAGTACTTGGGGCTACGACCGCCGGGCAGTGTGGGTGGCAAACGGTTGTCGTGCGCGGTTTGATATTGGCGCCTCTCAATCCAGCTACAGCAGCAATAATGACTCCGACAGAGCGGCCCTGTTGGCGCTGACCCTGATCGGCGCGGTGGTTAGCGCCTCCAATAACGACAATGATCGCGATCGTCGTGGGCGCCGCGACCGATACGACTATCGGCCTGGAGATCGCTATCAGAATTACGGGCCCTCGCAGCGCATTACCTGCGAATCCGAGGACGGGCGACGTCAGTTCTGCTCCGTGAACCTGCGTCGGTCGAAGGTCGATATCGACCGGCAACTGTCGAACACCACCTGTCGCTACGGCGACAACTGGGGCTGGAATCGCCGTGGAATCTGGGTGTCCAAAGGGTGCCGCGCGGTGTTCGCGGTGTATTGACCACCCGCAGCGCATTCAGCCTGCGCGGATAGCCACTGATACGGGCGTTGGGGACGTGAATCATCCGATTCATGTACGCTTGCATTGCGTTTGCGGATGCAGTGGAACCGGCCTACTTTCGACGGCAGCTTAGCGTGCATGACGAGGCGCACATCACGGTGGAGGCCAATTCGTGCGCATTGATGCGTGCCTGAGGTCTCCGGTTTGAAGATTTGGCGCGGCAGGATCAGCCATCCACCGGCACTGGCTGTACGCAGGCGTTCACACATCACCATCGCGGCACTGGTGGAGAAATTGAAAACGTCGTCGTCGAAATGGCTTAAAACCCAATCGCCGGGCTTTGCCCCTAGTATTCCGAGAAACCTCAGTTGGACGGGGTAGAGCGTACGGTTATGGGTGGTGAGAACCGTGCAGCGGTCAACTGAGGTTTCTAGTCACTAACCAGTTCAGTCTTGACAAATCATGCGAAGACTTTTGTGTGTTTGGTCCCCGCTCGTCCGGCTTAGGATGAACCTGTCTACAAACGCGATGCCCGGCTAGAATCCGCCGCCGTTCCTATCCCAATGCTCACCAGGAGAAAAATGATGCAAGTGCTCTATACCGCGAACGCCAGCGCCACGGCCGGACGTGATGGCAAAACGTCTAGTGATGACGGCGTGCTCGATTTCGCGTTGACCGTTCCCAAAGGTCTGGGTGGACCCGGTGGCGCCGGCACCAATCCCGAGCAGTTGTTTGCCTGCGGTTACGCGGCCTGTTTTGGTGGCGCACTGAAATTGGTCGCCGGAATGCAGAAAATTGTCACCGGGCCGGTCACCATTCACGCCAGTGTTTCTATTGGCAAGGATGACACCGGCTATGGATTGGCGGTCAAACTCACCGGCGAAATGCCGTCGCTGCCTGCCGAGCAGGCGCTGGCCTTGATGCACGCAGCGCATCAAGTGTGTCCGTATTCCAAAGCGACGCGCGGCAATATCGAAGTGGAATTAGCGGTTTCCTGATCGGTAACAATCGGGTGCGCGGGCGAAAGCTGGCGCACCCGATTGTCTGCTCAGTTGCCGCGCAACGCACATAGTTGAGGAGGCAGGTCGTGGCAAAACGAGCCAGATTGCGTGGCGCAGTCTTTTTCTTTCTGAGCATCTTTGGCCTAGCGGCGCAGGCCGGCGGACCCAACACCGCCCTAGCGACCAACCGCAGCACGCTGCTCAGCGTAGACGGTCGCTGGGTACTGTGTGCCCGCGCCCCTGCCAATCTGGTGCCCGGCGCGCTGGATTACAACGGTGGCAATGACGTCTTTCTATACGACCGTGTTAACGAGCTGAGCATTTTGGTCTCGTGCTCAGCTGCTGCCAGCGCGGTCACCGCCAGTGGCAGTTCGCGCGCCGGGCTCGGTGAATAGAGCCATGGCCAGCAAAGCGACGATCTACAAGGCAGAACTGTCGGTCAGCGATATGGATCGCAACTATTACGCGACCCATGCACTCACGTTGGCCCAACATCCATCGGAAACCGATGAACGCTTGATGGTGCGCCTGCTAGCCTTCGCGCTGTATGCCGACGACGCGCTGCAATTTGGCCGCGGGCTGAGCAGCGACGATGAACCCGACCTTTGGCGCAAATCACTCACCGGCGAGATCGAATTGTGGATTGATCTTGGCCAACCCGATGAAAGCCGCATCCGTCGCGCCTGCGGTCGGGCTCGCCAAGTGGTCGTGATCGGCTACAGCGGTCGGGGCCTTGCGGTCTGGTGGGAAAAGAACAAAGCCGCGCTGGCGCGCTTGCGCAACCTCGCCGTGGTTGAGTTTCCAGCCGGTTGTGCCGACGCGCTAGCGCCGCTGATCGCCCGCAGCATGCGGCTGCAGTGCCTGATTCAAGATGGCGAGGTGCAATTGCTCGCAGAGTCTGGAGCGATGGGCGTGAGGCCCGCGCTGTTGCAAGAGTCCGCCCGATAACCAACAACCACCTACCGCACTAGCGCGCCACTAGCAGCCTGTCGGACTTTCAGCGTGAGATGCGTTGTGGGGCGCAACGAATGGCTGCAAGGCGCGGCGCGCAGCCAATGGCTCTTCCATTGGCAAGGGTCGCAACGCCGCAGACGCCGTTGCGACGCTCAACCCGAAGGGCCAAAAGCGCTTCCGGCGCACTCGCGAGGAAAGTCCGAAAGGCTGCTAGCGATCAACAGCGCGCGCACCTGCTCGTACTCTTTGAGCCTGGCGTAGTCTTTTTCGGTGGGGTTGGGGATGCGGCTCAAGTCCATATTGTCCGTCACATCGGCCAGCTTCACGTTGCGCGCAATCGGATGCGCAGCGGCGCGCGCGGCGGCGTCGATTCGCGCTTCGCCGGGCAATTTGGTGAGTGCCAAAACGGCATTGAGCACGTCCGGGTGAAAACCCTCCGCACGCAGATCGTCAATGCTCACCGCAGTGTCTTCAATCACATCGTGCAACACCGCAGCAATACGCGCCGGCAAACCGTTGACCGCCAACATCAACCGCAGTGGATGCAAAATATACGGCTGACCGGCTTTGTCGCACTGCCCCGCGTGTGCGCGCGCGGCAATTTCGATGGCACGTTCCAGGGTCGACATGGGCTCTCCTCTGTGCGAACTCAATAAAGATCAGGCGATTCGGCCAGGCTGCGACTTAGACTGCGCGCCTCTCGACGCAGCGCTTTTCTGGCTGCCTCGGCTTGCACGCGTTCTTCAATCGATTGCACTACTTCGGGCTGCTCTCGATCGAAGCGCTTTAGGTACAGATTCGCAATGAATTGCGGCAGCGGCGCCTTCCACGGCTGCTGGTCATGGTCGGCAATTTTGCCCAGCGATTTGGGATTCATACCCAGCTCGCGCGCCATCTGTACCTGTGCATGCGACAGTTTAAAGCGCGCCCGCGCATCCACCCAATCTTGATATTTCTGCGGCAGTTTCATGATCTAGCCAACCCTCAAAACGCTGCATCGCTAATCCAGCGCGCGACAATCCGCCCAACCTGCGCCAGTACCGCATCATCTTCCGCGCGCATCTTACCGAAATAACCGCTGGCCTCGAAGTAAGCCGCCACCACGATGGGCTTGCGTTTAGGCAACCAGATCACCGCAACGTCATTGTGTTTGTTATGCATGATTTGCGCAATTCCGGTGCCGGTTTTATCGCCAGCGATCCAATCACTGGGTAAGCCTGCACGAATACGGCCCAAGCCGGTCTTGGTTTCGATCATCCAATCGCGCAGCCGTTGCTGAGACGCTGCGTTTAACAGGCTGCCGCTGAATAGTTGAGCTACCGTTTTTGCCATCGCACGAGCGCTTGTGGTGTCGCGGATTTCGCCGCTGGGCACCAAATTCATCTGCGGTTCCAGGCGATCCAAGCGCGTCACCTGATCACCCCATTCACGCAGTATCGCCGTCAATCGCGCTGGTCCACCGAGGTGGCGAATCAGCAAGTTTGCCGCGACATTATCGCTGGTTTGCTGGGTCGCCTGCGCCAGCGTGGCAATGCTCATCGAACCGGTTTTCAAGTGTTTAGCAGTGACCGGCGCGTGCGGCACCATATCTGCCTCGGTAAAAGCAATGTGGGTGTCCAGCGACCAACGACCGGCATCGGCTTCGCGCAAAACCAGCGCCGCGAGCAGCAATTTGAACGTGGAGCACATGCCAAACAACTCATCGGATCGCCAGCCGAAGTTGCGGCCGCTGCCACTATCCAAGGCATACACCCCGAGGCGACCGGCCGAACTTTCTTCTAGCGATTGGAAGGGATTGCGCTTGCCGACTGCGGCACACGCCGGCAGTACGCTCATGGCAGCAAGGCCGGTTAGGCCGCCGAGCAAAGATCGTCGGGTAATTTGCATAGCGCACCGTTTAGGCAACAAGGGAAAGGCGCGCACCATAGGTGGTGAGACGGGCAAAAATGGGGCAATGGTCGAGCAATAGCAGGAGCTGGCTACAACCAGCCGTTCTGACGCGCCATTCGATACGCTTCAATGCGGTTGCTGGTGCCCAGTTTGCCGATCGCCTCGGACAAATAATTGCGCACCGTGCCTTGCGACAAATGCAGGCTTTGCGCGATATCTGCGCTGCTGGCGCCTTCCCCGGCTAGACGCAAAACTTGGCGCTCGCGTTCGCTGAGCGGATCGTCTTGGCCCCACGCAGCGACCGCCAATTGCGGATCGATCACCCGAGCGCCTCGATGCACTTGGCGCAGCGCTGCGGCCAATTGTTCGGATGGCGCGTCTTTCAATAAATAGCCACGCACGCCGGCATCCAAGGCGCGGCGCAAATAACCCGCCCGTCCGAAGGTGGTCAGGATCACCACACGGGTGGCTAAGCCGGCCGTTTGCACACGCGCCGCCAGATCCAAACCACTACACAGCGGCATTTCGATATCGGTCAGCAACAGATCCGGCTTTTCGCGCTGCAACAGTTGCCACGCCACGTTGCCATCGCCAGCTTCGCCGACCAGTTGTAAGTCCGCTTCCAAACCCAGCAGCGCGGCCAGTGCGCCACGCACCATGGCCTGATCTTCGGCCAGCAGATAACGGATCA
>CAZLSB010000241.1:0-6173 GCA_964561825.1 uncultured Xanthomonas sp.
GCAGATTGAGTCGCGCCGTCCTTGCCAGATAAGTGCCAGAGGTCATCGGAAGTGCTATTGGTGGGCAAAAGCGGGGTGCGGGTTGTGGGTTGTGGGTTGTTGGCTGTTGGTAAAGGAAAGGCGGGAGCTGAGCAGCTCCTCGTCGGTCCCCGACAGGGGCGACCGGGACTCTCGACTCTCGACTCTCCATGAACGGGTCACGTAAGTCGTTGATTGATGATTGCGAGCGTCCTTTTTTAGCCTGAAAATGCACGCGGGTGAACCCCAAAAACTCGTCATTGCGAGGGAGCCTTAAGCGACCGCGGCGATCCAGCTACGGTGCTGGATCGTCGCGGCCTGCCCGTCAACCCTTCTATGTACGTCTGGTCAGCGCCGGGGCCTCGCGATGAGGTGGCTCGGCGGCCCACTTCAATTTGACTCGCCCCCCGACTTCCCGCCCATGGACGGCAGACGTCCACCCGGTTAGGGTGCGCAGTTCACGCCATGCTGGGAGAGCGCCGTGCGCCCGTTGACTTATTTGATACCTTTGATGTTCGCCATGAATGTGTATGCCGATACCACCGCAAGCGATCCCAACCAGTGGCTGGAGGGCGTTGAAGACGAAAAGGCGCTGGCCTGGGTTAAGGAACAAAACCTCGATAGCGTCGACGAACTGAGTCGCTCCGGCGATTTCAGACGGATCGAAAAACGCACGCTGGAGATTCTCGATTCCAACGAGAAGATTCCTTTCGTCGGCAAACGGGGCCAGTTTTATTACAACTTCTGGCGTGACGCTGAGCATGTGCGCGGCATTTGGCGGCGCACCTCGTTGGACGAGTACCGCAAAGCCGAGCCCGCTTGGGAAACCGTGCTTGACCTGGATGCACTGGCAAAAGCAGAGGATAAAAACTGGGTATTTGCCGGCGCCGACTGCCTGCAGCCGGAGTACCGTCGCTGCTTGATGTCCTTATCGCGCGGTGGGGCCGACGCCAATGTGGTGCGCGAATTCGATACGGTGAGCAAATCCTTCGTCAAGGGTGGATTCGAACTTGCAGAGGCGAAAAGTGGCATCAGTTGGATTGATGCCGACACGGTGTTTGTAGGCACCGATTTTGGTCCGGGCTCAATGACCACGTCCGGCTATGCGCGCATTGCCAAACGTTGGAAGCGTGGCACGCCGATCGGCGCTGCGGAAACGGTGTTTGAGGCCGAGCCGGATGATGTCTGGGCCTATGCTTTTGCAGATACCACGCCAGGGTTTGAGCGCCAAGGTGTGCAGCGCGGCATCACTTTTTACACCAACGAGTCGTTTTTGCTGCAAAACGGCAAACTGGTCAAGCTCGACAAACAAGACAGCGCCAACGCCAGCTTGCACCGCGAATGGCTACTGTTGGAATTGCGTGAAGATTGGACCGTAGGTGGCAAAACTTGGCCCGCCGGTGCTCTGTTGACCACTAAACTGGACGATTTTCTGGGCGGCAAGCGCAATTTTGCAGCCTTGTTCACGCCTAGCGATCAATCGTCATTGGCGGGTTTTTCGCCCACCCGCAATCACATTGTTGTCAATGAACTCGACAACGTGAAGAACCGCTTGTATGTATGGACACCAAGCGAATCAGGCTGGACGCGCGAGGCGCTGCCGGGCTTGCCGGAATTTGGCACGGTTGGCGTTAATGCCGTCGATGCAGTTGATTCTGATGCCTATTTTGTCACTGTGACCGACTATCTGACGCCGACCAGCCTGCATTACGGCGAGGTAGGCAAGGGCGCTCCGCAGTTGTTGAAGTCGCTGCCGGCGTTTTTTGATGCCAGCAAGTTGGCGGTCAGTCAGCACCAAGCGACCTCCGCCGATGGCACACGCGTGCCGTACTTCCAGGTGGCCGCCAAAGCGCTAGAACTGAATGGCGAAAATCCGACCGTGCTGTACGGCTATGGCGGATTTGAAGTGTCGATGACCCCCAACTACAGCGCCAATATCGGCGAGGCTTGGCTCAACAAAGGCGGCGTTTACGTGGTCGCCAATATTCGCGGCGGTGGTGAATTTGGGCCGAAATGGCATCAGGCAGCGCTGAAAGCCAATCGCCATAAGGCGTATGAGGACTTCATCGCGGTTGCCGAGGATTTGATTGCCCGCAAAGTCACCTCGACCCCGCATTTGGGCACGCTGGGTGGCTCCAATGGTGGATTGCTGATGGGCAATATGCTCACCATGCGGCCGGATTTGTTTGGTGCGATTGTTTGTCAGGTGCCGCTGCTGGATATGCAGCGTTACCACCAGCTGCTCGCCGGCGCCTCGTGGATGGGCGAATACGGCGACCCAGATATTGCCGACGAATGGAAGTTCATTCAGACCTTCTCGCCGTACCACAACGTCAAAGCAGAGGTGAAATATCCGCGCACGCTGTTCACCACCTCCACGCGCGATGACCGCGTACATCCCGGCCATGCCCGCAAAATGGTCGCCAAGATGAAGAGCCAAGGCCACGATGTGTTGTATTACGAAAACATCGAAGGCGGCCACGGCGGCGCTGCCAACAACGCGCAACGCGCCTTTATGACGGCGCTCGCGTGGACCTTTTTTGCGCGCGAGTTGCGCTGAGATGTGGCCACGTGCCCCGTGCCCCGCTTCGCTGCGCTACAATCCGCGCTCTGAAGCGGGGGTGCCGGGCAAACGCTTAGGCTGAGATAGTCCCTTCGAACCTGATCCAGGTCATGCTGGTGTAGGGAGCTTCGGATGTGCGGTTAGTTACCCGCACGTCCGCCGCCGCTTCGTCCTTGCCCATCTGGAGCGCGACGATGAATGCGGTAACTGCCGATCTGATGCAACAAGCCGACCAACTGTCGGCTGATTTGGTCCGCCCGATTCCGGGTTCCCGCAAGATTTACGCACATGGGTCGCGTGACGATCTGCGTGTGCCGATGCGCGAAATCTCTCAGGCGAGCACACCCAAATCCTTTGGCGCCGAAATCAACCCGGCGCTTGCTGTGTACGACACCAGTGGACCTTACACCGATCCCTCGGTCACGATTGACCTGCGCCGCGGTTTATTGCCGATGCGCGCGGCGTGGATTGCGCAACGCGGTGATACCGAGCGCTTAGACGGGCCGACCTCCAAGTTTGGTAACGCGCGCTTAGTCGATCCGGCCACTTCCCATTTGCGTTTTGAGCATTTGCATGCGCCGCGTCGTGCTAAGGCGGGAGTTAATGTCAGCCAAATGCATTACGCGCGGCGTGGCATTATTACGCCGGAAATGGAATACATCGCGATTCGCGAAAATCAGTTGATCGAACAGATTCGCGATCAAAGCCTGCTGCGCCACCATGCTGGTGAGAACTTTGGTGCCAATATGCCAAAGATCGTTACGCCTGAATTTGTCCGCGAAGAAGTGGCCCGCGGTCGCGCCATTATTCCTTGCAATATCAATCACCCAGAACTAGAGCCGATGATTATCGGCCGTAACTTCTTGGTGAAGATTAACGCCAATATCGGTAACTCGGCAGTGAGTAGTTCCATCGCCGAAGAAGTCGAAAAAATGGTGTGGTCGATCCGCTGGGGCGCTGACACCGTCATGGATCTGTCGACTGGCAAACATATTCATGAAACTCGTGAGTGGATTATTCGTAATTCGCCGGTACCGATCGGCACCGTGCCGATTTATCAAGCGTTGGAAAAGGTCAATGGCAAGGCCGAAGACCTAACTTGGGAAATGTTCCGCGATACGCTGATTGAACAGGCCGAACAAGGCGTTAGTTATTTCACCATTCACGCCGGCGTGCGGCTGAAATATATCCCGCTGACCGCCAAACGCGTCACCGGCATCGTATCGCGCGGTGGCTCAATTATGGCCAAATGGTGTCTGGCGCATCATAAAGAGAGTTTCCTCTATACTCGATTTGAGGAAATCTGCGAAATCATGAAGGCTTACGACGTATCCTTCTCGCTGGGCGACGGTTTACGTCCGGGGTCGATTGCCGATGCCAATGACGCGGCGCAGTTCGGCGAATTGGAAACCTTGGGCGAATTGACGAAAATTGCGTGGAAACACGATATTCAAACGATGATCGAAGGCCCCGGCCATGTGCCGATGCATTTGATCAAAGAAAATATGGAAAAGCAGCTACGTGAATGCGGCGAAGCACCATTTTATACGCTTGGACCGCTGACTACGGATATCGCACCCGGGTATGACCATATCACGTCAGCCATAGGCGCGGCGATGATCGGTTGGTATGGCACCGCAATGTTGTGTTATGTCACACCCAAAGAGCATTTGGGCTTGCCAAATAAACACGATGTGCGCGATGGCATCGTGACCTACAAAATTGCCGCACATGCCGCTGATTTGGCCAAAGGCCACCCAACCGCGCAAGTGCGCGATAACGCGCTGAGTAAAGCACGCTTCGAATTTCGCTGGGAAGATCAGTTTAATTTAGGGCTAGACCCAGAAAAGGCCAAAGAGTTTCACGATGAAACTCTGCCTAAAGAAGCGCACAAACTCGCACATTTCTGTTCCATGTGCGGACCGCATTTTTGCTCGATGAAAATCACCCAAGACGTACGCGATTACGCAGCCGAAAAAGGCGTCGCCGACGAGACCGCCGCGCTGGAACAGGGTATGGCAGAAAAAGCCGCGCAGTTCCGTGAGGCCGGCAGCGAGATTTATCGCGCGGAATAGGGCAGCAAATGGCGGGCTCAGCGCCCGCCAGCTGGTTGCTTACCCGGATATTTCAGTAAGTTGCACGCGCCCGCGCTAGTCTATCGGCCGCACAAGGAGTTTTGCTCAGTCGGCCGGCCGGATAAGCGCTTCTTCGGAAAATCCCTTGTGCGACCCATATCCTGCGCGATCATCGCGCGAAGTCATGAAACATCCGGGTCAAAGAAACCTCAGACCTTTCTAAGGCTCCTTTACTTCAATGGTAAGGCGTTCGCTGACGATCGGCGGGTCATGCGGGATGTGGTTAGCGTCGCCTAACAGCAATTGCAGCGTGTGTTTACCAACCGGCAGGTCCAGCGTGATCTCTGTCTGACCACCACCAAAATGCACGTGATTAGCGTCATTTGGTAACGGGAAATCCATCGGCGGCAGTGTTTCGACATCAATGAGTAAATGGTGATGCCCAGTTTTTTCCTTCACCGTGCCAGCCGGAGCCACTCCCATACCGCTCAGTCCAAAACGTACGGTGATGGGATTGCTGACCGTGGTATCCGCGGCCGGTGTGATGAAATACACCTTGGCCCCGGCAGGCGCCGGCGTGAGTGGCAAAGGGCCAGCGACAAGCGTGGACGACAACAGTAAGGCAAAGGTAAAAAGTGCGCGCATGATGGATCACCTTTGGGCAGTAGCAGCGTTGCAGGACGCCTTAAATCGCCTAAGCGCGGCGCAGCGATGTTTCCTTTTCGATCTGCTCAAGCGTCGCGTGGCGCACATCGGTGCCGCGCACGATGTACACCACGTGTTCGGCAATGTTGGCCGCGTGGTCGGCAACCCGATCGACAGCGCGGGTAATCGACAACATATCCAACAACGCCGGCACGTCGCTGGGTTGCGCTGACATACGGCGTACCACCTCGCTGCTGACCGCCGAAGTCTCATGCGCAAAATCACGGTTGGTCCGCAATACGTTAACGGCGGCCTGTAGATCGCTGCGCACAAAGGCGTTCAGCGCTTCCCGCAACATGCGTCGCGCACTTTCCGACAAACGCTCTATATCGCCTATCCAGCCGGCGTCATTGGCGCCACTTTCGTACACCTTGGCGGTCAGTCGAGCGATTTTGCGGGCCTTGTCGCCTATCCGTTCCAAATCGGAGACGATTTTACTGACGCCGAGCACCATGCGTAGATCATTGGCGGCTGGCTGTCGCTTGGCAATCAAATGCGCGCAGGCATCGTCTATGCGTACTTCCAGCGCATTGACCGACGCATCATTGGCGATCACCGCATCGGCCACCATGGTTTTGCCAGAGGCCAAGGCCTGCACGGCAAGTTTGAATTGCTCGTCAACCAGCCCCGCCATTTCCACGACACGCGTGCGCAACGCGGTCAAGTCGGCGTCGAACTGTTTGGACAGATGTTCAGTGAGGTTCATGGTTTGTTCCTGGTGCTGCTCGCAGCGTCTTAGATTCCAGCATAGCTGTGAATGCGTTGGTCGATGGCCTGCATTTCCGCCGGGCGTTCGGCCGTGCGCCATGGCG
>CAZLSB010000242.1:0-6160 GCA_964561825.1 uncultured Xanthomonas sp.
CGCCAAAAGGACTTCCGGCGCACTCGCGAGGAAAGTCCGACAGGCTGCTAGCCCGCTTCCAGCTTCTCTGCTAACTCCAACCATTCGGTCTCCGCTTGCTCGCGGGCGATGCTGGCGGCGCTGCGTGCTTGTCCTAGGCGCACCAATTCTGCGGCGTTGCTGCCTTGATGGGTGGCCGTGTCGATTAAGGCTTGTTCGGCGGCGCGTTCGGCTAGGCTGAGTTTTTCGACTTGTTCTTCCAGGCGTTTCAAGCGATTGGCCAATGCGCGTCGTTCGCGATGATCAATGCTCGGCACCGATTTGCTCGCGCTGACCGTGCCAGTCGCCGCCGCAGGACTGGCGGATGGCGAGGCCTCGCCACGCAACAAGCGTGCGTAAGTGTCTAAATCCTCGTCGAAATCACTGACGCTGCCGGCGTAAACCCGCACATAGCGTTCGCAGCAGCTTTCCAGCAGTGCGCGGTCATGGCTGACCAATACGACTGCGCCGGCGTAATCCTGCAGCGCTTCCACCAGGGCCGCGCGCGCCGCCATGTCCAGATGGTTGGTGGGTTCGTCGAGCAACAGCAAATTCGGCTTATCGACCAACAACAGCGCCAAGGCCAAGCGCGCCTTTTCACCTCCGGAGCGCGGCCCCACTGGCATGGTTGCCATTTCGCCACCGTAGCCAAAACCACCCAGGTAATTGCGCGCCGCTTGATCGGAAATGCCCGGTGAGCGCGCCAGCATCAATACCAACGGCGTGCTGTCGGCGGGTAATTCTTCCACCTGCGACTGCGCGAAATAGCCAATGGCCAAATCGCGCGCGGCTTTGCGTTCGCCTTGCATCGGGCTGAGCACGCCAGCCAACAGTTTCATCAAAGTCGATTTGCCGGCGCCATTGCGACCCAACAGGCCGACCCGATCGCCTGGCTCCAGAAATAGCGAAATGCCCTCCAACACCCGGCGTTCGCCGTAACCTGCCGACGCAACACTGATTTGCAACAAGGGGTCCGGCAGCTTAGCGGGTGCGGGAACCACCCAATGCACTTCCGATTCTTCGGCTGGCACCGGCGCGGAGGTTAATTTTTCCAAGGCTTTGACGCGACTTTGCGCTTGGCGCGCCTTGTTGGCTTTGGCCCGGAAACGATCAACAAACTGCTGCAAATGCGCACGGCGCGCCTCCACTTGGGCCGCATCGCGCTTGGCTTGTTCGATGCGCGCAGCGCGCTGCCGGGCGAAAGCGGAGAACGGCCCGACATACAATTCGGCGGTTTCACCGTCCAAATACAGCGTGTGTGTGCAAACCGAATCCAGAAAATCGCGATCGTGCGAAATCACCAACAGCGTGCCGCGATAGCGTTTTAACCAGCCTTCCATCCATAAAACGGTATCCAGATCCAAATGGTTGGTCGGTTCGTCGAGCAACAACAGATCGGATCGGCACATCAAGGTACGGGCCAGCGCCAGTCGCATTCGCCAACCACCGGAAAACTCGTTGACGCCGCGGCTTAGGTCAGCGTCGGAAAAGCCCAAACCGCGCAGCAATTGTGCGGCGCGCGCTTCGGCGTCCCAGTTGCCCGCGTGATCTAATGCCTCCGCCAAATGGGCCAGATGGTGGCCATCGCCGTGCTCTTGAGCCTGCTGCCAGCGCAAGCGTATAGCCGCAAGTTCTTCATCGCCTGCCAGTGCATACGCCAAGGCGCTGTCATCGCTGTGTGGCATATGCTGCGCCACACTGGCTTGCACCCATTGGCTGGGCACCGTCAATGCGCCGGCGTCAGCGCCCAGGGTGCCGGCTACGGCAGCAAATAACGAAGACTTGCCACTGCCATTGCGCCCGACCACGCCGACCCGTGCCGCGGGTGGAATATCAAAGGTGGCATCACGGATCAGAGCGCGGCTGCCACGCGCCAAAGTCAGGTTTTTGGCGCGAATCATCGCGCGAGACCTGAGTTGGCAGCAGAAGTTCCAGTGCGTGTTTGCATGGGGGTTTGCCGAAGTTCAGTCATACACCGCAGAATAGCGGGCTTGGGACGCCAAAGTGCTCAGTTCGTCATTGACGCTGCGCAGCACCGATGCGCCTGAAACCTGCCCGTAGTCTCGAATTCAGCTCTGAAAGGAATACCTCAATGAAATCACTGCTCGCCAAAAGCGCAATCGCGCTAGCCCTCGGTTCGGCCCTGATCGCCATGCCGGCACTCGCGATTGATCCGTCGCTAAAGACCGAAAAAGACAAGAACAGTTACATGATCGGCCTGATGTGGGGCAAACAGCTGCAAGGCATCAAAGACGACGTCGACATGGCGGTGGTGCAGAAGGGGCTGAACGACTCTTTTGCCGGTGGCAAAGTTTTGATGACCGAAGAAGAAGCGCAGAAGGTGAGCAACGATTTCCGCACGGCGATGCAAGCCAAGCAGGAAGCCGAGCGCACCAAATCGGCTGGCACAAACAAGTCCAAGGGTGACGAATTCCTAGCCAAGAACAAAACCGCTGAAGGCGTGAAAGTGACCGAGAGTGGCTTGCAATACTCGGTGATCAAGGAAGGCGCCGGCGCCAAGCCGAAAGTGACCGATCAGGTCAAAGTGCATTACGTTGGCACTTTGCTAAATGGCACCCAGTTTGATTCGAGCGTTGATCGCGGTCAGCCGGCCACTTTCCCGCTCAACGGCGTCATCCCGGGCTGGACCGAAGCGCTGCAGCTGATGACGGTTGGCAGCAAGTACAAGTTGTTCATCCCAGGCAACCTCGCCTACGGTGAACAAGGCCAGCCGCAGGGCGGCATCGGCCCGAACGAAGTGCTGGTATTCGAAGTTGAGCTGCTGGAAATCCTGAACTAATCGATCCGTCGATCCTGTCAGCACAAAGGCCGCCGTTGAGCGGCCTTTGTTTTTTGTACGTTTGCTTGCCCAGTGTGCCTTTGCTTTTCACAACAGCGCTCGCCATTGACGACCGCTATAGTCGGCGGCCTTCGGGTTCGTGGTGTCGCGCTGCTGCGGCGCTAAGCCCATGTCGGAGTCGTGTAACAATGCGTGTTGCGATATTTGGTACGGGATATGTGGGGCTGGTCACGGGCGCTTGCCTCGCGGAAGTGGGAAATCAGGTGATGTGCGTTGATATCGACGTCGCCAAAATTGACGGCTTAAATCGCGGGGAAATACCCATTTATGAGCCGGGCCTGGACGATCTGGTCGAACGCAATCGACTCGCTGGTTTTTTGCAGTTCAGCACCGATGCTGCCGCTGCCATACGCCACGGCGAGGTGATTTTTATTGCCGTGGGCACGCCACCCGACGAAGACGGCAGCGCCGATCTGCGCTACGTACTCGCGGTCGCGGGCTCCATTGGGCAAAACCTGGATCACTACGCGGTGGTGGTCAACAAGTCGACCGTGCCAGTCGGAACTGCTGATCGGGTGCGTGCCAGCATCAATGCCGCGCTTGCCGAGCGCGACTTAAGCGTTGAATTTGATGTCGTGTCGAATCCTGAATTTCTCAAGGAAGGTGATGCCGTCAAAGACTGCATGAAACCCGATCGTATCGTCGTTGGTTCCAGCAGCGCTAAAGCCGTCGCAGTATTAAAAACCCTCTATGGCCCATTCAATCGAAATCACGAACGCTTGGTATTGATGGATGAACGTTCCGCGGAACTAACCAAATATGCGGCCAATGCTATGTTGGCTACCAAGATCAGTTTCATGAACGAAGTAGCCAATATTGCCGAGCGCGTCGGTGCCGATGTGGAATGTGTGCGTTTGGGTATTGGTTCAGATCCGCGTATCGGTTATGCATTCATTTATCCCGGCATTGGCTACGGCGGTTCTTGTTTTCCCAAAGACGTGCAAGCCTTGGGCCGCACCGCGCGCGGTGTGGGTTATGTCGCGCGGATTTTAGACGCCGTCGAAGCGGTTAACTATGACCAGAAGACCAAATTATTCGAAGCCATGTATCGGCATTTTGATGGTGATCTAACTGGACGAACGATTGCGATTTGGGGTCTGTCCTTTAAACCCAATACTGACGATATGCGCGAAGCGCCCAGCCGCACGGTAATCGAGGCTTTATGGGCGGCCGGTGCCAAGGTGCGCGCTTATGATCCGGAGGCGCGCCCAGAGGCGCAGCGCATATTTGGACTACGTGAAGACTTGCTTTTAGTCGAAGAACCCATGGACGCGCTGAAAGGCGCTGATGCTTTGGCTATCGTGACCGAGTGGAAAGTGTTTTGGAGCCCGGATTTTGCACGTATTGCCGCGGCATTGAGCGGCAAGGCCTTGTTCGACGGCCGCAATATTTACGATCCGAAGACGGTGGAGGCGGCGGGAATTGCCTACTACGGTATTGGCCGCGGGCGCAGTGTTGTCCGACCTGAATTTGTTTGAGGAGTTAAGATGCGCGGAATTGATGTCAAACGAATTCTCATCACCGGTGGCGCCGGTTTTCTCGGCTCACATTTGTGTGAGCGCCTGTTGGCGCAGGGTCACGATATCCTTTGTGTAGACAACTTTTTTACCGGCGCGAAATCCAATGTCGCTCATTTGATCGGTAATCCGCATTTTGAACTGATGCGGCACGATGTCACCTTTCCGCTGTATGTGGAAGTGGACGAAATCTACAATCTGGCCTGCCCAGCTTCGCCTATTCATTACCAGCACGATCCGGTGCAGACCACCAAGACCAGCGTGCACGGCGCCATTAATATGCTGGGCTTGGCCAAGCGGGTCAAAGCTAAAATCTTGCAGGCGTCTACTAGTGAAGTGTACGGCGATCCGCAAGTGCATCCACAGCCGGAGAGTTATTGGGGTCACGTTAACCCCATTGGCATCCGTTCCTGTTACGACGAAGGCAAACGCTGCGCCGAAACCCTATTTTTTGATTATTTCCGGCAACATCAGTTGCGCATCAAAGTGGCGCGTATTTTTAATACGTACGGCCCGCGGATGCATCCCAATGATGGCCGCGTGGTGTCCAATTTCGTTGTGCAGGCGCTCCGCGGTGAGGCATTAACGGTATATGGTGAAGGCGGCCAAACGCGCTCATTTTGTTATGTCGACGATTTAGTCGATGGTTTGATCCGATTAATGGCATCGCCGGATGATTTCACCGGTCCTGTGAACCTGGGCAACCCTGGCGAGTTCACTATTCTGCAACTGGCGCAGCGCATCATTGCGTTAACGGGGTCCAACTCGCCAATCAACTTTTTGCCTTTGCCCGCGGACGACCCCACGCAACGGCGACCGGTGATTGACTTGGCGCGCAGCCAACTCGGTTGGGAACCCCACATCAGTCTGCAACAGGGTTTACCGCCCACCGTTGCGCATTTTCGCGCATTGTTGGGTATTTAGTGGGTTCGGACTTGTCCGAACGCGGTTGCGCCTGCTCCCCGTAGTTGCGCCGTTCTTGCAGAAAAGCCGAAGCAGAAGCGTTTGGACAAGTCCAAACCCACGAACAGCGGCGCCGCTTTGTCACGCTGCCTATCGAAAGACCCTTTCCAATTTGATGCGCGAATAAGCGCACCGACAGGAGCGACCGGGACTTTTCAAAGAAAGCGAGTCTGGCGGATTATGGTGCGGGCTTTGCGGCGATAGCTTGCAATAGCGCCGCCATTTTTTCTTGCAGCATCTGGATCGCTTTCAACGGGCGCACCATCACTTTGAAGTCGACGATCTGCCCCTCGTCGTTCCAGCGGATCATGTCTACGCCGTTAAGTTTCACATTATCGATTTGCACTTCAAACTCCAGCATTGCATCGCGGCCTTCGACCACTTCCCGCACGTAGCGGAAAGTCGGGTTTGCCAGCACTTGCACTGCCGCCATCAGATACATACGCGTCAAGGCTTTGCCCACCTGCGGGGTGTGCACCACGGGCGAGTGGAAAATCACCTCGTCTGCTAGTAACTCGTCAACTCCGCGTGCGTCACGTTCGCGCACCAGTTGATGCCATCGTTTTAAGGGGTTGTTACTCATGACTGGCCTTTGTTTGATTCAACCTAGAAACCTCAGTTGACCGCTTCCTATCACCCATAACGTGATGATTCTTTTGACTTTTCAGAACTTCGATCAGTTCACCCATTGGGTGAGTCCGCTACGGGGCAGATTGCACGGTTCTGGCGTCTGGCGGCGCATGGCTGCGTTGCAACTCGTTGGAATAGAACAACTATTCCCCCGGTCTGGCGGCGTAGCCGC
>CAZLSB010000243.1:0-6144 GCA_964561825.1 uncultured Xanthomonas sp.
CCCGTGGGCTCCCGTGTACGCTGCCTGAAAAGGGCGTTTGAATTTCCTATACTCGCGCGCAACGCATTTGAGGCAGCCACTAAGTTAAAAGCTAGCGATGCGATGGAACAACTGGATATTGATGCCGCCGAAGCTGAACTTGAATAAGCCTACGCGTACAAATACGGCAAAGCTTGCCGATGCGCGACACGGCGATCAAGGCAGTTTGATTTTCATTGCTAGGCATTATTAATGCGCTTCGTTTTAGTTGCCGGCGAAGCCTCTGACGACGCATTGGGCGCCGGCCTAATTGAGGCATTGCGGCTGCGCTATCCGCATGCACAGTATTTCGGCGTTGGTGGGCCCTTAATGGCTCAAGCTGGACTGGTGCAATGGTTTGCTAGCGACGAACTAGCAGTTATGGGCTTATTTGAAGTGCTCAGGCACCTGCCACGCTTACTCAGAAGGCGCGCGCAAGTGCTGCGTCAGACTCTGGATTTGCACCCGACTGCGTTTATCGGCATTGATGCCCCCGACTTCAATTTGGCGATCGAGCGCAAATTGAAAGCGCGCGGCATCTGCACCGTGCACTATGTCAGCCCTTCGATTTGGGCATGGCGCTCTGCCCGCGCGGCAAAAATTGGCCTGAGCACGGATTTGGTGCTGTGTTTGTTTCCTTTTGAGCCCGCACTGTATGCCCAATATGGCGTGCACGCGGTTTTTGTTGGCCATCCACTGGCCGACCAGTTCCCGCTTGAACCGGCGCCAAAATTTGCCCGAATCGCGCTGGGTTTGCCGCTCAACACACCTATTTTGGCGCTACTTCCGGGGTCGCGCTTGAGTGAAATCAAGCAATTGGGTAAAGATTTTTTAGACGCCGGTGCACTGCTGAAAAAGGCTATACCGCGGCTTACTGTAATTGCACCCATGGCAAACGCACGCGCACGCGCACGCGCGGAGCTTGAGGCGCAAATGACGCCTGCGCATTCGCTGTTGCTATTTGACGGGCAAGCGCAGCTAGTTTTACAGGCCAGCGACGCGGTCGTTGTGGCCTCCGGCACTGCCGCATTGGAAGCGGCACTCGCGCGCAAACCCATGCTGGTGGCGTATCGGCTGAATGCCATCAGCTACTGGCTGGCGCGCAAACTCGGCTTACTTAAAGCGAAATACTTCTCGCTGCCGAATAAACTCGCCGAACGCGCGCTAGTGCCGGAATTGGAGCAGCACTGGGTAACGCCACACGCCATTGCACTAGCAATTGCGCCGGCATTGACCGATGGTGCGACGCCTGAACTCTTGAACGCCTACCACGCCATCCATTTAAGCCTTCGGTGTAACGCCAGCGAAAGCGCGGCGCGCGCGATTGCGCAACTATTAGCACACGACGCGCATCTCAAGCTTGACCACACGCGTGACTAAAGCCGAAGCATTGATTGCGGGCGTTGATGAAGCTGGGCGCGGTCCGCTGGCCGGGCCGTTACTGTGCGCGGCGGTAATCTTGCACCCGGATCGCCCAATAATCGGTTTGCGTGATTCCAAGCAGCTTAAAGCCCATGAGCGCGAGGCTTTGCGCAGCGAAATTTTAGCCAAAGCGTGGGCCTATGCCATCATCGAAATAAGTCACAGCGAAGTGGATCGGCGCAATATTTTTCAAGCAACCATGGAAGGCATGCGCCGCGCAATCGCAGCATTAAATCCAGCGCCTAGCAGCGCGCTTATTGACGGCAATAAGGTTCCATCTGGCCTAATCTGCCAAGCACGGGCAATCGTCAAAGGCGACCAGCTTGAGGCCTGTATTTCAGCGGCCTCGATTTTGGCAAAAACCACGCGCGACGCGTTGATACAAGAACACGCAAAAACCTATCCGGGCTATGGTTTTGAGATCCACAAAGGCTACCCGACACCCGCGCATCTGGCTGCACTCAACGCACTCGGTGCCTGCGCCATCCACCGGCACAGCTACGCGCCGGTGCGCAAGGTTTTGCTGATGCAGGCGGAGTTGTTCTGAAGCTGATGTAGGTTCCGGGCGGAGCCGAAGATGCACCTAGCATTGCGCAGGTGTCGTCGGACACTGGTATCGTCAGTTCCCACGCCCTTTTTAATATACAAGGATCAACAACATGCTGAAAACTTTGCACATCCGACAATTTACCGTCTTTCAGGATGCCCGCTTTGAATTTTCGGACGGGCTGAATGTCATCGTGGGCGATAACGGAACGGGCAAGACGCATGTTTTAAAGCTGGGATATCTGTTTTGCCGCATATGGACGGACCTGACTGCTAAACGACTGCGAGTGAACGCGCAACGGGCAGAATCGTACCTCGATGAACGATTGGCGGGATTGTTTCGCGTTTCCGAATTAGGTGGGCTGGTGCGAAATGCGCATAAGAGCGGCGCACGATTAGTCGCGGAAGTGGGTGGGCATATTCCTACGGTGCAGATTCGCATGGCTAGTGACCCACCCTTCAAGTCACCTGGCTTGCAGGAAAACATGCAATGGGACATTCAAATTCAGCGCACCAAGGATGCAGCAGGTACGCTGACAGCAAAAATTGTGGCGGACGTTGTGCCCGATAATGCCGCTGTCAATGCTTTTATGCCTCAACAGATATTTATTCCCAGCAAAGAAATAGTGTCGTTGTTCAAGGGTTTGATTGGTTTGTTTGACAAATACCGTGAATTTCCCTTGGACGAAACTTATCTGGATCTTGCAAAAGCCATGTCGACGCTGGAGCTACGTGTAGCGTCACCTTTGTTTTCCAAGGTGATGCTACGTATTCAGACGCTTTTGGGCGGAGATCTGAAGTTGGACAATGCTGAGCTGGTGTTTGAACACGCCGATGGTTCGCGGCTGGAGTCCCAACTCATGGCAGAAGGGCATCGCAAACTGGCGATGCTGATTTACCTGCTGCGCTATGGTGTCATTGAGCGCGGCAGCACAATTTTTTGGGATGAACCAGAGGCCAATCTGAACCCATCCGCAGTGAAATTACTGGCCGAGGCGCTTTTTGAGTTGACGGGACTAGGTGTGCAGGTGATTTTGGCCACGCACAGCCTGTTTTTACTGCGGGAGTTTGAGATTCTGCAAATGAAGACGAATGCGCCTGACGATCCCAAACCGAAGTATTTTGGCCTAGACATGCAACGCGGCCAGGTAGTTGTAAGCCAAGGCGACGCTATTGCCGACATCGAGCCACTGGTGCTACTGGATGAAAACTTGCAGCAAAGCGACCGCTACCTTGAGGCCGACAAGGTATGAGCCAAACTGCTGACGTAGATGGCCAGCGTCTAACCATGCCCGACGGCTGGTGGATATGGAAATACGACGATTCAACGTTTCATCGCAATCAGTTTCAAGGTTTTGCAGGCGGCTCCAAGGCTGTAGATGCAGTCGCTTTGTCAAGTGACGGCACGCTGTGGCTGATCGAAGTCAAGGACTATCGGCAGCACCGGCGCACTAAGCCTAGCAGTGTGTTTGCCGAGGTAGCCGCGAAAGTGCGCGCGACGCTGGCAGGTCTGGCCGTGGCGCGAACCAAGGCCAACGACCTGGACGAACGGAACTTGGCGGCACAGGCAATGCAATGTTTAAACCTGCGTGTAGCGCTGCAACTGACGCAGCCGAATCGACCGTCGCGATTGTTTCCGCAAGTGATTGATCCGCAGGATGCACGGGATAAAATGCGGCGGGAACTGCGTGCGGTAGATGCCCATCCTTTGTGTATGTCCAGTGCGACCCAGATTGCAAACGCCCCGTGGCAAACTGAAACGTTATGAGGTTGCGATGGCAAAAAAATTAGGCGTGTCAATGCAACCCGCCAGAGCGCTTGAGAAATTCCTCAGCATGAAATCGACGCCAGGCAAATCAAGAAGCAATTGCTGACCTGCGCGACGGTTAGACCTCACTTCATAGTCGCGTAACTATCGACAGGCTCCTAACATTATCGGTGTCGCTTGATCCTCAAAACCACTGCTAAATATCGCTTCACCCAGCGCGGGTGCAAACTCACTGGTATTACCCTCAGCGTCAACTGCGGTGTCAGTCAGCGGCAAATAACTGCCTAAACTGGCGATGTCCAAGCCCAACAACTGCTGTGCCTGGGCTGTGCTAATCGTGGTGCTGGTAATCAGTGCATCACTGCCGCCACCGCAGGCCGCGCGGTAAAAATTCACCGTGATCGGGTAGGTGGCGTTCGCCGTGGCGGTATCCACGCGATAGCCAAGCATCGTTGAACCCGCGCTAGGCAGCGTTAGTTCAGGGAAATTTTGTAGGCGATTAGCACCTTCATCAGCATCATTTGCATCATTGATTGTGCTGCCAGTGCCGTTGCCAACAGCGTTATCAAAGGCCGGACCTTGATTGCCGCGATATCGATTGAGTGGCGTTTGCTGCCCATTGCAACCGAATACCGCCACCCCCGAACTGACGCTATACGCAATCAAATTAGCTTCGCCAGGTGCGGTGCCACCTAGGGTTAGTGCGCAACCTATACCGGATATTTCGATCGTTGAGCCGCGGTGTTGAAGATCATTGCCGAGCGCACGTATTCCGCTGACATCGGTGCCAAAGTAGTTTCCTAATACTTGTGTGTTGGCAAAAACGCCTGGATTATTCGACGTGCGAAACAGCATCGCCTGCCCACTGTGGCCGGAAAACACATTGCGCGCGTTTGCGTCGGCGCCGCCAATCAGCGTATTCCCGAAGCGAAACGTCAGCAGTCCAAAGGAATTGCCGATTACCGCCGTACCTGCGGCATTAGTGCCGACTAAATTGCCCTGGATTCTGACGGAAGGCAGCGCATTGCCACTGGTGCTCATAGCGAAATTTAAGCCACTGAGCAAATTGCGCATAGCCGGCGCGGTGCCGCCGATAACGTAATTACCATTGCCACCAAAGCCAATGCCATTGGTTATCGGCTGCGTGCCGCTGAGCAGCTGCGCGCTGTTGCCAGTAACCTTGGTGCCTAAATAACAGCCTTCGATGCGATGCGCACCCGCGCCGCTTAGAAACACCTGCGCATCACGATAGCCGTTAATCACTAGGCCGCGCAGCACACTGGCGCTATCGCCAATGAGCTGAAATGCGAAGTTGGCATTGCCTAGTGGATTGGTGCCACGAATCTCGATTTTCAACGCGCCATTTAAGCCACCCTGAGCGGGCGAGTTGCTATTCGCGTTGGCCCCAGGCTGCGTGCTGCCGTCAATCAGCACCGACGCAACCGCGCTGGGCAATAGCGCGCCATCCGGCACACTGATGCGCCAGTGCTGCGTTGGCGCCTGAAAGCCTGCATCGGACTGCGGAATGTTGAATACGATATCGTCTGCGGCAGGCGTGGCGTTAGCCGCAGTCAGCGCACCGCGCAGCGAGCAATCATTCGCCATCCCGACATCACAGGCGCTCAAACTGGTGTCGCTAGTGGTATCAACGACAAAAGCCGCTGCGATGCTGGTTGACACATGCATCGCAAGCGCTAGGCCGAATATTGGGATACCCAAGGTCGCAAACTTATAGCCGCATTCGATTTTCATGATTGCACCTCCTATTCAAAGCCATTACGAAACAGCGCGGCTGGCAGCTCAAGCAGCTGGCGCTCGACCGCACCCGCATCACAAAGTACGCTGCCATTCGCGTCGCCATCGATAGGCGCAGGCTTATCACGAGCATCCTGTGAATTGCTGCAGGCTGCACCACCACGATCCAGGGCGGGGCTGCCGGGTAGCGGCAAAAACGTGTTGACCCGCCCACCATAGTCAGCAAAATCACCCAAACCAAAGCCGGCAAAGGTTGACGAAATAGCATCGGTAGGCGCATTCAAGCCGCAACCTAATGCACCGATACTGCCGCCAAGACTGGTGATGCCAGCACCTCCAGGGGAAACGCACGGGGTGCCAGCGCGCGCCCAAAGCAGCGAGCGCACGATTTCTGCGCGCATATTGCCGCTCAAATGTAGGGCGCTGCCGCCACTGCTGGCTGAGGCTCCCATGAGGGTGGAGGTGTCAATCAAGGCGGGAATAGTGCTGCTTGACGTGAACGCAAAATCGCCGCCGTTGCCAGCGGTGACGGTATTATTCGAGGTTGTGGTGTGCGTGATCCTGGGGTTGCGGCCGACACAAACGCTGCGCCAAATCGGCCGGATTGGCATCGTCACTGAACCGCCACCGGCGCC
>CAZLSB010000244.1:0-6091 GCA_964561825.1 uncultured Xanthomonas sp.
TTTACGAAGAAGGTCTCGTTGGGCTCGACTGTCGTGTCGCCGTTCACCACCACGGTGAACACAAAGGGCCCGCTGCTGCCCGCAGGAATGCTTTGGCCGACCAGCGCGTTGCTGACGTAGTCGTTATTGGCCAGCGTGGCGGTGTTATTGGCGGTGGCGATATCGAAGGTGACACCACCCAAGCCGGCCGGTGCTGATAGGGTGACGTTAAAGACGGCGTTGACGGTGCCCACATTGCCCTCGGTGACGGTGACGTCGCTGATGGATAGGGCGGGTACGACTGGACCGGCACCTTGCGGGGTGAGCGAGAAGTTGTCGATGGACAGGCCGTGATCGTTGCCGCCGTCATTGATGTCGATCCAACGGATCCAAAATTGGTTACCGGCTGGAACCGCCAAAACCACGTTGGTAGACCGAGCAGTCCGATTGGCGACTGCATTGCCGTCTAGTGCGGCAGCGGCCACGGTAAACGTGGGGCTGGTGAAGGTCAGCGCCGGAACAGCGGTCCAGCCGGTTGCTGGCACATTCGCTCCGGTGATAACGCCCGCCGCAGCGGTCTGGTATTCGACCGCCATCGGCTGCGACACCGGCGTGGCATTGCCGCCATCGCGCCACTGCTCACCGATGTAGGCAAGGTCCAGCGAGGTCAGAGCACTGCCCGTATTGTTGGTGAAACAACCCGCCCAGTAGAAAGTTCCGGTACCGCCAGAGGCAACACCGCCCAGCGCACGATCTGTCACCGGATTGGTGCCGGCGACGCCGAAGCTGTACAGCGCGCCGGCATTGCTTGAACCAGTGGCGACGTTGTAGGTCACGCGCGTGGAATACCAACCTGGAATGGTCGTGTTGTCCGTCCAGGTCACGCCCGTTCCCACCACGGATGACAGCGTATCGAAATTCTGCGTGCTCGCCACGCCCAGGGTGGTCAAACTCGCGCACTGCGCTTGCGCAGCCCCAGACCACAGGGCGCTCGCGCCCAATAACGATAACGCCGCGAGCGCGGCTGCAAAACGGATACGCATCATGTTCGACCCCAAATGGCAAAAGACAGCGCTGGCATAAGCCAGGACTGTGGAAGATACCGCGAGTTTGTGTCGCTTCGACGAAACGGAGCGAAATTCGATCACTTTTCCGACCAGCGCGCTACGCTTGCGCGGGCTTTTCCAACTCGTCGACGATATCGCGCACTCGAAACACCGTTTGGATGAACTCCGGCTCGCGTTGCATGCCTTTTGCTGGTCGATCCGAGTGCGCCATTGGCAATTGATGCAGAATCGTGCCGGGCGCGCGCGACATGATCAGTACGCGATCACCCAGGTAGACCGCTTCTTCAATCGAATGAGTGATGAAAAACACCGTCGCTTGTTGCTCGCGCCACAGGCTGATTAACAAATCCTGCATCGCATAGCGGGTGCCGGGATCAAGCGCGCCGAAGGGTTCGTCCATCAGAATGATGCGTGGCTTCAAAATCAAGGTGCGCGCAATGGCGACCCGCTGACGCATGCCACCAGACAATTGATGCGGGTATTTTTGCGCGTCGGTGGCCGGATTCAGCCCGACTTTTTCTATCCACTGTAAGGCCAGCGCGCGGCGCTCAAGCACCGGCATAGCGCGGCATTCCAGGCCAAAGGCAATGTTATCGATGACCGTCAGGTGGTCAAAACTGGTGTAATCCTGAAAGACCATGCCGCGGTCAGACGCCGCCCCGTAAATAGGCTTGCCAAATACCTGCACGCTTCCGGATGTGGCGGGATGTTGCGGGGACAAACCGGCGATCAGTCGCAAAATGGTGCTCTTGCCACACCCGGATGGTCCCAGGATGGAGACAAATTCACCGTGGTCCAAGCGATCCTCCACGACAAAATTGACGTCTTTGATGGCGGTGTAGGCGCGTGGCCCCTCGCCATAGGTTTTCGTGACGCCGCGAAATTCGACCACGTGCGGACGTGGCGCGCTAGTTGGCGCAGCGACCACGGGCGCGATGGGTGCAGGCGTGGAAGCGGCTTCGGTCGACATGGGTCAGACTTTTTTGGCGGACAAGTGCCGATGATCGCGCGCTTTCGCCTTCAAGAACAATTCTCAAAAAAAACGTCAGCGCACAGCGCCGGCCCAGAGCCTAAGCCTTGACCCGCCAGATCGCAGCCTTGGTGGGTTCGATCTGTGATCGAACGCTTCTCCCCCGCCAGGACACGCGTCAGCGCACAGCGCCGACCCACCAGAATCCGCTGTTTTGTCCCCCAGCCCAACGATCTTTCAGCCGTGCGCTGCAGCAACACGATCGCCTACAATGCGAACCTATACGGGAGCAATTCGTATCTCGTTCAGATTTGAAGAATTGGAGGCGCCAATGCATAAAAACATGTCACTCAAGCTGCTGGTGTTACTCGCGCTTACTGGCGCCAGTGCGCATGCGCAAAACGCTGCGGTCGATCGTCTAAACCAGTTCGCGGCTTCAGCAGCGGCGCGGGAGAACGCCCGAGCGATCGGCGTGTTGTGTTTGCCCGGTAACCGCTTGACCGCGCGCCTGCAAGACGATTGCAATAACTTGGTGGGCAACGCTTTCGCGGCCAATCCGGCGCTGGATACCGCGGTGCGCGCGGCGCTGGCCAGCATCACCGCCGACAACGCGACCATTCCGATCAATCGTTCGGGCCTGGGCAAGCTTAGCCTGTTGCCGACTGTAGCCTCGCAAGCCGGTCCCGGCTGGGCGGCCTTGCTGTCGGCCGATCAATCGATGTTGTCGCTGAGCGTGGCGGACGATGAGGGCGTCAGTAGCGATTGGTCGCTATTTGTCAATGCACGCGTCAACAACGACCAGCGCGATCGCAGCAGTAATGTGGACGGTTTTGATCGCGACGGAACGACGCTCACAATGGGCTTTGATCTGCGCACTAGCAGTACTACGCATGTCGGTGCAGCGGTCATTTATGCCCGCAACGATCTGGACTACAGCAATGGGTCTGGTTCGCTGAAAAGTACCGATGTCGGCGTCAACGCATTTGCCGGGTGGCAAGCGGGCAATGGGTTTTATGTTGATTCGCTGCTGAGCTTTAACCGCCGCGATAACGACCAAATGCGGCGGGTGTTTTATGGTTTGGGGGTAAACCAAGTGGATCAGCGCTTTGACGCGCGTTTCGATGCCGATGAGCGAATGTTTGCGCTGACCGCCGGTTTCCAGTTTGCCCGTGGTGCGGCCACATTTGATCCTTACGCGCGCGTCGAGTTTATTGATGCAGAGAGTGATGGTTATAGCGAGGTCTCGCGCAATCCCCTTAACAATGGGGTTGGCTGGGCATTAGTAGTGGACCTGCTGAATGAGACCTTCACACGCAGCACGCTAGGTGTGCGCGCGGCCTATGCGATTAGCGGTAGCAATGGCGTGTATGTGCCGTTTGTGGATCTGTCCTGGGTGAATAACTCGGGCCTCGACGAAGAAGCCGCGCGACTGCAGTACCTGGGCGACCGTTCGGAAAATGGCGGCGCTGCGCGAGTTGATTTTTTTGCGCCGACCGATGGTGAAGACAACAGTTACAGCACTGTTGCGCTGGGTTTAAGTGCGCAATGGGCGAACGGTTGGGCGGGTTTTGTCAGCTACCGGCAGGCATTCGCATTGGATCGCTACGAGCAACGCGAATTCAATGTGGGTCTGCGTATGGAGTTCTAAGTTACGGCTGTGATTTGCGCGACGGTCTGCGCATATCGAAAAAAAACGGCGCCTTGGCGCCTTTTTTTTTCGTAGGCCGACGTTGCCTGCGGGCGTTACGTGCAATTAGCTCTGTCACTGTGTGGGCGCGCACAGATGATCGGCACCGGCGAACCGCAGCATCGGTGCAAATCGAAAGGAGCAAGTCATGCGTGCTGTGTCGTTGTTGTTTACCTTATTCGCTGCGGGTGGAGCGATTGCCGCCGGGCCCGCCGCAGTTGGCAGCAAGGCCCCGTCTGCTCTGAGCGTCACGCTGAGCAACGACGCCGATCCAGCGATTGCCGGCAGCGATGTGTTGTACACCGCCACCGCCACCGGTGGCAGCGGCGGCTACACCTATCGGTGGGACATCGATGGCGACGGTACGACCGACAAGACCACCACCGGCAACACCTTGATCGCACGCTTCAATAGGGAAACGCAGGTCAACGCCAGCGTGGTGGTGCGCGATGGCAACGGATCTGAAGGCAGCGCACAGCACGCGGTCAGCGTTGTTGCTCACCGAGTGCGCTTGCAATCGGCGCTGGGCGAGCCGGTGCAAGTGTGTGGCGACGGCGATGCCGTCATCGAGCCTGGTGAACGCTGGCGCTTCGATGCGGTGTTGAGCAACGCTGGCGCGCGCAGTACCGCGGCCGATGCCTACACCTTGATCAGCAAGAGTACCTCGGACAGCATTCCGGGCGCGATTCGCGACAACTTCGGATATGCGCTCACTGATAGCACGCAAGGTGGGCAATGTGCCTATGACTTTATCGATATCAGCACGCAGGTACCTGCGCTGCAACTGACCGCATCCGGCAGCGAGCCCGCGAATAACGAAGGGCGTAGCGGCGTGCTCGATCTGGCAAGCCTAGGGGGATCGTTCAATCTTTATGGCCAAACTATTTCTCAGTTGGTAATGAGCACCAATGGCTATCTAGGCACCTCGGCTTCGACTACCGGAGCAGATTTCAGCAATGTGTGTGGCGCCGTGCCAAATGCCGACAATAACGGCAAACGTTTGCAAGTCTTACACGACGATTTGGTGGTTTCACCCACCGGCGGATTGCGTTGGGCCGCCTTCACTGAGTGTCCGCGCCCCTCCGGTATAGCGCCGAGTACTCAGGCTTGTTTGGTATTTCAATGGAATGGCATGGGTATTTATGCGGGTGCGGGTGCCACGCCCATCGGCGATTTCAACTTCCAAGCGGTGATTTACCCACAATCATGGCAGATTGTTTATCAATACCAAAATGGGATCCCCAATAATGGAGTTGGCGCAACGGTCGGAATTCTTGATCCGGCAACTTCTCAATTAACGGCCAGTTGCAATCAGCCGCGCGTGGCCGCACCCGTGGCGTTTTGTTTCTACCATCCGCGACGTTTGCCAATTGAGTCGGGCGATCTGACTAAATTGCGTCTGGAGAATCCGTTTGTAGCTTCTGGTGATCTGCAGCCGGGCGCGACGCGACCATTTTCCAGCTTTTTCTCGTTGGAACCCGATACGGCGTGTGGCAGTCGCTTTCGTGTTGATGTTGCCGGCACAGCCGACGCAAATTCGGGCAATAACTTGGGTGGCACGCATGAGTTTGAGGTTGGCACAACGGGTAACTGCAATATCACCCAAAATTGCGCACTGAGTTTGCCGCCCACCATAAACCTGCGACCCGGTGTGTTTTTTAACCCACGACGCGACGGTAATGGTCTTGTCGCACACGTGGTGCCGGTAGCAGGCCAATTGCCGATCTTCTTTGCTGCTTGGTACACCGGAGATAGGAATCGGTCACCCATTTGGTACGTCGTGCAAGGTCGATTGCAAGATAACCAAGTGGTTTCGCCCATTTTGCGAGTCACCCGTAATTTGGCGGCACCTGGATTTGCAGTGACTCGCGATACCGTCGGTAGCGCTCGGGTGCAATTATTGGGCGCGGAAAAAATTCTGTTCAGTTACACCCTGGATAGCGATCCGGTGGGTGGCACCGAAATCCTCACGCACGGCTTTCAAGGACTGGCCAGCAGCTCGCCAAATCGCACGGGAACCTGGTTCTTCGGCCAAGAAGACGGTTGGGGTCAGACCTTTGATAGCTACGTAACGGGCGGTGTGGCACGTGAATTCATTACGACTTATTTGTACGATGCCGCGGGCGAACCGCGCTGGGTATTGGCTGATGGCTTGGCCAGTGACCTCGGTAACCTGCCAACCAAGGCCTTCCAGGTCCACTGTCCGAGCTGCGGATGGATCGATTTTGCCGACTCCGAGCGTTCTGCAGGCACCATGCGCCGCGAGTTTGTGGCGCCCAACTCCGGCAATTTGACTACCCAGTTTGTGCTGCCATTGCCGATGATTGGCACTTGGTCACGCAACCAAGTGCCGATCTCGATATTGACTCCGGTGCTAACCGAACAACC
>CAZLSB010000245.1:0-2222 GCA_964561825.1 uncultured Xanthomonas sp.
TATAGCGCAGACTCGAATACGAGCGTTGGTGCAAGTGGTTTCTTTTTTGGGAAGCCATGAGTTTGCGTTTCGCCCGAGTCTATCCATGTAACTCCTAGATATCAGAACGAACCCTCCAAAGGCGGGTAGGGGGTCAAATACCTCGTGTGAAAGAAAAGCTGATTCGGGCCGCAGTTTGGAGATCGGTGTGCAAATTTAGCCAATTAATTACCTGGCAATTTAGGGCGCAATTTGAACGTAAAAATTCAGGTACCCAGGAACCAGTACGGGCCCGTAATTCGGCAACATCGCAAACTTGCAAACTTGCAAAACGTTATGGGCAAGTTTGAAAAATGACACAGCGGACACGGACGAGACCAGACAACAATTTACTTTGACAGTTCTTGAAAAATAATTTATAATCTTTAGAAACAAAATAATGTAGACCAGAACCCGCTTTAAAAAACGGGGTGTATTCCGAAAGGCCTGATGAGTAGGACAAAAATGAAAAAAATAATTTTAATGATAGCAATCGTCTATACTAATTTATGCTATTCGCAATCATTACCACCAAAGCAAGCCTCTCCGCTCAATGTCAAACAAATACACAGCGGTCATAGCCTCACAGATCCATTATTCAGCCCCAATTGGCCAGGGCAATATGTAAATTTGATTGGCATTGTAAATTCTTTACCTGCATGGACATTATTTGATGTAATGGTTGGAAAATCTACCGCACCGGGGTCAGCTCTTCGCGCACGCTGGGATACCCCTCCTGGATTCGGATCACCCGATGCACGTTTTGGAATAGCTAATTGGGAATTGTTATCTATTACAGAACGCGTGCCGCTCCTTTATGAAGGGGGAGGCACGCAGCAGTGGTATTTGGATGGCATTGCAGAGCAAAAACAATATCTCTCTTTGTTTCTAAATAATGCATGGAACAATGGCAACAATGGAAATGGTGTACCAACATTATTGTGGACGACTTGGGTGTATATTGATACAACTAATAATGCTAATAATACTGCTTTTAGACAGGCGTTAGATATTCAGGGAGCTGAATGGGAAAGAATGCAAGATTACGCAAACCTAAATAGACCAGTAGCTGCGCCACCAATGTATATAATCCCTGGACACAAAATGATGGCTAGATTATATGACGATATTCAACTTGGTAACGTACCCGGAATAAATAATATTAATCAATTTTTTGGTGATAATATTCACACCAATGGCATAGGCGCGTATGCAGTTGCTATGATTCATTATGCTTCTATTTTTAATCAAAGCCCTTTAGGTTTAACAAATAATCTTTTACCAGGAGCTCCAGCCGGCACACCTATCCCGTCCATCACCCTTGCAACTTATTTGCAAAATATGATTTGGGATGTGGTTTGCAACTACCCCAGAGCCGGAGTAAACTGTAACCCAACAACTTTCAACCCGATCTACCAGAACGGTTTTGAGTAAACCACACACCGGACATCCACTTTTAACCAATATCTAGCGGCAGCCCAAAACCTATCGCTAGTTGATTCGTTTCCTTACATAATTCAAGTCTAAAAACTCTCCTAAATTTTCCAAATCCCAACGCAACGCAACGAGCCGCAATCGCGGCAAAAATATTCCCGCATTTTCAGAACAAATATTTTTCAAAAACCGTTCAAAGCCAATGCCAAACAGCGTGCGCCGCTTGAGTTCTTTGGCCTTCTCGATCAATTCCTCCAAACTGCCGACAATCCGCCAATAGCTGGAGCCCACGCCCTTCACCTTCATCGTCCAGTGGTCTTTGGCTAACCCGAGCCCGCGCAGGATGCGGTGAGGCACGAACCGCATCGATTGTTTATGAAGCGGCCACGCCGCGGCATCTGTATTGGCGGCCCTTCTATCGATGCGGTTCGCTGCGCTCACCGCCATCCTACGATTATGGCTTCATGTCCGTTTCTTTCGCGAATGGGTGAATCGCAGTGGCAGAGTAGGGTCGTCCGCATACGCCCGGTGCTATCTGGTTCTTCACCGTCAACTTTTTGCGGCGTGAGGCAAATTCTCTGCTGGTTTATCGCATTGATGATCTGCGGGATTCGATACGCCGTGTGAAAGCTACTTGGTGGTTCCGGATTGATGCGATGGTGGTGCTGCCAGAGCATCTGCACGCGATCTGGCCGCTGCCGCCGGGAGACAAAGACAGCCAGTTCCGTGCGGAAGAGAAAAAAGTTGCGCGGGCCGTGATCGAAGGACTC
>CAZLSB010000245.1:2322-6088 GCA_964561825.1 uncultured Xanthomonas sp.
ACAGGGTGTAACAATCTCTGTGATTGCTCAAAAACAGACTGTCCGTTGTCCGTTCTTTCGCTGGCCGAAAAACAAACGCTGCTCGAAATGACCGATTCTGCCGAGCGCTTGCAGTTTATCGTCGACGCGCTACCACGTTTCCGCAGCGAACCAGAGAATGACGAGTGACGCTGATTATCGTTGGCGTTGAAAAGGCGGAGTATAAGGTCAATTTACATCCCGAGTTTGACTCGCACCCGGCTGGGACTGACTGGCGCAGGAAACCAGTCCCCGCCTATATTCGCGAACAGTGGCACTCGGCCCGACGATTTAGTTCAACGCGGCTCTGCCATCCTCATTTCTGCGTTTCGGCTATGCCCAGAGGGGGCGTGCCACATAAACGCTTAACCCTTGGAGAGAGTCCTATGAATGGTTGGTTTTCGCATTATTTGGCCTTGTTGCTCGTGCTGACCCTTTCGGGCTGCGGAGGCACGACCGATTCCGCGAACGCAGCGTCGGCCGAGGCCAGCCAATTCGCCGGCCGTATCACGAACGTCGACGGCTCGCCCATCACCTTGCCCGGCGTCGAATTCGAAATCAATATCAACGGTGTCACCGCGGTCGGCGAGAACAACAACTTTCGCCCACCCGTAGGCCCCGACGGCACGTTCAAGCTCAAACTTCCGCAAGGCCTGTTCTACCCGCCTTACGGTACGATCACCTTCCCGTTCGAAGGCAAGAAGTACATCGCCGAACTCGACCCGGTCAACCCGTACAAGGGAACGCGCGAAGGTGCGCCCGGCATTGCGCAGAACTTCGTCTGGCGGATTAGCGGGCCGAGGCCCACAGCGCTGAACCCCGACATCAATAACGCGACGCATTGGTACGGCCTCACGATGCCGACGAACTACGCGCCGTACCGGGACGACACCCAGCAGTCGACCAAACCACTGCCGGACGGCACGAAAATCGTCTGGACCTTCAAGCCGACCTCAAAGCTCATCGACGGCTCCGACGGCAAGCCCATGACGATCGAGCGTAAGTACAGCGCAATGTCTTCGCTCGATTCGGTGAATGACCTGCCGCCGGCCAATTACGAGTTCAGCGCCGTCGCGATATTCCCCGACGGCTCGAGCAAACCGGCACTGGTCCAGGAGTGGGAAGAGCGCAAATACAAACCCACAGCCAAACTGAGCCTGCAACCGTACGCCAACGGTAATACGGTCATCGCGGTTCCCATGCAGATCTCGTTTGTTGTCGAGTGAATGTCAGGGCCTGCGAAGGGCGGGTTTGAAACCCGCCCCCACCGTTTGGTAATGGTCACACGTTCAGCAGACGGCGTCAGGCGCTCAATGCGCTGGCGCGGACTCGTAGCGCAGGCCTTTCTTCGCCGCTTGTGCTTTGACGGCGCCGAAGATTTGGTAGTCCAGCGATTGCGCGGTGTTGGCGTCTTTGCTGAGTTCGTCTTCGATGTATTGCTGGCGCTGTTTGGCCAACGCTTCGATATCGCCACTTAACGCGTCGCGTTTGCCTTTGGTGTCCATCAGCAGTTTGCGTTGTTCGTCGGTTGATAGCTCGCGCAGAGGCGCGGGCAATCGCACTGCGCGTGTTGCATTCGTTGTGGACGCCCGGTCAGTTTGCCATTGCCGAGAGTTCCAAGCTGTGGGCTGAGATCGCCGGCCATGGTCTGCAACGCGCCTTCTGGGGTTTGATGCACCTCAGCCTGGGTTATGCCAGCGATGCGCCCAGCCTGGACGATTTGCTGCTGCGACTGCTGGTCACTGACTTCGCGCGCAGCCTGCGTTTGCCGGTGCCTGAGGCTTTGCGGCATCTGCTGATTGAGCACCGCGCGCTGGCCGGCAATGTGTCGGTGCTGGCCACGCGCTGGCGCAGCGATGTGAACTTCCGGGAGTCCTACGCCGAGCTGTCGGCGGTGCTTGCGCAAAGACTGCGCGTAGACGCGCTGATTGCGCAGACCCGGGCCGAGGATTTGCTCGAATGCATGAGCTTTGCGGTGGTTGAGCGTCGCATCGTGCAGGATCTGAAGGGCAGGGTGATGCAGCAGGGCGCCGCGGCGCTCGCCGACGTGCGCTTGATCGCCGCGCGCCGCCGTGATGGGCATTGGGCGCATGGCCGTGGCAGCCAGGACAGTGAAGATGCACGCGCGCTGGCCGCCTGCTACGACGCCATCGAAGCGGCGGTCGAATTCCTGGCGCTGAAAGAACGTTACGCCAGCGGCATCAGCTTTGCCGATGCGGCAGGCGCTGTGGCTGCCTATCGCGCGGAGCTGTACCGCTTTGATCAGTTGTATCGCTGCTTCTGTCATGCGGCCAACACGGTAGAGCCCAGCGGTTGGACGGTATTGCATGAGCTGCGCGAACTCATCGAAGCGGCCTATTCCGGCTGGTTCATGGGCACGCTGTCGTCGGCGTGGACGGCTGTGCTTGAAGGGCCGGGCGGTTTGCTCAAACACTGGCGCTTGGCTGGCATGAGTCCGCAGCAGCGCTTTTTCGACACGCATGTGGCCGGCGTGCTCAGCGAGGGTGGTATCAAGCGCGTGTTCGTGGTGATTTCCGACGCCTTTCGCTACGAGGCGGGCGAGGAACTGGTCCGCGACATTAATTCGAAAAACCGCCTCAACGCAAAACTGGATGCGCTGCTCGGTGTGTTGCCCAGTTACACCGCACTGGGCATGGCCGCGCTGCTGCCACATCAAACACTGAGCTACAAAGCCGGGAATACGGTGGAGGTGCTGGTGGATGGCCGTTCAAGCGCGACGATGGACGCCCGCAATGCGCAACTGAGCAAGTTCAACGGCATCGCCGTGCGGGCAGCGGATCTATTGGCATTGGGCCAGCACCAGGGCCGCGCGCTGGTTGCCAATCATCGGGTGATCTACATCTACCACGACCGCATCGACATGATCGGCGACAAACAGGGCTCGGAGGACAAGACTTTTGAGGCGGTGGCTGACACCTTGAAAGAACTCAACCAGATCGTCTCCTTCGTTATCAATACCCTCAATGGCTCGCTGGTGCTGGTCACCGCCGACCACGGTTTTCTGTACCAGGAATCGGTATTGGATCAGGCCAGCAAGGCGGTGCTCGAAGACAAACCCGAAGGCACCCTGCGCGCCAAAAAGCGCTTTTTGATTGGCCGCAATCTCCCGAGTAACGATAAAGTCTGGCAGGGCAATACCGCGGTTTCTGCCGGAACCAAGGGCCAAGAGGGCAGTGTCGACTTTTGGCTGCCGAAGGGCGCGATGCGCTTCCACTTCGCCGGCGGCGCGCGCTTTGTGCATGGCTCGGCGATGCCGCAGGAAATCATCGTGCCGCTGATCAGCATCCGCGCATCTGAATCTGACAAGTCGCGCACCCGGCCGGTTGAGATCAGCCTGATGGGCGTGTCCAACAAAGTGGTCACCAATACTCAGCGTTTTGAGCTGATCCAAACCGAGCCGCTGAGCAATCGCGTGCTGCCACGCACGCTGCGCATTTCCATTCGCGATGGCGAGACGCCGCTCAGCGACGAGCAAACGCTGACCTTCGATAGCGCGTCTAGCGTGCTCGCCGAGCGCGTCAAATCGGTGATATTGACGCTGCGCTCAGGCAGCTACGAACGCCACAAAGACTACTTCCTGGTTGCCCGCGATGCGCACACCAAAGTGGAGGTGCTGCGTGCCCCGTTGAGGATTGATCTGGCCTTTAGCAATGACTTCTGAAAGCGCAAGCCCGCTAGTGTAGTGTCCGACAAATAACTGGTTATTTGATTTTCGCTTTTCGGGTCG
>CAZLSB010000246.1:0-6086 GCA_964561825.1 uncultured Xanthomonas sp.
CGCGTCGCTGACGATGGTGCCGATGTTCATGCGATGGCGGCGGGCTAGCCGCGCATCAGGCACACGCCAGATACCTTTGGCGTCCGGTGCCGCGCGCTGATAGTCAGGATAGGCCGTCAGCGACGCGCCGCCTTGGCGGACAAAGTTGAGCGCCCATTCCCAGTTCTCAACGGAAAGATCGCCATAAGCTGCGGTGCTGCGCACCTCGGCAAACAAATCGCCCGCAAGGAAGCCGCCGCCGAGCGCCACGGTGACCAAATGCTGCACTAGCACGTCGAGCGGCTGCTGCGGGGACGAGCGCGCTTCAATATGTCCGTCAGCAAGCGCCGCGCGCGCCGCTGGGCCTTCAAGCATTTCCAGGCTGTGCGTGGGGACCAGTGTGATGCGCGACGGCCGGCCCGGCGCATGGCCGGAACGGCCTGCACGCTGCAACAACCGCGCCACGCCTTTGGGCGAACCTATCTGCAGCACGCGTTCGACCGGCAGAAAATCAACGCCGAGGTCAAGACTTGACGTGCACACCACGGCTTTCAACTCGCCGCTCTTCAATCCCGCCTCGACCCACTCGCGCACCGCGCGGTCCAGCGAACCATGATGCAAAGCGACCACGCCTGCCCAATCGGGCCGCGCGGTAATCAGCGCCTGATACCAGATCTCGGACTGCGCGCGCGTGTTGGTGAAAACCAGCGTCGTCGCGCTTTTGTCGATTTCTTCAATCACCTGCGGCAGCATGCTCAGACCCAAGTGGCCGCCCCACGGAAAGCGCTCCACGCGCTCGGGCAGCAGTGAATCAATGACTAACTTTTTCGCCACCTGGCCACGCACCAGGGTGCCGTCATGGTGGCCTAGTAGGGAGTGCATCGCCTCTTGCAAATTGCCTAGCGTGGCCGACATGCCCCAGGTTTGTAGCGCGCTGTTCCAGCCTCGCAACCGGGCCAAAGCCAATTGAACTTGCACCCCGCGTTTGTTGCCCAGCAGTTCGTGCCACTCGTCTACAACCACCATCTTCGCGCTGCCCAGCACCTCGCGGGCATCGGCGCGCGAGAGCAATACGGACAGGCTTTCAGGCGTGGTCACCAGTACTGTGGGTAATCGCTTGTTCTGCGCGCTGCGCTCGCTGGCGGCGGTATCGCCGCTGCGGGCACCCGCGCTCCATGCCGCGTGATTGCGCACCGGGCTGATGTCGCCGGAGTCAATCGTTACGCGCTGGCTGAGAAAATCAAGCGGCTCAAGCAAAGCCGCAAGCGTGTCCGCGGCGAGCGCCCGCATGGGCGTGATCCACAGCACCGTCAACGGCGGTGGCGGTTTTTGTGGCGGCTTTTGCGTGGCATTTGGCGCCTTGTTTTTCTTCGCTACCCGCGCCTGTTTTGACAGTGCAGCAGCCCCAAAGGCCATCAATGCGCCGAGCCAAACGGCGTACGTTTTGCCAGCACCCGTGGTGGCGTGCAGCAAACCCGATTCACCGCGGGCGATGGCTTGCCACACTTCTTTTTGGAACTTGAAAGGCTTCCAGCCGCGCTCTCTGAACCAGCACTGCAGTTCGTGGTTCAACTTAGAAACCTCAGTTGGACGGGGTGGAGTGTGCGGTTATGGTGACGCAAGGCAAGGCGCAATGAGCGTGAAAGCCGGCACGCTTACGCGGCGTGCCGCGCGCTGGCTTGCACGGCTGGCGGCTGCGCTGCAAGACGGGGGCAATGGCTCTTCTATTCCAACGCGTTGCAACGCCGCCATGTCCCGGCCCCATAACCGTGCAATCTGCCCCGTAGCGTACTCACCGAATAGGTGCAGGAGCGAAACTGCTGAAAAGCCAAAAGAATCGTCCTAGCAGCCTGTCGGACTTCCGGCGCACTCGCAAGAAAATCTGACCGGCTGCTAGCCCGCCTGTTTCATCGCGGCTTTGAAGCTGGCAGCAAAGCCGACAGCGTTTCCAGCGTATCGGCCTCGGCGATCGGCTTATCCACACGCCAGCGCAGCATCCGCGGAAAGCGCACCGCGATGCCGCTCTTATGGCGCGGGCTTCGCGCGATGCCTTCAAAGCCCAGCTCGAAAACCAACGTCGGCTTGACGCTGCGCACCGGGCCAAAGGTCTCGATTGTGGTTTTGCGGATCACCGCATCGACTTTGGCCATTTCGGCGTCGGTCAGGCCTGAATAGGCTTTTGCAAACGGCACCAGCTTGCGGTCGGCCAGCTCGGGTGCGCCGTCCCATACGGCAAAGGTGTAGTCACTGTAAAGGCTGGCCCGGCGGCCGTGACCGCGCTGCGCGTAGATCAAAACCGCGTCGATACTCATGGGCTCAATCTTCCATTTCCACCAGACGCCGACATCTTTGGTTCGGCCTACGCCGTACTGCGCGGCTCTGGCCTTGATCATCATGCCTTCGACGCCCATGCTGCGCGCAGCTTCGCGCTGACGTGCTAGGTCTGCCCAGGTCGCACCGAGCAGTATCGGGCTGGGCAGGAGCTGCGGATGCGCCAACTGCGCGATGAGCTGATCGAGCAGCGCGCGGCGCTCAAACTGCGGGTCGCCGCGCAAATCCTGGCTCTCAAATTCAAGCAGGTCATAGGCCAGCAAAACCACCGGTACCTCGCGCAGCAGTTTGGCGCCGATGGTTTTGCGGCCGATGCGTTTTTGCAAGTCGGCGAAGGGTTGGACTTTTCCAGGATCGCCGAGCAATTCTGCGTTCTTGCGCCACACCACGATTTCGCCATCAATCACACAACCGTCAGGCAACGCAGCACCCATGGCAGCAAGTTCTGGGAAGCGCTCAGTGATCAGCTCTTCACCGCGCGACCAAATCCATACTTGGCCGGCACGCCGCACCAGTTGCGCACGAATGCCGTCCCACTTCCACTCGACCAGCCAGTTTTCGGGCGAACCAAGCGCCGCCTCGAAGCCGTCGAGCGGCAGGTTGAAAGGGTGCGCCAGAAAAAAGGGGTACGGTTGGCCGCTGGTCTTTTGATTGCGCTCGCCGCTGTTTTCAGGCGCCACCAGCACCGCGTAGTCCGCTGCGCTGGGCTGGCCGCTGATATGTAGATAGCCCATCAGGCGCTGCGCGACGCGCTTGGCATCAATGCCGCCAACAGCGGCCAGCGCCTGGGTGACCTGCAGCCGCGAGACGCCCACGCGAAAACCGCCGGTCATGAGCTTGAGATACACCAGCCGCTCGTCGGTGGCCAGTTGCTCCCAATGCGCACGCAGCGTTTCAGCCAGCAGCTCAGGTGCGGTCTTGCGCAGCGGCAGCAGACGCTGTTCGATCCACGCCGCCAGACCAAGTTCATGCGATTGCTTGGGCGGTGGCAACAGCAGTGCAATGGTTTCAGCAAGATCACCGACCGCGTCATAACTTTCGTCGAACAACCATTGGGGCAAACCGGCCGCGTCGCGCGCGAGTTCACGCAGTAGCTTGATCGGCACCAGCTGGCGCGGTTTACCGCCGGCGAGGAAATACACCGCCCACGCCGCGTCACCCGCTTGGGCACCCAAAAGATAGTGTTGCAGGGCAGCTTGTTTGGCCAGACTTGAAGTGGTGGCGTCGAGCTCGCGGTACAGGGCGGCGAACGCTTTCATGCCGCGTTGGCGGTTTTCGCTGGCCCGTCTCGCTCCGGCATCTGGGCCATGTCCTCATCCCCGTATTCGGTCTTGAAGCCCTGCGCCTGCAGGCCGTTCTCGGTAAGCCAGCGCACCATGATCGGCACGCTGCCGTGGGTGACAAAGACGCGTTCTGCGCCAGTGCTGTTGATCGCTTTTTGCAAGCCCGGCCAGTCTGCGTGGTCGGACATCACAAAGCCGCGGTCCACCCCGCGGCGGCGACGTGCACCGCGCAGCTGCATCCAACCGCTGGCAAATGCGTCGGAATAATCGCCGAAACGTTTCATCCACGGCGTTCCCTGCGCCGACGGTGGTGCGAGAACCAGCGCACGCTTGAGCAGCTGCGGATTAACTCTCTCGTCACTGACGCCCAGCGTGGCTGGCAAGCGCACGCCAGCGGCGCGATAGACCGCATTGAGCGGCTCGATCGCCCCGTGCACGACGATGGCGCCGATTGAGGCATCCGTGCCATGCAAGATGCGCTGGGCCTTGCCGAAGGCGTAGCAGAAAAGCACCGACGCGCGCCCAACGTCGGCATTGCTGCGCCACCAGTCGTTGATCTCAAGCGATAGTGCAGCGGGGGTGGACCAGCGGTAGATAGGCAGACCGAAAGTCGATTCAGTGATGAAGGTGTCGCAGCGCACCGGCTCAAAGGGTTCGCAGGTGCCGTCGGCCTCAAGTTTATAATCCCCCGAGGCCACCCAAACGCGTCCTTGGTGCTCCAGCCGCACTTGCGCCGAGCCCAGCACATGGCCTGCCGGATGCAGCGAAAGTTTGACGCCGTTGTGTTCAAGCGTCTCGCCATAGGGCAGCGTCTGCAGCGTGATTTCGCCGAGCCTAGTGCGCAATGTGCCTTCGCTGTGCGTATGCGCCAAATAATGGCCGTGACCGACCCGGGCGTGGTCAGAATGCGCGTGAGTGATGACGGCGCGCGCAACCGATTTCCAGGGATCGATATAAAAATCGCCCGCAGTGCAATAAAGGCCTTCCGGCCTAGCAACTACTAAATCCACGATGCCCTCTAGATGATAAGCCGTCGTACCGCAGCGCTCGCCACTGCATTCAATACGGCCCGGCGCAACCGCTCTGTGCGCTGGCGTTCACAGCGACCAATCTAGCAGCCTGTCGGCCTGTGCGCGTGAGATGCGGTGTCAGGCTGGCCGCAAGGCGCGGCGCGTAGGCGATGGCCCTTCCATGCTTAAGCGTCGCAACGCAGCAGACGCGCAAGCCGAAGGGCGGGATGGCCTTTTGGCATTGTGCAGACTCGAGAGTAGAGCGCACACCTTCAAAATCAATCCGAGAGGGAGTAGAAAGCCATAGACGGAAGGACTTTCAGCGCACTCGCGAAGAAAGTCCAGCAGGCTGCTAGAAATTACTCACCTAAGTGCTCGGGCTGCAGCGCCACGATCAAATCCATCCAACTTCCCCCAAAGCGCACCCCAGTAACCCGCAGACAAGCAGGCGCGGCTTCGACTCGAGGGCCTGCCTAATTGTCTGCTTTAGTCTACGGTGACTGGCGCCAGTGTGCCCGTCGCGAACCAGCTGTTTGTGGACAAGACCCTGGATACCCGGATCGACCAGCTCGCGTCAGCCAGTCCTATCGGTTGCGGCTCGCTGCGCGTGGTGGACGCCAAGCAGCGCAAGTCACTGCGTTTTGGAGACGCCGCCCAGCGACGCCTCACCCGACTCGCCCAGCCTGGGCTTTTCGCCACTGAACACCGCCTTGGCCATCACGAACAACTGGGTCAACTTGTTTTCACTCACGTTCCAGTAGTGCGCATGGCTCACCGTAACGCGAACCAAGGCTAGGTCAGGATCATCCACGCCGCCCGGAAACCAAGCCTGGGCAAACTTCGTCCACAGCTCCTGTCGCTGGGCTTTGTCGTCAACCACCTGGGCCAAACCCGACACCGAAACGAAAATGTCCTGGCCGGTATCGGCATAGCTGACATTAACCTGTGGGCGCTGTACAAACTCCTGTACCGCATCGCCCTTGACTGACATGAAGAACCACAGCTTATCGTCCGGCATGGCTTTGTTCTGCGTGGTCATCGGCCGAGCATGCATGCTGCCATCGCCGTGATGAGTGGTGAACATGCCAAACTTAATGCCCTTGATCAGTGGCCAGAGTTGTTGCTCCGCAGTGGTATCTGTAGACATGTGTAGGCGCTCCGTTGGTGGTTTGTTGAGAACATGCGTTTGTCTGCGCACCATTCAAGGAGCGATGATCCGCATCGTGTCTCTCTGCGTCTGTTCGCCAACTAACAAGCAGAAGCCTTCAAAATCATTCCAAGAATGAGTGGAAAACGATCGCCAAACGAATGTCCGCCGCACTCGCGAGGAAAGTCCGACAGGCTGCTAGGATAACTTGGACTGTTGGCCGTCGGATTCGGATGCGAGGCGCGATGAGCGCGGTGTGGCGCGCCACACAAGCGAGTCGCAACGAAGCAGCGCGCCCAAGGCGGCGAGCAAAAAGTCCAAGTTATTGACGAACGA
>CAZLSB010000247.1:0-6057 GCA_964561825.1 uncultured Xanthomonas sp.
CCTATTTGAGCAACTGTTCGGCGCGATCAATCCACGGTTTCTGCGCTTTTTTGTAGAAGTCTGGCGCAATCCGCGCGCGGCTGACCACTCTCTCCAGCACGGCGCGGGCATCGCCGTCGCGCGCTAGTTTGAGCAACAATTGCGCTTTACGCACGCGGGCTTCTTCGCCGGGGAAGGACTCATCCAGCACCTCGTATTCGGTTAAAGCTTCGTCGTTGCGGCTCAGTGCTTCCAATGTGCGGGCATAGAGCAAATGGCCGTCGGTGGATTTGAAATCCGGATTGGTGCTGTGCAAGGTGCGCAGCGTGTCGTGGCTGTCTTGCGCTTTGTCCTGGGCAAATTGCGCCCTGGCCAGCGCCAATAGGATGTCGGGATCGGTCGCGTGCATGCCGCGCAAACAGGCGCGAAACACCTGTTCGGCCTCGGCGGCTTCCCCCAGTTCCAAAAACTCGGCGCCTAAGCGCAAGCGATTTTGCACGGTGTCGGCGCGCGCTAGTTCATCGCGCAATGCGCGCAAATCCTTTTCCGGATCAATGCGTTTGGCTAAACCTTTGGCGGCGCGGCGGGCGCGTGGATCGTTTTGCAGATCAGGCAAAATCTGCGTCAGAACATACAGGGCGACACCCAGATAGGAGCCGATGACGATAACGATGATCCACCAATAGGGTCGGCCACTGCGCACCACGTGGATCAGGCAAATCAACTGCAGCAGAATCGAAAGACCGTAAGGCCAGGACATTGCAGGGCGCGATTTTAGGGATGGAGTGCAAGAATCGCCGATTGCGCGTCGCGCGGAAACCCTGCCATACGGTTAAACGCATGATCCAAGGATGCTCGCTTAACGATCAGCTACCCAATTGGCAATGCTATCGATCAGTTTGGGATCGATATGAGCGGCTTTTTCGTAATCGGCCGGGCCGGGTGGATCACCAGCGGGCATGAATAAATGACTGAGTCCGGCAAAACTCTGCGCAGTAAAATGATCACTTTTGCTCAGCGCCTTGCGCCAAACTTCAAAGTCATCGGCCATCGTCACTTGGTAATCGCCTTCGCCCTGCAGCAGCAAAATCGGCGTATCCAAGGATTCTGCCAGCTCGACTGGCTGATAACTGCGCAGATCCAACCAATACGCCGCTGGCGCGCCGAGTATCAGTTCCGCGCTGTGGTCGGCGTCGGAGTTGAGTGCACGCACTTTCGCCAAGTCTTTGTCGATGTGATCGATCGCTGCCTGTTCTTCGCTGCTGACGGTGCCATCCAGTTGGGTGATGTAAGCCATTTGCACCGGCAGAATATCCGTCAGGCTACGCGCCGGCGCGGCCAGCAAGATCATCCCGGCAACGGCGTGCTGTTTTGCGATGCGCGGCGCCAGCAGCGCGCCCAGACTGTGGCCGAGCAGATAAATCGGCTGGCCCTGCAATTCTGTTTGCGCTGCGATGAGTTGCAGCGCTGCGACGGCGTCATCGGTGACTTCTTCTTTGACCGTGAAGGTTTTGCCCGCAAAGCTCAGCGGATGCGCTTTGCTGCGCTTTTCGTAACGCAGCACGGCAATGCCGCGTTGCGCCAAGCCGTGTGCCAAGTCGCGAAAGGGTTTGTTGGGGCCGATGGTCTCGTCGCGATCATGCGGGCCAGAGCCATGCACCAGCACCATGCCGGCGCGCAGTGTGCCGGTCGGCAGTGTCAAGGTGGCGGGCAGCGTCAGCCCGCCACTGACGATCGGCAGCTCGCGTTCCTTAAAGTAAGACGAATCCGCGGGTGGTTCTGGCGTGCTTTCTGGCGCGCTGCCAGGACGCACGAACAAACCGACGATGCGTCCTTGCGCATTGCAGCTGACCTGCAATTCCAGCCAGGCTTTTTCGTACTGCAAGGGAATGATGGCCAGATCCGCGCCATTGGCGCTTTGTTGCCGGCCGGCGGCGGCATTCAAGCGCTTGCCGACTTGCTGCGGCAGCGAATTCCACACCGCTGCTAGTTGCTCGGCGCTCATTTTGGCAGCAATGCCCTCGTCAAAATCGACCCGAGCTTGTTCAAACTCGCCGGCATCCAGTGCAGCCAACACGCTTGCGGCGCGCGTCAGGCAAAGTTGGCTGGGCGCGGCTTGCGCCCAGCTGGTGCTGCTGCATAACAAGGCCAAGCACATCAAGTGCAGCTTGAATGGGTATCGCATGAGGTTCTCCATAAGTGGACGGTTTTTGGGTGCGGATCGAAGCGCGACTGGCGGAGGGGCAGACTCAACCCGGCTAAATCTCCGGTTTTAGCACTTCTGGCGCGGCGACCGAGCTCTTGATTCGGCCGCTGCGGCGCAGTGCATCGCGCAATACGTATTCGATCTGCGCATTCAAACTGCGTAACTCGTCGTCGCCCCAGCGCTGCATCGCATCCAGGACCTCGGCATTGACACGCAGTGGATAGGCTTTGCGTTCGGCCATCGCACATCAGCCGTACAGGCTGCCCGTGTTGATCACGGGTTGGGCATTGCCATCGCTGCACAGGACCACCAGTAGATTGCTGACCATCGCCACTTTGCGTTCTTCATCCAATTGAATAACGCCGCGCTTACTCAGTTGATCCAACGCGAGTTCGACCATGCTGACTGCGCCTTCGACAATGCGAGTGCGCGCGGCAATGACCGCGTTGGCCTGTTGGCGACGCAACATTGCACTGGCGATTTCCGGCGCGTAGGCCAGATGACTAATGCGCGCTTCAATCACTTTGACACCGGCTTGCGCCAGACGCTCTTGGATCTCGGCCTGCAGATGCTCGGAGATCTCTTTGGAATGGCTGCGCAACGCAATCTTGACGTCGTCATGCAAATCGTAGGGATAGGTGGTTGCCATTTGCCGCAGCGCCGATTCTGACTGCACGTGTACGAAGTTTTCAAAGTCGTCGACCAGGAATAGCGCTTCCGCTGAATCGACCACCTGCCAGACCACAACCGATGCGATTTCGATTGGTGAGCCATCCAATTCATTAACCTTGAGCTTGTTCGATTCGAAGTTGCGCACGCGCAGCGATACCGCGCGCTTGGAGAAAAACGGGTTGGCCCAGCGCAAGCCTTCATCGCGCACGGTGCCCACATAGCGGCCAAATAACTGCAATACCACCGCGTTATTGGGCTGCACCATGAACAAACCAAACAGCAGGAAGAACTCCACCAAGCCGGCCACGACCAGCAGCAGGGCCAGCATCACCGCGCCACTATTGACCGATTGGATAAACAACAGCACCGTGGTCACGATCAAGCCCAACAGCAAGAGCAGCATGGGAATGCCGGGCGAGGTGGATTTGCGAATCTCTTTGGTCATGACCTATCTCCTGGTTGGTGCTAAAAAGATATCACAAAGATATCAATACGCAAGTGTGACTTTTGGCAAAAGGGCAGGTTCACGGACAGGTCGCGGCGATCGCCGTACCTGGATTGCCACGGCACGCGCGCAAAGTTCCAGGATCAAGGCCGCTGCTCGCGGCCTGTAGGACTTTCATCGCAAGTGCGCCGGAAGTGCTTTCGGCGATCGTTTTCTACGCGCCGCGCCTTGCAGCCATCCGCTTAAGCCTCACAACGCATCTCAGGCGCAAAGCCCGACAGGCTGCTAGGCAGCTAGACTGTCGTCAGCAGGCACCTCATCGGCGAGCGCTGCACAACGGTTTCGCGTAAAAGTGGCGTTGGATAGAACAATCGGGAGGCGAAGTGGCAAAGAAGCTTAAACACGAAGCGGAACTGTTCAAGGCGGCGCTGTTAGCGGGCGTGCAGTACGCCGAAGGCCGCAAGGTGGTCGAGTTCGAGGCGACCGATTCGGCGAGCCAGAAGTTGCTCTATGTCTACCGTTTGCTGGTGCACGACAAAGTCATCCAACCGCTGCCGGAAGACCAGGTGTCGGAAAAATCCATGCGCCATCGGCTGGCCTTGTGGCATGCGCGAAGCTTGCCGAAGGATCATCCTCTGTTGGGTTGATCGGGCGCGTCCTATTCACCCAGCGGCGCTAGTAGCCTTGCGCTTGCCAAGCACCGGCCCGCGTTGTTGCGCGGCGAGTGCCATCGCCGATTCGATGGCGTCGATGTCTTTGACCACACCGTGGGTCAGCACTTCCGGGCCTTCGCGGGTGACCAATACGTCGTCCTCGATGCGCACGCCGATGCCGCGCCAACGTGCGGGCACATCTTTGAGATCGTTGGCGATGTAAATGCCGGGTTCCACTGTCATGACCATGCCGGCCTCGATCAAACGTGGTTCGCCAGCCACTCGATAATCGCCTACATCGTGCACGTCCAGACCAATCCAATGACCGGTTTTGTGCATATAAAAATCTTTGTAGCGCTCGTTCTTGAGATTTTTCGCCAAGCTGCCTTTTAGTAAATCCAGTTTAATCAAACCGGCCGTGATGGTACGCACTGCGGTGTCATGCACATCATTCCAATGTTTGCCCGGTCGCGCTTGTTCAATCGCCGCCAATTGCGCATCCAGCACTAATTGATAGATGGCGCGCTGCTCGGGATTAAATCGTCCATTAATCGGGATGGTGCGGGTGATATCGCTGGCATAACAGGCAAATTCAGCCCCGGCGTCGACCAGCAGCAAATCGCCATCGCGTAATTGCGCTTGATTGGCACGGTAATGCAGCACACACGCGTTGGCCCCGGCGGCGACGATCGGCTCGTACGCCGATACCGCCTGATGACGCCTAAAGGTATGCAGAATCTCGGCCTCAATTTCGAACTCTGACAGACCCGGTTGACACATATTCAGCACGCGAGTGTGCGCTTCGGCGGCAATTTTGGCCGCGCGACGCATCAATTGCAATTCGCCGCGGCTCTTGAATAGGCGCAGTTCATGCAACAAAAACCCGAGCGCAATAATCTCATGTGGCGCACGTGCGCCACGCCGCACTTCGGCGCGCACGCGATTAATCCAGCCGAGCACGCGCAAATCAAACTCGGAATCGCGACCAAAATGGTAATAAACGCGTTCACGACCCTCAATTAAACCGGGCAGAATATCGTCGATATCGGCAATAGGAAATGCATCATCGACCAATAACTGCGCAGGCGCCTGCTCCGGCCCCAAGCGTGGGCCATCCCATTGTTCGCGCGCGCGGTCGCGATCACGGCAAAATAGAATCGATTCGGCGGCTTCGCGGCCCGGCACTAGCACTAATACGGATTCAGGTTCTTCGAAACCGGTCAGATAAACCAGGTCGCTGTCCTGCCGATAGGGATAATGTGCGTCGTTATTGCGGATGCGTTCCGGTGCGGCCGGCACAATGATGATGGCGCCGCGTCCCGCTAGTTCCATCAACTGGCGACGGCGACGGCGCTGCTCGTGGGTCGATACGCTCATGCCGAACGCGCCCGTAATGCCGCTGGGGAGCGTAAATCTTCGCGCAGCAATAATGCGGCCACCCTGGCGAACTCGGTTAATTCGACCAGCGCATTTTCATCGGTGTCTTCGTCATCGTCCAAACTGACCGGCGTGCGCGAAATTTCGATCAAATCACGCAGCACTTCGCGGCCATCTTTCGACAACACGCGTTCGTCGCGGAATCCACCGAGGCCAAGGCCGCCCACAAAGCCCTGGCACCATTGCAAGAGCGCATCGGTGCGCAGATGCAGCGGCTGATCGGCATCTGGCAGCAGCGGGTCAAAGCCAAATTCGTCGTCGTCTAGCTTGGCGTCACTGGCACGGAACAATCGACCAATCGTCGAACGCGCCGCCGCATCATCGCTGGCGTCCAGCGCCGGCTCCAACGCAATCGCATCCAGAAAACGCGCGACACCTTGGCCACCCGCGCACAAATATCCACACCAGCTGCCATGCAAATCCGCCGCATTCACGCCCGCACCGAGCGCCTCCAGCGCTGCAGCAGTTTGCTCAAAATCAGGAGCGACTTCGATTTCCATCATCCACATCCTTGTTCGATGCGGAATTGTAAACCGGGTAAGGCCCTAGAATCCGAAATTGACGACGGCGCATATGCGTATCGGATAGCGTGCGGCGCCCGTAGAATGGGCGCCGGGAGAACACCACAATGCGTCGACGGTTACTGATTACCGATTGTTTGGGGC
>CAZLSB010000248.1:0-912 GCA_964561825.1 uncultured Xanthomonas sp.
CGACTCAGACTTGTGTCGTCACCAACGGCGGCGGCACCATCGGCTCGGCGAACGTGAGCAACGTCAGCGTGGTGTGCCCGACGGCCAACCTGTCGATAGTCAAGACGGCCACCGACACGCTGCTCGCTTCGGGCGTCATCCAGTACACCCTGACTGTGGCCAATGCCGGCCCGAGCGCGGTGACCGGAGCGACGGTGGTCGATATCTTCCCGGCTGGAATCAGCGGCGCCACCTGGACCTGCAGCGGCACTGGCAGCGGCAGCTGCAGCGCCAATGGCAGTGGCAACATCAACCAGTTGGCAAATCTGCCGGTTAGCGCCACTGTGGTGTACTCCATCACGGCCAATATCACGCTGCCGCTGCCGGTGTCGACCAGCAACACCGCAACCGTGGCGGCACCTGTCGGCACCGCTGATCCGAACACGGCCAACAACAGCTCTACGGCGCTGACGGTGATTCGCCTCTTTGCTAACGGCTTTGAAGATCCGATCGCACCGGTGGCCGAGAAGCTGCGGATTGCCGCCAATGGCGGCAGCTCAAGCCTCTTGTTGCCCTTGCAGGATGTGGCGGCCCTCGCGTTGAACCAGGAGCCGATGGAAGTGATTCGCTTCCAGTTGCTCGACAGCTTGGTCGTCTTGCAGACCCGCCGCCTTGGTGAGTTCGTGCAGGCGCGCACCGTTCAGGTCAACCCAGACCGCAGCTACTCGGTGGGCACTTGGCTGGTGCTCGATCCGGCCAGCACCTTGCACTTTGACTGGGATGGCGGCTCAGCGGGAGCACCGCGCAGTGGTTTGCGCGTAGAGCAGTAACGAAGAAAAAACCGGCCGCCGCCTCGGACGAGGCGGCGGCCGCGTCGTTTAAGGGGCGGCTCAAGGCGCAATAAAAGCGTCAGCGCACAGCGGCGACTCACAG
>CAZLSB010000248.1:1012-6034 GCA_964561825.1 uncultured Xanthomonas sp.
GAGCCCACAGGAGCCCACAGGAGCCCACAGGAGCCCACAGGAGCCCACAGGAGCCCACAGGAGCCGGGCCTTTGGTGGGTTCGATCTGTGATCGAACGTTTCTCCTCCACAATGCAGGAAAAGCGACAGCGCACAGCGCCACCCACTAGCATCCGCTGTCTTTTCCCCTGGCAGATTCCTGTACTTAATGCGCGGCCTTGTCATCCCCAAGCCAGCCCTTGAACCCACGTCGAACCCGACGTGTCAGTCGCGTCAACCGCGCACGGATCGCGCGCGCCATATGTTTGCTGATGCGCCACGCTGCTGATTGATGCAGGCGCAGGTACACGCGGTCTCGCCAGTGCTCGAACGCGCTGTAATAACGGGCGAACCAAGGTATCCGCAGCAATTGTTTCTTGGTCAGCTGAAAGATGCGCGCGACGATGACCGTGCCCGCCAGCTTTGCCAGCACCAGCACGCCGGCGCCATAGAGCTCCATGCCGGTGGTCAACAGATACAGCGCCAGGATTTTGACCGGAATCAGCGTCAGCGTCGGCAAAATGAACAAGGAAAGCGCCGCATACGGCGGCAGGGCGGTGATGCGCTGTTCGATCAGCGCCCAGAATCGCCAGCCGGAAAGGCGCTCGACCAGCCGCAGCAGAGGTTTGAGGCCCCAAGCCTCAAACAGCAGAACGGGCACCGCGACCAAATTGAATAGCCAACGGGCCAGGGTGCGCAGTCGCATCGGTTGTAGCTTGGGTGTCTCCATCGCTCGCAGATTACGCGTTTGCGATGACCGCAGCCCTACCGAAGCTCCGGTCCAGCACGCAGCAGCAGATCACCCACATCTGCCCGTCCCGGGTTGTACTGGTTGATTGCATGATCGGAGGCATAGCCGATCGACACACCGCAGATCAGCCGATACGCTACCGGAACCTCGAATGCCGCGCGGACTGGACCGGCCCAGATGGCCAGCGCGCCCTGCGCGCAGGTTGCGAGGCCGTGTGCCTGGGCCGACAGCATCAGTGTCTGCAGCCAAATGCCGGCATCTAGCAGCCTGTCGGGCTTTCAGCGTGAGATGCGTTGTGTGGCTGAAAGGATGGCTGCAAGGCGCGACTCGCAGCCAATGGCTCTTCCATTGGCAAGGGTCGCAACGCTGCAGACGCCGTTGCGACGCGCAACCCGAAGGGCCGGAAGCGCTTTTGGCGCACTGCGGAGCAGAAATATGAATAAAATGCAATAAAACTACCGGAATATTCGTCACCGCTGTGCGCCAAAAGCGCTTCCGGCGCACTCGCGATGAAAGTCCGACAGGCTGCTAACACCGAGACCTCGCGCAGGCCACGGTGCGCGAACAAAAACAGCGCCGTCGGTGCTCCGAAGAACTCGAAATTGCGGCGCATCTGGCGATCGCGCGCGACGTTGCCTTTGCGATTGATGCCGAGCAAGGCATAGAGACCGCGACCGGTATCGCGATGCCGCGGCTGCAGGTCGTCCGGATGTTTTAACTGCGTGTTGAAATCGCCGTCGGGCAGGCCACGACGGGTCAGCAACAGCTTGAGCTTGGCGAGGGTGCCGCCGTTTTGCGCCGCCATGCCGCGATCGAAGTTGTCGCACAACTGCGCCGCGATGCGCTCGCGCGCGGCCCCGCTGGCAATCGCCACCCGATATGGCTGGCTGTTCGACCAGGTCGGCGCCCAGGTGGCGTCGGCCAGCACGGCAGCGGGAATCGGATCGGGTCGGAAATCGCGCACGCTGCGCCGTTTGCGGATCAACGCGGACAAGGTCTCCGCGGCGCTTTGGGGCTCTGTGTGCTCATGCGGCGCTGCCCGCTGGCGTGGCGCGGTGTTCGGCGAACCAGCGCAGCACCTCGTGCCACAGCGGTTCGGCGTTGCGCCGGAAGTAGCCCATATGACCGATGCTGCCGAGGCCGCTGCGTTGCGGGTCGATGTCGATAGCCTGCCACGCGGTGCCGCGATAAGCCGCCATGAAAGCGTCGCGCGACGCCGGTGGAGCCCAGCGATCGTCGACCGCGTTGGCCGCGATGATCGGCGAGCGCACCTGCGCGAAGCGCTCAGCCACGTGCAGCATGCCTGGGTCGTCGAAGAAATATCGCGGAAACTGGCACCAGTGTTTCCAATCGCGAAACACGCCGAGCGGCAAGTCCTCGCCCATGCCCAGCCGGCTCCAGGCAAGGTAACCCTTCCAGCGCGTTAGCAGCGGGCCAACCACACGCCACATCAGGGCCACCTTGAGACGTTCGGAGAGCGGCATCCAGCCCGACCAGCCCGCGCCGGTGGCGAAAGTGTAAAAGCGCGCTACGCGGTTGTGGTTTGGCAACAGCCCGAAGGCATGGCCCCCGAACGAGTGGCCGACCATGAACAGCGGCAAGCTTTCATGCGCCATTAGGTCCACCGCAGCCGCCAGATCCTGGTGCGCCCAGTCCAGGTAAGCCATACGAAAGCCGCGCAGCGTGGCTGGTTTCGACAGGCCGATGCCGCGGTAATCAAGGGTCAGCGTGGTGTAGCCCTGGGCGCTGGCGAACTGCGCGAATGCCTTGTAGAAGAGCTGCGGCACGCCGGTGGCTCCGGCCATCAGCAGATGCCCGCGGGGTTCGCCCAGCGCGGCATAACGCAGCGCGGTCAGCGGGTAGCCGTCGCGCGTGATCAACCTTAGTTTTTCGGGTTCAGTCATGACTTGGTTTCCGTGAAGGTCGGGTGGCGTGGTGCCATAACCGTTTATGGTGTGTTTGGATCGGGCAGACTGAGACGAAGCAGATCGAGCAGTGCCACCGACGTGTCGTGCATTGCCTGCACATTGCCGGCCACGCGCGACTGCAGCAGCGCACCTTCATAGGCAGAGACGATCAACGCGGCGAGGCCGCGCGCGCGGGAATCGGCAATCCCGGCAACCGCCAGCGCGTTGGCTAAGCGCTCGCGAAACGCTGCGAAGGTCGCCGATAGGACGGCACGCAATGCCTGATCGTCGGGTGTAGTTTCCAGCGCGACAGTGGCCAGAGGACAGCCACGCTGAAAGCCGCTCTTCTCGAGGGTCTGCTGCGCCACATCCATCCAGGCGGCAAGGGCTTTGACCGGGTCACCGGCAGCGCGTTGCATGAGTTTGTCGAGGCTGCTGCCGAGTTGATCCGCCACGGCGCCGATGGCCGCCACGGCAAGCTCGCTCTTGCCACCGGGGAAATGATGGTAGAGCACACCCTTGGGCGCGCCGGCGCTAGCCAGCAATTCGTTGAGGCCGATGCCGTGATAGCCGCGCGTAGCCAAGGCCTCGCGCATTGCTGCGATCAGTCGCTCTCGGGTTCCTGGATTGGATGCGGCTGTGTTCATAGCGGCAATTCTGTAGACCGGTCGGTCTATTGTCAAGGTGGGCCACCCTATCCGGCAACAGCTCCCCAATGTGAAATACTCAGAAGTCTTCGTTTCTTTTCGTTACCCATGGCTCAATTCAAGGATTTAGGGAATTTCGCTCGCGTGCTGGGTTTGATGGCGCTGCTGGCTCTGTTGATCATTAGTTGGCAGTGGCAGCCGCAAGTCGAACGCGACCAGGAGCAGCGCAACAGGGCGTCTGCCAACGACGACATGAAATCTTCCAGCGCCGGGATCGCGGTCGCCCCTGGCACGGCATTCACCGCGACCAAGTCTGTGCACTCAAAGGTGGCTTCGGCGAGAAGCGCGCCCCTGCCGAGCGCAGCGCCTCCCATCCCGCTTGACGCACCCGCACTCGGTCACCGCGCCAGCGCGGCCCAGCGCCTGAGCGATCTGCAGCGCATGATGGTGGCCACAGAATTGGCGCCGCTGTTGGTCGAGTTCCAGCGCCGCGCAGCGCAGGGCGATGCCGATGCTGCAGCGCGGATGCGGGAGATTTTCGATGAGTGCCTTGGAGTGCATCTAAATCAGGCGGACCGAACGAGAGCCCAGCTGGTGGTCAACTACCCGTTTGGCCCGAGCATGGTCGGCCCTGACGATCCAGGGCGGATGGCAGCCATGGAAATAGGCCGCATGCGCTGCCGCGGGATTATTCCCGATGGCGATCACCGAACGATCGTCAACACCCTGGCTCGCAGCATGCGCGAGAGTCAGCAATTGGCTGCGGATTTCGGGCAGCTGCCGGCGCGCGTGAGGTCTCAGCCCACATGGCATCCTGATCCCGTCGTCCGTGCGCGGCTGCAACGGGAGCAAGCTGTCGCGCTGCTCCGGGAGGGTAATATCGAATCAATCTGGGAGATGAACGGATTACCTTCCATGGCGACGCCTTATTCGTCCGAGGCTTGGATTCTGGCCGCATGCGCCATGGGCTACCCCTGCGAATCCAATGTTTTTTTCACCAGCATGTGGTGCGTCCAGTTCGGCGCATATTGTCAGGTCAGTTCTTTCCCCGATTTCATCCGCTTGGCCTACTCTGCGCGCGCTTGGCGCCAAACCCAGGCCCATCGCGACGACATCCTGGCGCGTTTGCGCGCTGGCGATATTGATGGACTTTTGCGGCCACTCGATCAACCCGGAGATGGCGAATGAAACGCCGCACCATGACGCGGATGTTATTGATCCCTGCTGGAGTGGCCCTAGTCTTGCTGTGGAGGTGGCCGGCGCCGGTTGCAGGCACCGGCTCGCCACCTTTGGGCGCGGCGGCAGTGGCCGCAAGGGCGGTGAAAGCAGATTCGAACGCTAGCGACACTCCAGACGGGCGACCGATCCAAGCGCGTGGAAAAACTGATCCGCACACCAGCGCCCTGATCGCGCCCTCGGAATCCAAATCCCCAACGCCGAGCACGGCCGCTCAAGCCGAAGCGCGCCAGCGTCTGCTCGATTTCACGGCATGCCACGCCGCCCAGACTGGCGATGAACTGGAGCGCGCTCGGACCTGGGCTCAGACCTTGCCCGAAGTGGCGCTGGCGAATGCGGCTGGGGCATTTGATCAGGCACTGGGCTGGGCAGTGCAACGTTGTCAGCCGCAGATCCGCGCCGCACTGGCTGCCGCCGAAGCGGAGTACCCGAATCTTCCTGCGCTTGCTGGATTGACTCTAAG
>CAZLSB010000249.1:0-6000 GCA_964561825.1 uncultured Xanthomonas sp.
GACTCTATCCCACTCACGCACGCAAATGCCGCCGAAGTGGTGCGCACGCTAGTGAGTTTGCAGCCCGCCAACGATGCCGCCGGCAATAAGATTGTCGCCGATGAACGCACCAATTCGGTATTGATTGCCGGCGATAAAGGCCGACGGCTGCGCCTGAAGGCGCTGGTCGCCAATTTGGATACGCCACTAGGAGAAGGTGATTCCACCCAAGTGGTGTATTTGCGCTATGCCGATGCCGAACAACTGGTGCCGATTCTGGAAGCCTCGTTGTCCAGCATGCTGGGCAGTCAGGCGGCGGCTGGCAAAGAGGGTGAACGAACCAGCTTTATTCGCTCACACAAAGATACCAATGCCTTGGTGATCACCGCACCGCCAGCGGTCATTCGCGAATTACGCAATGTCATCCGCCAACTCGACATCCGTCGCGCGCAAGTCATGATTGAGGCCATTATCGCCGAGGTGAACGACCAAACTGCGCGTGAGCTTGGTATTCAATGGCAAGCAACCACCGATGATTTCACCGATCGCGGCTTTATTGGCGGCACCAATTTCCCCGGCGCCAGCGGTACCGGTGGCATTTTTGGCTTGGGCCAAAACCCTGCGGCTTTAGCCAGTTCTGGCGGTCTCAACTTGGGCTATGTGCTCGGCACCGCGCTACTGCCCGGCACTGATGACGAGTTTGTGCGCATCGGCGCGCTCGTCAAGGCGCTCACCGGTGACGCTAATACCAATGTGCTGTCGACACCCTCCACCATCACCTTGGATCATCAGGAAGCAGTGCTCAGCGTCGGCCAGGAAGTACCCTTTTTGACTGGCCAATATGCGTCGACAGGCACCTCCACCGGTGGCGGAAGCAATGGCCAAGCGGGCGTGGTGAATCCGTTTCAAACCATTGATCGCAAGGAAGTGGGCCTCAAGTTGAGAGTGACCCCACATATCAATGAGGGCGATTCGGTCATTGTGGATATCGACTTGGAAATCTCCAGTCTGGCGCCGAATACCGCCGGCGCCGTCGATTTGATTACCAACAATCGCAAGCTCACCACCCGCGCGCTGGTACCCGACGGCGGGCTGTTGGTGCTCGGTGGGCTTACCAGCGAAGAATTGCGCGAATCGGTGCAAAAGGTGCCGGGCCTCGGCGATATCCCGCTGCTGGGCAATCTGTTCAAGAGCCGCAGCACCACCAAAGATCGCCGCACGCTTTTGGTGTTCCTAAAGCCCACCATCGCCCGCGACGCCATCACCGAAGCCTCGATCACCAGCGAGAAATACAATTTTATTCGCTCCGAGCAAATTCGCGCGCGCGAAGACAGCGACGGTTTGCTCAGCCCCGAGCAAATGCCAGTGCTGCCCGAATACGAAGACTTCCTGAAAAAAGGCCTGCCGCAAACTTCCGCGGAGCGTCTCGAAGAGTCACGCCTTAGAAACGAGTGACCCGCAAGCTGCACGCCGAGACTATGGCGCGACACCCATCCCTGCCTGGGGGCGCAGCCCCGAGTGGCCCCGTAGGCGCTAAATGTGGGTGAAGAAAAGGCGCCAAGAGAGCAGCGTCCCGCAGGGATGCAACCGTGAGGGCTGCCGTTCAACCGACATTACGTCCCTACGGAACGGAGCTTGTTGTTGGGCTTCTTTTCCACCCACATGTAGTCCCTACGGGACAAACCATTGGAGGCAAGCACGTGCAGTCGCGCAATCCATTTGCGCGAGACTGGACTGCGGCTGCGTTTATGCTCTTCACGCTGGGTGCGCTACGGGGCAGATTGCACGGTTATGGGGGTGAGAACCGGCGGCTTGCGCAGCGTGCGGCGCGCCGGTTCGCACGCAAGCACAGCTTGCGGGCCGGAACATGGCTACGTTGCAACTCGTTGCAATAGAAGAGTTTCCCCATCGATGCCAAGGTCTTCGCCCTAGCTCAATCCGCCTCAACCACATCAATGCGCTCGCGGCGCACAATGATGGTGGCGTGCTCGCGATTGCCGATCACCACCGCATCGGGGCCGATCGCCTTGACGGCGCCAGCGATGGTTTGTCCGCCGACGTGCAAAACCACACTCTTTTTGGCGGCGTGCGCGGCTTTCAGCGTTTTCAGCGCTTCACGTTCAAAAGTATCGGCGCTCGCGGGTTCTTGGGCATTGGCGTTGGCATTGGCATTGGCATTCATAGATAGGCTGGTGAGAAACAGTGCGGTAACGAATAAACGGGTCATGGCTTCAAATCCTGCAAATGAACTACGGACAAAGGTAGAAACGCGCTCCACCGCCGAACCGGACATACCGCTCGTCGGAAATTTGACTTGCGCACCCGAAAGCTTGCAACAAAGTGGCCCCGCAACCGGCTAGTCGGCGTAGAAATAACGTCCAATAAGGATAAACTTGGGAAAGCAGATGCGCTCGGTTCTTTGGCTAGCGTTTACGCTGGCTTGCACGCCTGCGTTGCAGGCACAGACGACACCCAACCCAATTTTATTTGTCACTCAGGTGCCGGTGCCGGTCGATTTTGCGGCAATTGGTTCCACTTTTGCCAATCATCTACCTGGATTACAAGCGGTCTACCGCGGTGGTGATTTATGGATTCGCTACCCAAACGGGACGCTGCGCAATCTAACCGCCGAAGCGGGATTTGGCGTGACGGGTTTTCAGGGCAGTACGTCGATTGCGGTGCGTGATCCGGCCGTGCACTGGAACGCCAACAAAGCGGTATTTTCGATGGTGATCGGCGCGCCGACGGCACAGTTCCAGGTGTTGAGCTACCGCTGGCAACTCTTTGAAGTCAGTGGCTTGGGGCAGGGACAAACCGCCGTGATTAGCGCGGTGGCAAACCAGCCCACGCAGTTTAATAACGTCATGCCCAGTTATCTGTCCGATGGTTCCATCGTCTTTGCCTCGGATCGCCCGCGCAATGGCGCATTGCATCTGTACCCGCAGCAGGATGAATACGAATCGACGCCGACCGTGACCGGTTTGTGGCGGCTGAATCCCGCCAATGGGGATTTGAAGCTGCTCGATCATTCGCCATCGGGTGATTTTGACCCTTTCGTGGATAGTTTTGGTCGTTTGATCTTCACCCGCTGGGACCATTTACAGCGTGATCAACAGGCCGAAGGCGCGAGTAATCCAAACGGCAGTTTCGATTGGGCCAGTGAAGCGCCCAATGCCATCATTGCGCCGATGTTGACCGAAGATTTTCCCGAGCCGCGGTTAGCTGCGCAGGGATCTCCGGTCAATGGTCATCGTTTCAATCATTTTTTTCCTTGGCAGGTAGCGCAAGATGGAACGAACGCCGAGTTTCTCAATCACTTGGGAAGGCACGAGTTTCATGTCTATTTTGACCGCAGCTTTGCCACCGACCCCAATTTGATCGAGTTCATCGGGGAAACATCGGGGCGCACCAATCCAAATGGCATCGAAAACCTGTTTCAAATCTCCGAGGATCCCACGCGTCCCGGCCTGTATGTCGGCATTGACGCCCCTGAGTTTGACACCCACTCGGCCGGGCAATTGGTGCGCCTTAGCGCGCCGCCCAATGCCAACCCGGATGATATTGTCGTCGAGTATCTGACGCCGCGCAGCACCTTCGGTACCGTGCCCGGCGCCAACCATAGCGGGCACTATCGCAACCCCATTGTGGTGGGTGACGGCAATACCATCGTGGTTTCGCATGCCAGCGAACAAGGCGGGCTAGATAATCTGGGGTCGGTGATCGCGCCGATACCGAACTACCGATTTAGACTTCGGTTTATGACGCCCAGCGGCGGATTAATGACCGCTGGCGCCAGTTTGACCAATGGCATCAATAAAGCGGCCAGTTGGTGGAACCCGGATGTGCTAGTCAATTATTCCGGCGAGTTATGGGAGTTAAGTCCGGTTGAAGTGCGCGCCCGCGCAACGCCGCCGTTCCTCATAGAGCCGCCATTAGCCAACCCCGAACGGCTCGCTTTTGCGGCGGCAGCAGTATCTGAATCCACTGTGCGACGCTTTTTACGCAACAACAATCTGGGGCTGATCGTGGTCCGTAATAACACCCATCGTGATAAGTCCGATAAACAGCAGCCCTACAATTTACGCGTGCCAGGCTTAGGTGGCGCGCAGTCCGTTGGCAACGGCGGCACGCTCTATGACATCGCGCATTTTCAGGCGATCCAAGGCGACCAAGTGCGCGGCATTGGCGGAGTAAACACCCCGAGTGCTGGTCGTCGTGTGCTGTCGCGTTTCCTGCACGAGAGCGCGGCGGTGGCCAATAATTTGCCGAATGTGGGCGGACCCGCCGGCAGCGCGCCCATTTTTGCCGATGGTTCAACGGCGATGTTTGTGCCAGGGCGCCGCGCGCTAAGTTGGCAAACTACCGCACCGAACGGCACGCCAGTGGTGCGCGAGCGCTTTTGGCTGACCGTTCAAACGGGCGAAATCCGCTCCTGCGCTGGCTGTCATGGCATCAATCGAGCCGGTCAGGCCAATCAGGTCGAAGCGACCAATACGCCGCAAGCGCTGACCGCGCTGTTGCGACATTGGAGCGGATTGAACGGTGGTTTGATGTTTGCCGACGGTTTGGAATAGCCGCTTTTTGCTGGGAGCGCGGCGCTGCGAAGAGCGATCGCGAGCAAGCTCGCTCCGACAAAACCCTGGTCTGGGCGATCGCCTAGACCAGAGCCATCAACACGCCATACGCACCGACGATTAAGGCGCCAGCCAGCGCGATGAAGGTCACCACAAAGCCCATTTCGCGCTTCGCGGCGGCTTGTTGGTAGCCGATCGCATACCAAACTCGGCCAATGACCCACAGCAAGGCGATGGCGGCCGTCAGCAGATCGCCAGAAAACGCCGCGCACACGGCTAGCGCCGGGAAAAACAGCGCGAGTTGTTCCAGCGTATTCATATGCACGCGCACCGCCCGCTCTAGCCCCGGATCGCCGGTCATCGTCGGTGCGTTGATGCCACTCTTGCGGCGCTGCAATGCCACGCGACCCACAATCCAAATTTGCAGAACGCAGATGAGTAACAACATCACGGCGGTCAGCGGGTAGGCATTCATGGCGGCGTTCGCAAAAGGCGGGTCGTAATAGTAGTCGGTTGTTGCTCAGGATTGATCTATCAGCAGACTCGCGCAAACGGCTGCAATCCGCCTATCGTTGCCAACCCCATTTGTATGGAACAAACGCGTGCGCCAGCCCTTGCAATGGGATCTCACCGACACCACGCCAGTGGCGACTTTGCAAGCTCAGGGTTTCGTGCTGCTGAGTTCGGCCTACACGCAGGGCTTGGAGGGCTGCGATCCTGCCCATTTGGCTGCGCTGAGCGACAGTTGGAACGATCTGCCCAGCGACCCGCATTTGCGCGACGGCGGTCACTATCGCTTCCGCCGCCATGCGTCCTTGCGTTTGGACGAAGGCACTACGCGAATCACGCAACGCATCCAGCGGCCGCATTGGCAGCCGCTGGACTACAACGCGCTGCATGGCGGATTGGAGCGCTGGTTTGCGCCGGTCACCGATGCCAGCTTAGCGGAGCCGACGATGCTCGGCCTGATCACTGGACTCGGGCGTTTGTTTGCACAGTGCGCCGGACACGCCGTGCCCTTTGTCGAAGTGCATCAATTTCGGATCGATACCGCAACCGGCATCGGCAGACCCACGCCAGAGGGTGCGCATCGCGATGGGGTTGATTTTGTCGCGGTGCTGCTGATCAATCGTTTCGATGTGCGCGGCGGCGAAACCCGCGTGTTCCAAGCGGATGGCCCGGCCGGCATCCGCTTCACGATGACGGAGCCAGGTTGCGCCCTATTGCTGGATGACGCGCGCGTGATCCACGAAACCACGCCACTGCAACCCGCCGGCAGCGCTGGCCATCGCGATACGCTGGTGCTGACCTATCGGCGTGCGGGCTTTCTTGATCCGAGTTAGACCGTCAGCACGCGTTATTGGCGCCGGCACCGAATTCCTTCGTAAATCGTCGTTCAAAAACAACTTCACGATTCCTAAACGCCGAAATGACCGATGCACACGCT
>CAZLSB010000250.1:0-5984 GCA_964561825.1 uncultured Xanthomonas sp.
CCGCCAGACCGGGGGAATAGCTCCTCTATTCCAACGAGTTGCAACGCAGCCATGTCCCGGCCCGCAAGCTGTGCTTGCGTTCGAACCGGCGCGCCGCATGCGGCGCCAGCCGCCGGTTCTCACCCCCCAGAACCGTGCAATCTGCCCCGTAGCGGACTCACCCAACAGTGAACTGATCAAAGTGCTGAAAAGTCAAAAGAATCATTGCGTTATGGGTGATGGGAAGCGGTCAACTGAGGTTTCTAGGTTCAATCCTTGGCAAAGCGATTGCGGAAAGCGCGCTTGCTGGCGCCGCGGTAGATGGTGAACTCGTGATCGACGCTGGCGACGTCGTAGCAGTTCAGGCGGTCGCACAGCGCCACCAGCGCAGCATCGGCAAAGTCGGCGGGCAAATCGCGATACTTGTCCATGATCGCGCAGATGCGCGGCAAATCCTGTGCGGTGCCGGCATCAATGGTCAGTGCCTGACCGGCCCAGCGCAGGCAATCGATTTGCGCGTCGACTGAGAACGACAGCACCCAGCAGGCTTCCGCTAACACGACAGAGTGCGTGATCAACGGCTGCCGAGTTCCGCGGATGAAGTCGACCGCGGCGCTGTGGTAACGGTCGGATCCGTCGAACAGCGCAATCAGCGGCCCGGCATCAAGGACGATCATATTTGCGCTTAAGTTCGCGAGCTAACGCCTGTTTGCGCTCTAGACTGAGACTGCTGACACCCGTCGTTTGGCTGCGTTGACGGCCAAAAAGGTCCGCGCCGAGCTCGTACGGCGTCTGTTGTCGCCCGGCGAGGTACAAGCTCAGTGCCTCGCGCACCACTGCCGAGGCGCTGACATCGTTGGCGGCCGCGTAGACCTTCAGGCGCGCCAGCAAATCATCGTCCATGCGGATTGAGGCCGGCATGTGTGTGCTCCTTACACGCTCGTGTAGGACAAGATCGTATCACACATTAGCTTCGGCGCACAGATCAAGCGCCGCGCTTGCGCCACTCCATCAGCAGGAAGTTGGGTTTGCGGCGGTAGCGGTCGGCTTTATGGTCATCAATGCCCTGCGGTGCGCGCTCATCGAAGTGCACGAGGTCAAAGCCGGCGTCCAGCAGTCTTTGCAGGTAGACCTGCATCGGACACGGTGCCAGTTCTGCACCTTGATGCCGCGCCAAGCGGTGCGACACGTTCCTGCAAATAGTGGCCGATGCAGAAACGACGCGTGCCGTCGGGCTCGTGGGTCCATGCCTCGGGAACGGCGGCGCTATTGAAGCTCTGCAGGTTGGCGATCAAGAAGGTGCCTGCTGGCTTCAACACGCGGTGTGCCTGCGCTAGCGCGGCGCAGGTCGGGATGTCAATCAGCGACAGGCGACGGCCAGGTCCACACTGGCGTCCGGGCAGGCTCAGGGCCTCACCCGGCTCAATGCGGTAGTCGCCTTGGGGATCGCGCTGCCGCGCGCTGTAGCTCAGTTCCGCGGTCGGGTCGCAGCCGACTCAGCGGATGCCCTCGGCGGCCAGCATCCGGCGATACGTCCCTCGCCGCAGCCGATGTCAACGGCGTCGGTGTAGCCACGGCCGCGCACGCGTGCCAGCATCGGCGCGTCTAGCACGTAGCGCCGCCCCAGTCCCCGTTGATCCCGATGACATTGAGCAAAGCGCGCGCCGCGGCACCCAGCCACTATCCATTAGCTTTTGCTCCTGCCGCCAGTGTAGATTTATCCGCGATGTTCACGCCAGCTGTCTGCCTCTGCCCGACTGGCTTGCAGCTTGAGTCCAAGCAGGCTCAGTCTCCGCTGCAGCCGTTGCCAATTCGTCGCCTGCGGCGGGTCAGCACTCACACAGCTACACCACCGTAACCGCACACTCGACCCCGTCTAACTGAGTTTTCTAGCAGCCTGTCGGACTTTCCTCGCGAGTGCGCCGGAAGTCCTTTTGGCGATCGTTTTCTACTCATTCTCGGATTGATTTTGATGGCTCCCGCTCACGCGCAAAGTCCGACAGGCTTCTAGATTGAATCAATTCCGCGCAATCCTGGCCGTCCTCACGCTGCTATTGGCACTGCCCGCATGGAGCAGCGCCTCCGAGCGACCCAAATACTCGCTGCGCTATTCGGTCGAGTTTCGGCCCGAGTCGGGCAGCGCCGCGGTTGAAATCCGCACCCAACGGGACACCGGCAGGCTAGTGGCGCTGGATTTGGCCATGCCCGCCGATGTCTATTCCCAGGTCAGTGGCGATGGCAGCGTGGTCCACAACGGTGAACGCGTGACCTGGACTCCGCCGAAGGAAGGTGGTGCCTTGCGCTACTCCGTCGTCATCGACCATCAGCGCGCTGATGGCGCCTTCGATGCGCGCATCACGCCCGATTGGGTGATCGTCCGCGGCGATCGCCTGTTCCCCCCGGCAAAAGTGCGCGCCACTAAAAACAGCGTGTCGCGCGCGCAGTTGCACGTCAAGCTGCCGAAAGGCTGGGATGATGTCGAAACGCCATTCACGAAAATCACCGGCGGCGACTTCGCAGTGGCCAACCCGACGCGCAAGTTCGATCGTCCGGTAGGCTGGATCGCCGCCGGCAAACTGACTTCGTCGCGCGAGACCATCTTCGATTGCAGGGTGACGCTGACTGCGCCCAAAGGCGAGCGCAGCGACAAAGTCGCCGCCATCGCCATGATGCGCGAAGCGCTGCCAGTCATGCTGCAAGCCTTCGAAAAACTGCCAGACAAGCTGCTGATCGTGCGCAGCGGCGACCCGATGTGGCGCGGCGGCCTGTCCGCGCCCGGCTCCTTATGGCTGCACGCCGATCGCCCGCTGCTCAGCGAAAACGGCACCAGCCCGCTGCTGCACGAACTCACGCACGTGATCACTGGCGTGCGCGGCGGCCCGAAAGACGATTGGATCGCCGAAGGCCTAGCCGAATTCTATTCACTGGAGATCGGCCGGCGCGCTGGTTTGATCTCCGCGGCGCGCTTCGCAAGATCGATCAAGATGGCCACCCGCCTGGGCGAAAAAGTCGAGACCCTGCGCGCCACCCAGTCGCAGCGCGACCGCACCCGCAAAGCGGTCGCCCTGTTCGCGGCGCTCGACACCGAACTGCGCGCCAACGGCTCCAATATCGACGCCCTCACCCGCCTACTCATGCGCCGCGAGGTCGTTACCCTGGAACAGTTGCGTATCGACGCCAAGAAACTGCAAGGCAAACCCTCGGCGCTGCTGGCGAGCGTCAAGTAAACCTAATTTCAGTCAATGCACCAAACCCGCCTTGAGCAACAGTGGCTCGATCGTATTGCCATTGACCCAGGCAAGGCAGCGGACCATCTCGGCTTGCAGGCGACTAGCGGGCGGCGCCTGAAAGTGCACACGCTGACGGCCAATGGGTCCCGACACCACCTGCATGGGCCGATTGGCATCATCACGCCAAGCACCGACCTTGATCCGCGAAAGACCCGCGAAACCCGTGGGGAAAAGCGCAGCGTGCCATGCAAACAATCGTTCTGGAGTAACTGGGTCGCCGCAGTGAGCGGTGGCGTCGAGCACCATCGCCACGACACCCTCTACATGCCTATCCAGCGGCGCCAGCGCGCCAATGTCCACCCCAAGGCGGCGGGCGATGGACGAACGCACGGCGTCAACATTGAGGTGATCGCCTTCGATTGCGCTCGTCTTGACGACGTCTTCGGTCAACGCGGCGAGCGTAGCTAGCTCGCGCAACGCCAGCCTTACATCGATCAGTCGGCCCAACAATTGACCCTGCGCGCGGCTGGCGTCGGCCAGCGGTCCGGCCAACGTGGCGTGATCGTAACGCCAATTCGGCCAGTCTTGGGCTTACCAGATTTAGGTGTATTCGCCGCGCTTCATGCGGTGATTATGAGCCGTATTCGCCGCAGATCGTCATCGATTTGCTGAACAAGAAGCCTGCGGAGGCTGAGGTGGCGCAGTACATACGATGTGATGCAATTAATATTCTCTAAATTAACTAAGACTGATATAGCGACGTTTTCTGCTGCCAGGATTTGATCATGAACGTTCGCACCCTTCTGGCTATCGCCGCCAGGGTAGCGGCGCTTTGCGGCTTAGGCTCTGCAGATGCAGCTCTGGACCGTGCTCGGCTGGAATGATCTGGGCATGCATTGCATGGACAGTGACTATTCGTTGTTCGCGATCCTGCCACCTTTCAACCTACCAGCCTGTCGGACTTTCAGCGCGAGCTGCGTTGTGTGGCGCAATGGATGGATGCAAGGCGCGGCTCGCAGCCGATGGCTCTTCCATTGGCAAGAGTCGCAACGCTGCAGACGCCGTTGCGACGCTCAACCCGAAGGGCCGGACGGCCTTTTGGCATAGCGCAGACTCAAAAGTAGAGCGGGAGCCTTCAAAATCAATTCGAGAAAGAGTAGAAAACGATCGCCAAAAGGACTTCCGGCGCACTCGCGAGGAAAGTCCGACAGACTGCTAGTAAGCTGGGTGCTCGCGCGGTCTTTCTGGATCGCCGAGTTGTACTCGGCGCTTTGGGCTGAAGATTCTGTCAGACGCGTGGCGCTCGCCAGAAGGCGATCGCCGCCAATTAACGTCGCGCCGCCGATCGGAACCCAGGGCAACATGGCATCGCTGACGCCTAACGCCGCAAGTTACAGGCCAGTGCAGAACACCAAGCTGCCCAGGCTCATCGATAGTGCCGCAGCCAGCCACCAACGTGAACTGCACAGATGGAACACGCTAGCAGCCTGTCGGTCGGCGCTGTGCGCTGACGCTTTTCCAAAATGGTGGGTTCCTTGCTTCTTCGACAGCGAAGTTCAAGTCCGATGAATCGGCAGTTTGCCCGGTTCCACGCCGGCCATCATGAAGCGCGCGTTGAAGGCCACGGTCAGGCGTTCGCCGTCGCCGACGTAAGGCCGCACTTCGTGCAGCACCCAGGATGGGAACAAGATGAGTTGGCCGGCTTCCAACTTGAACTGGCGCGGGCCGTAGCTGTACGGGTGGCCCATGCGTGCGATGGCCATGTCCAGGTACATGGTATTGGCGGCCATCGGGCTGACAAAACTGAGCAGCCCACTGTCGGTGATGCCGCTTTGATCGTCGCCCGCGCTGACGCAATAAACACCCGACCAACTCGCCATCGGATGGTTGTGTAGCGCGAAATAACCGCCTTTGCGGGTGATGTGGAACCAAGATTCGGCGGCGATATGCAGATTGCGCAATTGCGCCAAATCGTAGCCATTCAGCTCGCGAATGGCGCGGTACAACTGCGCCCAGCAGTAATCACGCAGCTGCGCAACGGGCACATCGGGCCAGTCGAACAACTGGAAGTTGCTTTCGAAAACGGATTCGCTGCGTTGCACAAAAGGCTGTGCGTTGGCGTAACGCTCGCCAGCGCTCTCGCGCGCCAAAAATAGTTCGCGTAGGCGTTCGTTCAGGGCCGCTGGATCGGGATGTTGGCACAACGCAAAAGGCACCGCAAAACCGGGTGTGATCTGAAAAGCGGGAAAACTCACGATTGGCCTCCGGTGGGTTTAGAGCAGCGGAGACTAGCAAATGGGCAGGACGCAGCAATCCAGCCGTGCCTGGGTTGCTGCGGCGCGCACCGTTCGAGGATCGTTGCTTCTCGCGGCGCGTGTCTCGCAATCACGAATCAAGGACTTACGATGTCCATTCATGGAGAGGCGAGAGGCGAGAGGCGAGAGGCGCAGCCTGTGGGAGCGCGCTTGTTCGCGATCCGGGCTACGGAGTTCTCATTACCACCGATCGCGCGAGCGTGCTCCCACCAGAGCCTAGTGCCTAGCAGCCTGTCGGGCTTTCATCGCGAGTGCGCCGGCGATCGTTTTCTACTCATTTTCGGATTTATTTTGACGGCTCGCGCTCTACTTTCGAGTCTGCGCTAGGCCAAAAGGCCGTCCAGCCCTTCGGGTTGCGTGTCTGGACGGCTTCTGCGCTGCGGCGCTAGTCAATGGAAGAACCATTGGCTGCGCGCCGCGCCTTGCATCCATCCGTTGCGCCACACAACGCATCTCACGC
>CAZLSB010000251.1:0-5983 GCA_964561825.1 uncultured Xanthomonas sp.
GCCAGCGTGATTCGTTATGCAAAGCACGCTGGGGTGATCGGCAGCGCGCTGCCCGCGGATGGCGTTATCGCCCGCGAACAGGTCAACGAGGCGCAACGCAAAGCCCCACGTGCCGGCGTTGCGGACGTGCAAGCGATTGTTGATCGGGTGGATGCGGAGCGCTGGTTCGACACCATGAGCACGCTGGCCAGCTTCAACCGAAATAGTTTTAGCCCCAGCCTGAGCAGTGCCCGCGATTTTGTTTTGGCGAACTTCGATGCGGCCAGCCTGTCGACCAGCAGCTTCCCATTCACGCTGGCCAATATCACCAGTTGTACGCCCACACCGGCGCCAATCACTATCAGCAACCCGATTGGTTTTAAACTCGGTGAAACCTTGCCGAATGAATGGATAGTGGTCGGCGCACATTATGATTCGCGCAATATTGGGCGCTGTGATGGCACCGCGGCACCGCAGCCCGGCGCAAATGATAATGCGTCAGGCTGTGCCGGCGTGATTGAATTGGCGCGCGTTTTTTCGCAAGTTTCTACTGCGCGTTCGGTGCTGTTCATGTGTTTTTCCGGCGAAGAACAAGGCCTATGGGGAAGCCGGCGTTATGTTGAATCCTTGCAAGCCTCTGGCGAAATCGCCAAAGTCAAACATATGATTAATCTCGATATGTTAGGTTTTGATGCGGGTGGTCCGCTGGATGCGCGGGTCGAAACTAATGCCGCGAACGTCGGCTTGTTGACAGAATACAGCAGCGCAGCGGCCAGTTATGCGCCAGAGTTAAACATCATTACCAGTAGCAATACCAGTGCAGGCTCCGATCATTGGTATTTTTTGGGCGCAGGCGTCCCTTCGATATTCACTTGGGAGAATGGCGCGAGCATTTATCCGCATTATCATCGTGAAACCGATGTGCCGGCCAATATGACCAACGCTCGGGCGCTGGCGGGCGGGATTCTGAAAATGGATGCCGCTATGTTGGCGCAAAAGGCGGGTCTGGCAGGGTTATTCAACAACGGCTTCGAGTAATTCGTATTTTGATCGCTGGCCCGCTCATTGCCAGCGCCGTTGCACGATGCGCGATGCCAGTTCCATGCAGCCATAAATCAATAGTCCGGTGAGCACCAAAAGCAATAATGCGGCAAACATTTTTGGGGTTTCGGTGCGAAAGCTGGCTTCCAAAATGCGCGAGGCGAGGCCAGTTTCACGCCCGGCTGCGCCGGCCACCATTTCTGCGGTCACGCCGGCGATCAAACTCAGACCGCCGCAAATTTTCAATCCGGACATAAAATAGGGCAGGGCGCTCGGTACCAGCAGCCAGCGTAGACGCTGTAAACCCGTGGCGCCATACAAGGTGAATAACTCGCTGAGCTGACGATTGGCAGATTGCAAGCCAACCAAGGTGCTCGATAGAATCGGGAAAAATGCCACGATCCATGCACATAACAACAGCGCCGCCGTAGTGTTATCGATATAAATCAGGATCAAGGGTGCAATGGCCACCAGTGGCGTTACTTGTAAGATCACTGCAAACGGCAACATCAATAGTTCTAGGCGTCGCGATAAGGCAAATAAAACCGCCAGCAGTACGCCTCCCAGCGTTGCCAAAAACAAAGCACCCAGCGTTAATTTGACAGTAAACCACCATGCTTGCAGCAAAGAATCCAAATTGGCCCACAGTGTGAGCAATATCAAACTGGGTGCCGGCAGCGTGTAATGTGGGATTTTGGCGATAAAGACCAGCGCTTCCCAAGCCACTAAGGCCAGCACAATGGATAGCGGCGGCAGCCATCGATCAACTTTCAGTGCGAATAGTTTCATGCTGCCGAATCTCCGGCCATAGCTTGCTCCAGCGCCATGAATAGCTCGGTACAACTGGCAAAATAGGGAGCAGAACGTCTAAATTGTGCTCCTCGGCTGGGCGCATCGATGCGGATATCGGCACTTATGCGCCCCGGTCTTGCACTCATGACCAGCACGCGTTGGCTCAAATACACTGCCTCGTAGACATTGTGGGTGACAAATAACACGGTGAAGCCGCGCCGCTGCCATTGTCCGAGCAAATTGTCGGCCAATCGTTGGCGGGTGATTTCGACCAGCGCCGCGAATGGCTCATCCATCAATAACAAACTCGGCTGCGTTACCAAGGCGCGCGCCACCGCAACGCGCATCTGCATACCGCCAGACAGTTGCGACGGACGCGCATCGGCAAAGTCCGCCAAACCCACGTCGATTAATTGTTCCCTCACGCGTGGCGCGATGTCATTCGTTGATACGCCGGAGCGGCGTTGGCTGATCCGCAGCGGCAAGGCGACGTTCTGCGCAACGCTCGCCCACGGCACCAGTGTCGGCGATTGAAATACGCAACCGACCGACTCGCCTGTGGCTACCGTCACCGACCCGCCGCTGGGTTTTTCCAGTCCGGCCAACAGCCGCAACACCGTGCTTTTGCCGCAACCCGACGGCCCCAACAGCGATACAAACTCACCCGCAACCAGCCGCAAATCCACCTCGGCCAGGGCCACGGTGCCATTGTTATATCGGTGGCTCACGTGATTCAGACTGATCGTGGTCAATCGTTTGAGCCGCGCGGCAGGAAGCTTTCATCATAGCCTTGTGGGTGGTTTGCGCACCTGGGAACAGATCGCTCGGGGTGGGAGTCAAAGTGATGCAGGCAGGCGACAATCGCACGCCGTGGCAATCCAGTGACTTTCGGGACGCCAAAAGCGAAGTCGCCGGATTGCCGCAGTCGCTTGAGGCTCCTTCGCAAAGACGAGGCTTGTGGGTTCAGGCGCGCAGTTTCCGACTGGAACGGGGATCTCGCATTGCCGTAGTTTCCTTAACTCAACGGCATTGCCGATGCCCCCGCGGCTTAGCCGGGCTCTACACCCACACGGCCAGATGACAGGTGTCATCCGCAGCGACTGACACGCGGCACTGATTCTGGCCAACGATGGCGCAGATGCTAGTCCGACAGGCTGCTAGGAGATCGCGATGCACGAGGTTCGTTCAGTTCCATCGGAGGCTGGCGCGGCGAATAGGCCGCTGGCGCGATTGACAGGCGCGAGCAAGCGCTATGGCGCGGTACAGGCGCTGGACAATGTCGATTTAGTCATTCGCCCCGCCGAAGTATTGGCATTGCTGGGCCCCAACGGTGCAGGCAAGACGACCGCTCTGGGGCTGTTGACCGGCGCCTTGCGTGCGGATCGCGGTCAAGTGAGTTTGTTCGATGGTAGTCCGCTGAATTGGCGCGTGCGACGGCGCATCGGGGTGATGCAACAAAGCGCTGACTTGCCGGAAACCCTGACCGTGGCCGAACACGTGCGGCAGTTTTCCGGGTACTACCCGCAGCCGCGCGCCTTGGCGCAGACGCTGGAGTTGGCGGGTATCAGCGAGTTGGCCGGACGGCGCTACGATGCGTTATCGGGTGGACAGCAAAGGCGTGTGCAGTTTGCGTTGGCGATCTGCGGGAATCCGCCGCTGTTGTTTATCGATGAGCCTACCGTGGGGCTGGACGTTGAATCGCGCCGCGCTTTCTGGCGGGTGATCGCGCAGTTGCGCAGCGCCGGCACCAGCATTGTGCTGACCACGCATTACCTGGAAGAAGCCGACGTGCTGGCCGATCGTATCGTGCTGATGGCAGCAGGTCGGGTATTGGCGGAAGACACGCCGGCCGGCATTAAATCGCGCGCTGCCGGCAAACGCGTGCGCTTTTCCTCGAATATGGACGCGTCGCTGCTAGCGTCTTGGCCGGAAGTCAGTTCGGTCACCCAGGATGCCAATGTCATTGAACTACGAACGCCCAGTGCCGAGGCGCTATTGCGACGCTTATTGGCGGCAGATACGCAGTTGGCCGATCTTGAAGTATTGCCGTTGAGTCTGGAAGAAGCGTTTGTCACGTTGACCGCCGCGCCACGCGCAGCGCATCAACTCGTTTGATCCAGATGAACTTTTCAGGCCTTTCCTAATCCGGAGCAAGCCGCATGAATAGCTTAATTGCAGCAACCGAGCCCAGTCTCATGGTGCCGCGCATTTATGCACGAGAGGCGTGGTATGAATTTCTCCGGCAATTGCGCACGCCGGCGTTTGCGCTGCCGACCTTGATTTTTCCGCTGGTTTTTTATGTCCTATTTGCGATCGTATTGCCAGGGCGGTGGGGCAGTTTCGATCGTGGCGCTTATTTATTGGCCACCTACGGCGTATTTGGCGTGATGGGACCGGCCTTGTTTGGTTTTGGCGTGGGTCTGGCCATTGAAAGACAAAACGGCTGGTTGGCGCTAAAACAGGTTTCACCGATGCCTACTGGCGCGTATTTTTTTGCCAAAATCGCGATGAGTTTATGTTTTGGATTGGCGGTGGTGTTGTTGTTATCGACTGCCGCGGTGGGTTTCGGCAACGTGCAAATCGCGCTTGGCACTTGGTTGTTATTGGTCGCCGTATTATTGCTCGGCACATTGCCTTTTTGTGCGATCGGATTATGGATAGGCACTTTGGTCAAAGGTCAGGCGGCAGTAGCGATCGTCAATTTGGTGTACTTGCCGATGGCCGTATTGTCCGGGCTGTGGGTTCCGCTAATGGCCTTTCCGACCTTGATGCAAAAGGCCGCGGTGATCTGGCCGTCTTGGCATTTGAGCCAACTGGCATTGGGTGTGATAGGCCAACTGCAAGGTGTACGCTATGGGCTGCATGTGTTTGTATTATTGGCGATGACGGCGGTGTTTTTGCTACTAGCAGCGCGTCGATTGCGCGGACGGTAGACCGTGGGTTCCTGAACGGAGTCGAGAAATACTAATGATTCAGCCCCTAGCGCCAAGATCCCACGATCAACCGCCGGCGTTGACCCGCGATGCCAACGAAAATCCTTGGTTAATGCTGGTCTATCTGTTTTTTGTGTTTATGCCACTGCTGTTCATGCCACGCGTATCAGGCTGGTCGATTGCGCTCAGCGTGCTGGCTTGCGCGCTGTTTATCCCGCTGCATTTCGCCAGTTGGCGCAATCCGCGTTTGCTGCCCAGCGTGGCGATCAGCATGGTCGCCCTGCTGGGCTTGCTGCTGCTGCCGTTCAATCTGGGCGGCAATACCTTTGTTATTTACGCGATGGCGATGTCTGGGGCGCTGCTGCCTGCCCGCGTAGCAGTGCGTGCTGGGTTTTTGGCGTGGGCCGCGATGGCTGTGCTGTTGGTCTACTTAAGCGAAAACAGCGCGGAGGCGTTGGCGTATAGCGCGATGACCGCAGTGATCGGTGGCATGGTGCTGGTGCAAACCATGATCGCGAGGCTGCGTTCGCGCCAGATCGCGCAACTGCAGCTGTCGCACAACGAAGTCAAACGATTAGCGGCTTTGGCCGAGCGTGAGCGCATCGCCCGCGATCTGCACGATCTGTTGGGCCATACGCTGTCGGTGGTGGTGTTGAAAAGTGAACTGGCCGGTAAGCTGATGGATCGTGATACGGCTGCGGCACGCCGGCAAATCCTAGAAGTCGAGCAGATTGCTCGCCAAGCGCTCAACGAGGTGCGTGAGGCGGTGAGTGGCTTCCGCAGCAGCGGCTTGGCGGCGGAACTGGCGGCGTCGCGATTGGCCTTGCTGGATGCCGATGTGCGGTTGGACTATCAGGTGCAGCCGGTGGCCATTGATGCCGCCGTCGAAGCCACATTGGCTTTGTGTCTACGCGAAGCGGTCACCAACGTGCTGCGCCACGCCAACGCCAGTCGCGTCGAGGTTGATTTGCACGACGCCGGTGAGACACTGCATTTACAGATTAGCGATGACGGCCGTGGTGGCATGGATGACAGCGCCGCGGCGGGGAACGGTTTGCGTGGCATGCGCGAGCGCTTGACCGCAATTGGCGCGGCGTTGGCGATTGAAAGCCCACGTGGCGGCGGCAGTCGGCTGTCGATACGCGTGCTCAGCGCGTGGCAGCAAAGAGCTGGGGTGGCGGCGTGATCCGTTATCTGCTGGCCGAAGATCAGGCCATGGTGCGTGGCGCACTGGCCGC
>CAZLSB010000252.1:0-5974 GCA_964561825.1 uncultured Xanthomonas sp.
AGAGCCGTGCTTTATAGCCAATCGCAGAGCGCCATGCAAGCACCGCGGTGATTTGGTGTGATTTGGTGATTTGTGATTTGCAACCTAGAAACCTCAGTTGACCGCTTCCCATCACCCGTAACACCATAATTCTTTTGGCTTTTTAGCACTTTGATCAGTTCACCCATTGGGTGAGTACGCTACGCGGCAGATTGCACGGCTCTGGCTGCGCATGGCTGCGTTGCAACTCGTTGGAATAGAACAACTATTCCGCCGGTCTGGCGGCGCAGCCGCCAGCCGTTAAAGCTTGCCGGCTTTCACCCTCATTGCGCTAATGCCTGCACACCCATAACCGCACACCCCGTCCAACTGAGGTTTCTAGTCACTAACCAACTAACCAGTTCAGTCTTGACAAATCATGCGAAGACTTTTGTGTGTTTGGTTCCGGCTCGTCCGGCACAGGTTCAAGGACTTTATCGCCGCGCGTTTTTCCCTGATTTAGTTTTCGAGGCGCTCAAAGGCGCCGATATCAACGACGCGCAGCTGATCACCGTTGCCATCACTGACACGCGGCGCGCCGGCAAAATCGAGGCGCTCGCGGCTGGCGCGATTGTCGCCAGCGTCAATACCGACCGAACCCGCCGCCAATTGCCAAGTGCCGGGGACAAAACTCGGCATTGCAGACAGATTACTGCGTAATTGGCCGGCGTTTTCGCATAAACCGGTGTAGGCGCCCGCCGCACCGATCGCATTATTGTTTTGTACGATAGGCGGCAACAAATCGGAGAAATCGCCGCAATCGATCGCGCTGCCGCCCACACCGGCAATCACCAGATTGTTGATAATGCGGGCGCGGTAGTCGTCGCCGTCGGCATGCACGCCTGAACCCACCTCCGCTTGATTGGCGACGATGGTATTGCCAATCAAATCGGGGCCACGCGATCCAAACAGAATCAACCAATGCACGCCACCGCCATGGCCCGGTTCCTGCACCCGGTTTTGCACAATCACATTATTCTCAATGCGCGCCTCGCTGCTGCCGTGGATGGCGATGCCACCACCCGCGAGCCGCGCTTGATTGCCTTCGATCCAATTGCCGACGACCTGGGTTGCACCCGCGTCAAACAGATAAATGCCGCCGCCGCTGCTGTAGCGACTCACGGTGTTATTGGAAATCCGATTGGCGCGGATTTCCACCGCAGCAGATGCGCTAACGCCGATGCCACCACCGCCGCCAGCGCCATTGCCCGCCGCCCAACTCCGGTTGCCGCTGATGTCATTGCCGATCAAAACCGCGCCAGCGCTATTGACGATGGAGACGCCGTGACCGCGGCTACCGCCGATGTTGTCGCGCACCCAGTTGTTGCGCAAAGTCGGCGAGGCGCCGTCGATATGCACGCCGCCAGCGTTTTGCGCATGTGCGCCACCGGTGATCGTAAAACCCTCCACCAGCACCGTGCCTCTGGACGCGCCGCGCTGAATGGTGAGCACGCTGCCCAGCTGATCACCGTGCAAGATTGTGCTTACCGGCCCCGCAACACTGCGCAAGCTGATTGGCCGACCGCCAAGAACCAGCCGTTCGCGATATACACCGGGCATGACCAGAACCGCATCAAACGCCGCCGACGCATCGATAGCGGCTTGAATGGTTGGCAGTTCGGTGGGCACAACGCGCACACGCTGCGCACAAAGTGAGGAAGTCAGCGACAGCAGCAGGCAACACAGGGCAAGGCGCATGGCGAGGTAGGCGTTAATGGGGGAACGCCAGCATCGCCATTGCCCGGCGCGACCGCAGTGGCCAAACGCCGCGACTCTTTGTAGGAAATTTCCTACATCACCGGCGCTTCTCGCGGCGCGAGGCGCCGGTGAGCAGCATCAGATCAAGCTCAGCCCTTAACCCACTGGCCGAGTGCCGCCAAACCATTGTCTCGGGCGCGTGCGGCGACGGTGGCTTGCGCTCGTGCGACGTTGCCGACTATGTCTTTGGCCCAGATGTTCAACGCGGCGGTCTGCATGGCGCGGCCGTAGGAAAAGGTCAACGGCCACGGGTGTCCGCCGATCAGATTCATCGCATTTAGATGCGCCGTCGCGGCTTCGTCACTCTGGCCGCCGGACAAGAAAACAATGCCCGGAACCGCGGCCGGAACTGCTGCACGCAAACACATCAGCGTGGCTTCGGCCACTTCGTCAACATCGGCTTGCTCATCGCAATCCTTACCTGAGATCACCATGCTGGCTTTCAGGATGGTGCCTTCCAGAAACACATTGTGTTCGTACAAAGCGCTATAGAGCGAACGCAAGGTGGCTTCGGTGACATCAAAGCAGGTCTCGATATCGTGATCGCCGTCCATCAATACTTCCGGCTCAACCATCGGCACGATGCCGGCTTCCTGACAGAGCGCGGCATAACGAGCCAGCGCATGGCAATTGGCGTCAATACAAGCCGCCGACGGCATGTCCTCACCGACGGTGATGACCGCCCGCCATTTGGCAAATTTTGCGCCCAGACCGGCGTACTCTTTTAGACGCTCGCGCAAGCCATCCAAACCCTGGGTGATCTGTTCACCCGGAAAACCGGCCAAACCCACTGGACCCAAGTCCACCTTGATGCCCGCCAAAATGCCCGCCTGGGCCATCACATCCACAAAACGCTTGCCGGCTTTGGTCGATTGCCGCAGGGTTTCGTCATACAAAATGGCACCAGAAATGTGGTCACCCAAGTTCGGCGTGGTCAACAACATCTCTCGATAGGCACGCCGAGTTTCTTCAGTGCACTCCAAACCCACGCCATCAAAGCGCTTTTTGATGGTCTTGGCCGATTCGTCGATGGCGATAATGCCCTTGCCGGGCGCGACCATCTGACGTGCAACGTCAGCGAGATCAGCGATGTCCATGAGTAACTCCGAAGCTGGTGGAAGATGGCCGGCAAGTATACCCGCGAGCCACCGGAAAGCAGGCTTTCGTAGCGGCGGCCCTCGGTACTGGGCGTTCGCACTAAATATGACAGTGGCGGACAAACGAGTTGATATGCTGCGGCATTCGTAAAGGTGCAGGAGTTTGTCTTGAACCGCTATTTATTGCCGCTCGCTGCGTTGCTGTTGTTGGCTGCCTGTGGCGAGACGCCGCCGCCCGCCGCACCGCAGGCCAAATCAGAGCCTGCTAAGACCGAAAGTACTGCCGATTCGCCCAAATTGCCGGATTCACCCGCCACTGAGGCGGCGATCAGCGCCGAAGATCTGGCCGCACACATTCAGATCTTGGCCTCGGACGAATTTGCGGGTCGACAGCCGGGTGGCCCTGGTGAGCGCAAAACCGTTGCCTATTTGACTCGCGAGTTCAAGCGTTTGGGACTGGCGCCGGGTAACGCCGGAACCTATGTGCAAGAAGTGCCGATGATCGAAATCACCTCGGAGCCGACCGGGCCACTGAAGATCGACTACGCCGACGGCAGCAGTGACAGTTTGGCAATGGGCGATGAAGCCGTCGTGCAAACCCTGCGCGAGGACCCGCGCGTTGAGGTCACCGCGAGCGATTTGGTGTTCGTCGGTTTTGGCGTGAACGCGCCGGAACTCAATTGGAACGACTACGCGGACATCGACGTCAAAGGCAAAACGGTCGTCGTGCTGGTCAACGACCCTGGATTTGAAACCGGCGATGCTGAGCTGTTCCGCGGCAAAGCAATGACCTATTACGGTCGCTGGACATACAAGTACGAAGAAGCCTTGCGGCAAGGCGCCGCAGCGGCGTTGATCGTGCATGACGATGCCGGCGCGGCGTATGGTTGGGAAGTGGTACGCAATAGTTTTGGCGGCGCCGAGTTCGATCTACCGCACGCCGCCGGCGCTGAGCAAGTTTTGGCGATTCGCGGTTGGATCACTACGGCAGCCGCAACGCGGGTGTTTGGCAAATTGGGTTTGGATTTTGCGTCCTTGCGCAGCGCGGCCAATGTGCCTGGATTCAAGGCGCGCGCACTGGATGCAAAAGCCAGCGTGGGCGTGACCAGTCAGGTGCGCAAAGCGCAATCCTCGAATGTGGTTGGTTTGTTGCGCGGCAGCGAAACGCCAGAAGAGGTGATTATTTTCACCGCGCATTGGGATCACCTAGGGCGTAATTTCCAAACCCCCGGCGATGGCATTTTCAACGGCGCAATCGATAACGCCACCGGCGTGGCGGCCATGCTGGAACTGGCTGAAGCTTTTGCCAAATCGCCGACGCCACCGAAACGCAGTTTGATGTTTCTGTCCGTCACGCTAGAAGAATCGGGGCTGCTCGGTTCCAAACACTACGTGCAAAATCCATTAGTGCCGCTTAAACAAACGGTGGCGACGTTCAATATGGACGCCATTCAAGTGATTGGCAAAACCCGTGATGTCGTCGTGATTGGCTATGGCAATTCAGAACTGGAAGACATCTTGCGGCGCCACGCGCAAGCGCAAGGACGCATCATCGTGCCCGAGCCCACGCCAGAAAACGGCTTCTATTACCGATCGGATCATTTCAACTTCGCGCGTGCCGGCGTGCCGTCCTTGTACGCAAAAAATGGCATTGATCACGTCGAAAAAGGCGAGGCCTACGGTCGCCAGCTATCGGCCGATTACGTAGCCAAGGCGTATCACAAACCGGCAGACGAGTTCGATCCGAATTGGGATTTGTCCGGCAATGCGCAAGACGCCGAGTTAATGTTTGCCGTGGCCCGCGATTTGGCCGACGGCGGCGCCTGGCCGCAGTGGAACGAAGGCAACGAGTTTCGCGCCGCCCGAGAGGCCATGTTGAAGCCATAGGCAATCCAAGCTAGCGGCCTGTCGGACTTTGCGCGTGAGATGCGTTGTGTGGCGCAACGCCGCAGACGCCGTTCAGACGCGCAACCCGAAGGGCCAAAAGCGCTTCTGGCGCACTCGCGATGAAAGTCCGACAGGCTGCTAGTCCCGTCTCCTCCTTGCTCAGTGGCCATCAATGATTCCGCACACCTCCACTGGCCGCTGGAAACTCGGTCTGAGCCTGGCGCTCGCCACGGCGCTGTTTTGGGCCACCTTGCCGGTGGCCCTGAAGGTGTCGTTAGAAGTGGTCGACGCTTACACATTGACTTGGTTTCGATTCGTATTTGCGATGCTGGCGCTGGGCGCCTTCATGGCGATACGCGGTCAGTTTGGCCAGTTGCGTGGCCTGCCCGCGCATAGCTGGGGATTGTTGGCGATCGCCGCGCTGGGCCTGATCGGCAACTATTTGGGTTATCTGTTCGGGCTGAAATACACCAGCCCGGCAAACGCGCAGTTACTCATTCAGTTGGCGCCCTTGTTGATGGCAGCCGGTGGTGTGTTTGTCTTCAAAGAACGCTTGGGAGCGGCGCAATGGGCCGGTTATGTGGCGGTTGCGATCGGTTTGTTGATGTTTTTTATCGAACAGCGCGAGCGCGCTGCCGCGCCTGAGACCTACGCCTTTGGCGGCATGCTGATCGTCGGCGCAGCGGCGACTTGGGCAGTTTACGCGTTGGTGCAAAAGCAATTGCTGCGCCGCTTGGACTCACAAGCGGTGTTATGGGTGATCTATGTCGCCGCTGCAATCTTGTTGTTGCCACTCGCGCAGCCGCGCCAGTTGCTCCATATCGACGGCGCGCATTGGCTGGCGATTCTCTATTGCGCGGTCAACACGATTGGCGCTTACGGCGCTTTTGCCGAAGCGCTGGCGCATTGGGAGGCCTCCCGCGTTAGCGCGATTTTAGCGCTGACACCCTTGCTCACCGTGGCGACCGTCGCCACCGTCGCCGCGTTTTTCCCAGCTGTCATCAGCGCCGAGCGCATCGGCACACTGGGTTGGATCGGCGCATTCTGCGTGGTAGCAGGCTCAGCCGCCGTGAGTTTGTTAGGTAAGCGACGGGTCTAGCACATGGTCGCGTGCCCCGTGCTTGCGCAGTGTTAGGCTGCCGTATCGCCCAGCCGAGGGAAAAACATGGCTCTGTGGAAAGATCCGGTGTCGCCGGCGCAATTGAACGCTTTCT
>CAZLSB010000253.1:0-5909 GCA_964561825.1 uncultured Xanthomonas sp.
AGCAGCACCACCAAGGAAGGAATTCATGAGCGCTGTAATGCCCCGTGCACACGATACGTCTCGGTCTGACACCCTTTATGCAGCCGATGACGGCATGGTTGCGCCGCTCTCCAGCCAAGAATGCATCATTCAAAATCCGCGCACCCAAGAGCGACATGTGATGACCTTTGAGGTCTTCCAGGCGCTTGATCAGTGCAAAAGCTTTGCCACGATTGACGAACACCTGAAAACCATCTACACCGCGCTGCCCAATCTGCGTGGCAAAGACGAGGCCACGCGCCGTGTTTTGGGTGGGTTGGTCGATCGCGGCTTGTTGCAGAGCGCCGCACAGATTGTCGAGAGTTACGCGGCCACGCCCGGACGCCGACTGGCGTCGTTAGGCCCGATATTCGTGCTGACCGAGGATCGTCCCGAGGGTCTGGCTCGGGTGATCGACAGTCTGATCAAAGGCGGCGACGGTGATCTGGATGGCCTGCCTATCGTCGTCCTGGATGGTTCACGTAGTCAGTCTTCCCGTGAAGCCAACCGGCGTGTGGTAGATGAGCGGCGTCGCGATGCGGGTTTGCGCTACCTTGGCAATAGCGAACGCGCCGCTTTTATTGCGCGCTTGCAGGGTCAGATGAAGGCGCACGCGCCAGCGCTGGCCTGGTTGCTGGGTGAAGACGAAGCACCCACGCGCGGCCAGTTGTTCAATTGGATGTTGTTGCTGGCCAGCGGTCGACGTGCGCTGATTTTTGATGATCGCCAATATCTGCCGCAACGCGATATGCCGGGTGCACAAGGTGGCGTCGATTTGCTCAATAGCCAACAGCGCGAAGCGTGGTTCTATCGCCCGGATCAGGCCATCCCCGCCCAGGAGTTGGATTTTGAAGACGGCATGATCGGCCATGTTGCGCGCAATTACCTCGGCGAGAGCCTGGGGCGCTGTGTCAGCAAGCCCGGTCGTTTGCACTTGGCGGCCGACGCGCTGCGTGGCGCCACCTTGTCGGCGATGCGGCCGTTCGAGCCGCGCGGTCGAGTTGCGGCCGTTGTGCAAGGCACGGTGGGATCAATCGAAGCGCCACACAATATTTGGATGTATCAGCTCGATCGCGGTTCGCGCGATCGCTTTTGGGGCACGCGGGAGTCGTACTTGCGTTTGCTTGAGGGCGATCACGTCTGCCATGGCATCACCCGCGCGCGCGTCAGCCTGACGTCGATCTATCAACCGAGTGCGGTGGATCTGAGCGTGTTGTCCGGTTTTGCAATGCCCAACGCCGGGCCGCGGTTAGGCCTTGGTTTCAGCACTTTGACGCGCTTCCTTGATCCAGAGTCGGTCATCTTTCACGCCACCAGTGCGATTGGCAATCAATGGCAGCCGCCGGTGAAACGTTCAGAGGCCGCGCGGCGCCCGTTTACGCCGAATTCCGCAGCGTTTTTTAACGACCATATCCAGGCTCGAGCAGGTGAGTGCCGCGCCAGCGCTGCCACCGATCGCGCGAACTATTTGGCCGCGTTGATGGATGATTTTGCGGCGTCTGCCTCTGATGCGCTGCAAGCAGAGCTGACGACTTACCTGACCTACAAACGAGCCGATCTGGTTAGCGACTTGCAAATGCGCTTGGAAACGGCCGCGCAACAGGCACCGATCTATTGGGAAGCCGATGTGCGTGAAATCATCCAGGCAAGCAGCAAAGAACTGGCACGCAGCAGCGTGCCGCGTCTGGCCGATTGGCCCGAATCGCTGGACGCCGCCGGTGCGGCCGAACGCCTGCGCAGTGAGACGCGTCAGTTGGCTGCTGCAGTGCGGGCTTGGCCTAGTGCATTTGAGCTTGCGCCGCGCTTTGCGGATGCGCTGCTCGGCTAACGCGGCGCAAGCAGCGTGCGCGTCGCGGCGGTTGTCGTCAATTACCACACCGGCGCGTTGCTCGGCGACTGCCTGCGCCGGTTGTTGGCCTGTCCGCAATTGGCGGAGCTGGTCTTGGTCGACAATGGCTCGAAAGTCGGTGAGATCGATGAACTTTTGGCGCAACTGCACGACCGCCGCATCCTGCGTATGGATTTGCCCAGCAATCCGGGCTTCGCGGTGGCCTGCAACCGCGGTGCGCGCGCCACTCAAGCGGCGTGGTTGTTGTTCATCAATCCGGATTGCCTGATCGAGCCTGGCACCCTCGCACGCTTAAGCGAAGTCGCGCTGGCCAACGAGCGCATTGCCATCCTCGGTGCGGCGCTGACCGATGGGGCAGGCCACATCGATGGCGCCAGCTTGCGTCGTGATCCCTTACCGGCGCGCGCCATCGCCACCGCCCTTGGACTTGATCGCCTAGTTGGATGGCAAGGGGTGACGATGGATATCCCGGTGGATGCAAAAGCGCCTATGCAGGGCGATGCCGTTTCCGGCGCTTTGTTGTTGATCCGTCGCGATGCTTTCAACGCAGCGCGCGGTTTTGACGAAGGCTATTTTATGCACGCCGAAGATCTGGATTTGTGCAGGCGGGTGCGTGAACTCGGCCTCGAAGTGTGGTGCGCACCCGCGGTGCGGGTAGTGCACGTCAAAGGGGTGTCCAGTCGCCGCGCGCCACTGCGCGTGGCGTTCGCAAAACACCGCGGATTGCTGCGCTATTTCCACAAATTCGATGCGCCGAGCACCGCGTGGCCGCTGCGCGTGCTCATCTACCTAGGCGCCTGGACACGCTTGTGGGCATCGGTTGGGTTGGCGCTGTGGCGCCGCTAGTAGGCGGCGATTAGCATTCATAGACTTTGCCCACTGACGATTGCGGGCGCGCTGGCGTAATCTGTGGGCATGACTGAATTACCCGAGCATCACGAAACGAGCGCCCCGGCCGATCACGGCGAGCCGACCCTGCGCACGATCCTGATGGTCGATTTGGCCGATAGCACGGGGCTGATGCAGCGCTTGGGCGACCAGCGGGGTGCCGAGTTGATTCGTCGTCACGATCGTTTCGCGCGCGATTTGTTGCGTCGCTACCGCGGACGGGAGATCGATAAAACAAACGGTTTTTTGCTGCTATTTGAACGCCCGATACAGGCGGTTGGATTTGCGTTGGAGTATCAGCGGCGCTTGCAGGAGTTGGCCGAGCTCGAAGGCGTGGCGATTGCCGCGCGTGTAGGCATCCATGTTGGGGAAGTGGTGATTTGGGAGAACGCGGCCGAGGAGATCGCGCGTGGCGCTAAACCCGTGGAAGTGGAGGGCTTGGCCAAGCCGGTAGCGGCGCGGCTGATGGGTCTGGCCTTAGCTAAACAAATATTGATGACAGGCGTGGCGTACGGCTTGGCGCAACGCGCCGAAGCGGAATTGCGTGCGGCGGGGCGCATCCCGCAATGGACCTGCCACGGTGACTACCGATTCCCGGGCGTGCTGGAAACCACGCTGGTGTTTGAAGTGGGTGAGGCCGACGTGGCGCCATTGTGCAGGCCACCCAACAGCGCTCAGGCGCTGCGCATTTTGCCCTGGTGGCAGCGCCCGGCCGCGCTTATTAGTGCATTGGCTATGGTGCTCGCATGCGTGGCAAGCCTGGCTTACCTCGCACTTAGGCCGGAGCCGGGCATCGCTTTTGCAGCGCGTGATTGGGTAGTGGTTGGCGATTTGGACAACCGCACCGGACAAACGCTGTTTGACGAATCGCTGGACTTGGCCTTCCGGCAGGGCTTATCGCAATCACGTTACGTCAACGTATTGAGCCGTTTACAAATTCGCGACGCCCTGACGCGGATGAAACTGGACCCCGAAGCGACCACGATAGAGCGCAGCGTTGGAACCGAGCTTGCCCAGCGGGAAACCGCGCGGGCCCTGTTTTTGCCCAGCGTTGCCGATACCGGCGGTGCTTATCGTGTATCTGTCGAGGTCATCGACCCGATCAGCCAGGCCACCGTGTGGGTGGTCAGCGAAAGCGCGCGCAATCCCGAAGATTTATTGCCCGCCATGGACGCCGTGATCGACCGCCTGCGTGGGCGGCTCGGCGAATCTTTGGCCGCCATCGAAGCGGGCAAGCTGCCGTTAACCCAAGCCACCACCAGCAATCTGGAGGCGCTGCGAAGCTATTCGATGGGTCGCCAGCTTTACGAGCAGCTGAAATACGATGACGCCCGGCGCCTGTTTGAGCACGCCATCGAATTGGATCCCGAGTTCGCGATGGCCTATGCGGGTATCGCATCGACCTATTTGCCATTCGGTCGATTTGCTGAAGGGCTGCCACCCGCCAAAAAGGCCGCAAGCTTACGTACGCGATTGAGCACGCGCGAGGCCATGTATTTGGATGCGCTGCTGGCCTGGGCGGAAGATCCGGAACGCGGCGTGTCGCGCTGGACTGACTACGCTAATTTGTACCCCGATTTGGGTGCCGGGCCCAACAATGCCGGTTTGAATCTTTGGCAGGATTTGAATCGGTGTCCAGAGGCGGTGGTCCTGTTTGATCAAGCCTTTCGCAGTCGCGACCCGCAGCGCGCGTTTGCGGGTCACAGCAAAGGCTACTGCCAGCTGTGGAGCGGACAGGCCACTTTGGCCGAACAGAGCTTTCGCGAGGCCTTGCAGATCAATCCGCTGGCAATCACCCAAGGACTGGCCGACGTCTATACCTATCAAGAATTGTTTGATCGCGCCGACGCTGCGCTGAGCGCCAACCGCAGCGGCCTACCGCCGCAGTTTTCATTGGAGGCTGATGCTAGGCGAATCACCTGGTTGGCCTATCAAGGGCGTTTGCGTGAAGCCCGCGTGGCGGCGCAGGCCCTGGCGCCGGCGGCATTGGCGGCTGGTCTGCCAGCCACCGCGTCGCGAGCGCGCATTTACGATGCCGCATTGGCCCTGCACAGCGGCGAGACGCTCGAGATGACGGCGTTTGGTGAGCTGGAACTGCCATTACTGGCCGCTGTGCAAGCGCCGCAGTACCAGGCTAGCTTGCACCTATCGTTGTTGGCGGTGATTGCCCAGCGGCACGGGCAAGAAACGCTGGCGCGCGACTGGCTGGCACAGATTCGCGCGCATCCGCCGCAGCGGCCTAATCCCACCTTGCAAGTCATGTTGCGCGTGCTTGATGCACGCTTGGCGAAAACGCCCGAACAGGGCTTGGCGATCCTACAAATTGGCAATGATGGGCACGATCGTATGCAAGTGCGCATTGCCGCAGCGCAACTCGCCCAGGCGAGCGGCAATCGCGCGCTGGAAATTGAACAACTCGATTGGATTGATACACAGCGAGGCCGGGCGTTCGCCGAATTCACCGGGTACTTCGCGGCACAAACCTTGAATGTGCTGGATATCAACCATTCCTTGCTGCGACGGATCAATCTGGAAACCGACCCCAAAGTGCGCGCCAACCTGCAACAGCGATTAATGGCGCGCTGGCAGCATGCCGATGAGGTACTACGTAGCCCATTGCCCAAGCCATAACCATGCGCGCATTTGACGGCGGGCTTAAGCATAATCAACGCCTTTCCTGAGCATCACGCCGCGCATGTCAATTCGCTTCGAACAGGTCAGCAAGCGTTATGCCGAAGGGCGGGAAGCGCTGGTCGACATCAGTTTCGAAATCGGTTACGGAGAGATGGTGTATTTCACCGGGCACTCCGGCGCTGGTAAGAGCACCTTATTGAAGCTGCTTGCGCTGATTGAGCGGCCTTCTGCTGGCACTATCGACGTGTTCAGCCGGCGCCTTGCCGATGTGCGCCGCCGCGCGTTGCCGGCTTATCGGCGGCGCTTAGGGTTGGTGTTTCAAGATCATCGGTTGTTGCTGGACCGCAATGCGTTCGACAATGTTGCCTTGCCGATGCGGCTGGATGGTGTCGCTGAACTGGATTTGGCGCCGTTGGTGTCGCGCGCGCTCGCGCAGGTCGGCCTTGGCGGCCGCGAATCTGCACTACCGCGTGAACTCTCGACCGGTGAACAGCAGCGCTTAGGCATCGCGCGCGCGATG
>CAZLSB010000254.1:0-5900 GCA_964561825.1 uncultured Xanthomonas sp.
GGTGGCGTCTGAGCGGCCCAAGATGATGATGCCCGCGTGTTCGGTGAGCATCGCCAAATCGCCGTGGCACCAGACATTCTTGATCTTGTCGAAATACGCCGCGCGATATTTACTGCCATCACCATCATTCCAAAAACCCACCGGCATCGACGGGAAAGGCTGTGTGCAGGCCAGTTCGCCGGGCTCACCCACTAAGCTTTGACCATCGTCGTCGAGAATTTCGACCTGCATGCCTAAGCCGCGGCATTGCAACTCACCGCGATACACCGGCAAAACCGGATTACCCAGTGCAAAACAGGACACAATATCGGTACCGCCGGAAATCGACGCGAGCAATACGTCGGCCTTGATATCGCGATACACATAATCGTAACTTTCCGGCGCCAACGGCGAACCAGTCGACAAAATCGTGCGCAATTTGCTCAGCTTATGCGTTTCGCGCGGCCGCACCTCGGCTTTATCGGCGGCAGCGATCCATTTGGCGCTGGTACCAAATACGCTGATATCTAAATCATCGACTAAATCAAATAAAGCGCCGGCGCCGGGATGAAAGGGCGAACCATCAAATAACACGACGGTAGCGCCGACCGCCAAGCCAGAAACCAACCAATTCCACATCATCCAGCCGCAGGTCGTGTAATAAAACAAACGATCCTCGCGGCGCAAATCGGTATGCAGCACCAGTTCTTTCAGATGCTGCAGCAGCGTGCCACCTTGGCCATGCACGATGCATTTGGGTACGCCAGTGGTGCCTGAGCTGTAAAGAATGTAATGCGGTCGATCAAATTCGCCGTAATTGAAACTGAGCGGCTCTTCAGTGACGGGCGCGAAATCATCCCAAGCAATCGCATGCGGCACGCTGGCTAAATGGCGATCGGTGCCGGCATATGGAAATACCACCACCTGTTGCACGCTGGGTAATTGGGTCAAAATACCGGCCACTTTGGACAAACAATCGAAGCGTTTACCCGCGTAGAAATAACCGTCAGCGGTAAATAAAACCTTCGGTTCAATCTGGCCAAATCGATCAAGCACACCATTAATGCCAAAATCCGGCGAACAGGACGACCAAATCGCCCCCAAACTGGCCGCTGCCAGCATCGCGATGATCGCCTCTGGCCGATTGGGCACAAAACCCGCAACCCGATCCCCCTCCACCACACCCGCCGCGACCAACCCAGCGCGCACGCGGCGTACCTGCTCGGCCAACTGCGCGTAAGACAGCTCGCGAGTAGAACCGTCTTCACCGCGCGCGATGATTGCCACACGCTCGTCGCGATAACGCAATAAATTCTCAGCAAAGTTGATCTGTACATCCGGGAAAAAGCGACATCCAGGCATCGCATCGAAGCGCTCATACGCCGGATCAAGCGCGCCGCTGCCTGCAACGCCACAAAATTCCCAAACCGCGGTCCAAAAATGATCTGGATGCGCATTGGAATAGGCGTAAAGCGCCGGATAGTCAGCAAACGATGTGCCGTAGCGTTCACTCACAAATTGCGAAAAATGGGTGAGATTGGTGCCGGCGATGCGCTCAGGACTCGGCGTCCACAGTGCTGTACTCATTGATGGCCCCCGCGAGAGTGAAAGATAGAAGCATGCGCCGCACGCCAACAAATCAACATCGGACATTCGGCCAGCGCAAGCGCCGCAAGATAGCGCAGTGGCGCAGCGCTGCCGAAAAGGGGTGCGAGTGAAACTCGATGTGGGCCGCCAAGCGACGTCATCGCGAGGCCTGCCCGGCGCTAACCAAACGCACCTAGAAGAGTTCACGGGCAGGCCGCGGCGATCCAGCGCAGTGGTGCGAGTCAAACTGATGTGGTGATTCGTGGTCGCTGAGGCTTTTCCTGCAATGTGAGGGAGAAGCGTTCGATCACAGATCGAACCCACCAAAGGCCCGCTCTGGGTCGGCGCTGTGTGCTGACGTTTTTCCTGCATCGTTGCTCTGGACCTACCTCAAACGTGACCACATCAGTTTGGGTCGCACCCTAGCCGCCGGGCGTTCGAGCCGAGGCGCCGCATGCGGCGCAAGCTTCTCGGCTCTCACCCATAGTCCAGTAGTCGGGCTTTGCCCCAGAACACGCGATAGGCAAACACCGTGTAGACGACGATGGCGGGCAGCGTGAGCGCGGTGCCAATCAGGATGATTCGCAGAGACTCTGGTGCGCTGGCGGCTTCGAAGATGTCGATACGGTCGACCACCAAGTACGGATATAGGCTGTAGGCGAGGCCGAAAAAGGCCAGCACGAAGATGCCTACTGCGCAGCAAAACGGCACCCACACCCAGCGATCAATGTCCTGTGTGTTACCGGAACGCGCGTCGTCGGCCAGCCGGCGCAGGAAGATAAAGGCCAATGCGAACAGTGCCAGCGTGACCAGCGGGATCGGCATCAAGGCGATCAGATTGGGCATGCTGAACCACTTGTCGAAAATCCGCGCGCTGACCACCGGCGTGGCCAAGGACACCGCCAGCACACCGACCGCGGTGAGCAATAAACTGACGCGCGCCCAGCCAATGGCGCGGTATTGCAATTCTCCGGTGGTTTTCATCATCAACCAGCCGGCACCCAGTAGCGCGTAACCGGCGGTCAGGCATGGCGCGATGAGCAGTGCAAATGCATACCCTGTCCAGCTCTGTTCGAAACCGACGATGTAGTGGCCCAGCATGAATCCTTGTGACAAGGTGGCGAGCAGCGAGCCCGCGTAAAAGACGCGGTCCCACATGGGTTTGGCGTCTGCGCCTGATTTGGCGCGCAGTTCGAATGCCACGCCGCGCAAGATCAGGCCGATCAGCATAAAGGCGACCGGCAAGTACAAGGCGCCCAGAATCACCCCGTGCGCACGCGGGAAAGCGACCAATAACAGGCCCACGCCGAGTACCAGCCAAGTTTCGTTGGCATCCCAAAACGGACCGATCGACGCAATCATCCAGTCCTTTTGCTCGGGATCAGCGCGCCTAAACAACACCCCTACGCCCAAATCGTAACCATCGAGAATCACATAGGCGAGCATCGCCAGTCCCATCAGACCGAGAAACACGATGGGGAGCAGCTCATTCATGCGAGTGCGCCTGGCAGGGCGCCTGGAGCTGGATTTAACTCGGGCGCGCGCGCCTTACTGGCCAGCAGAAACAGCACGCGGATGTAAGCGAACAGCAGCAATGCATAGACGCTCAAGTACAGGCTCAAACTGATGCCGATCATGCCCGCTGGAACCGTGGATGCCGCATCGGAGGTGCGCAATACGCCGTAGACCAAATACGGCTGCCTACCGATTTCGGTTACATACCAGCCGGCCAGCGTCGCCACCCAGCCGGAAAAACTCATCATAACTAGCGCCCACAAGAGCGGTTTGGGCAATTCGCCCTGGCGACGCCGCCAAAACCACAGCGCGGTCCAGGAAATGGCCCACATCAACATGCCCACACCGATCATCACCCGAAAACTATAAAACACCGGCGCCACCGGCGGATGTGCGCCGCGAAACTCATCCAATCCTTTCACTACGCCATCAGTGGAGTGCGTCAGGATCAGACTGGCCAGTTTGGGAATCGCGATTTCCGCGTGATTGGTGCGCGCGGCTTCATCTGGGATGGCAAACAGACGCAATGCGGCGCCCTGTTCGGTTTGCCAGATGCCCTCCATCGCGGCGATTTTGGCTGGCTGATGTTCCAGCGTATTCAAGCCGTGCAGATCGCCGACCAAGACTTGCAGCGGAATCAGAGCGGCCGCCATTACGATGCCGGTGCGCAGCGTGAGGCGCACATCAGGCCCTCGATCCCCGTGCAAACGACGCCAAGCCGACAGTCCAGCAATCAGAAAGCTCACCGTCAGGCCGGATGCCAGCAATACGTGGCTCAATCGATACGGAAACGAGGGATTGAACACGATCGCCGCCCAGTCGGTGGCGTGCGCAACGCCGTCGCGCATTTCAAAACCGGCGGGCGTTTGCATCCAGGAATTCAGCGCCAAAATCCAAAACGACGACAGTGTCGTGCCACCAGCAACCAGCAGCGTCGCCATCATGTGGGTGCGCTCGGACACCCGTCCCGCGCCAAATAACATCACGCCGAGAAAGGCCGCTTCGAGGAAAAATGCCGTCAGCACCTCATAGGCCAATAAAGGACCGGCGATGTTACCGACCTTTTCCATGTAACCCGGCCAATTGGTGCCAAATTGGAAGCTCATGACGATGCCGCTGACCACGCCCATCGCAAAAGTCACGGCGAAGACCTTCACCCACAGACGATAGGCCTGCATCCAAGCCTGATCACCGCTGCGCCGGAAGCGCCACTTGAAGTACACCAACACCCAGGCAAGCGCGATGCTGATGGTCGGGAAAAGGATGTGGAAACTGATATTGGTAGCAAACTGAATACGCGCGAGTAACAAAGCGTCCATGGTTCAGGAGTCTCCGAGTGCAATATCGTCGCTGCGCGCCCCGCCGCTGAATCGTTCTTTCAGTTCCAGCAGGCGCACAATCGCCCCACCCATCTTCATGAGTTGCTGCAGCGTGCTCGGCGACAACTTGTGCACGTCAGCAAACCAGGTGGTTAAAAGTTCAATCAAATCATGCATCTGGCGCATACGCGCTTGGGCGTGGCGCTCTTGCGCACTGGTCGGAGAGGCCAAAATGGCATCGCGCAGTACGCTCAAGGTGGGTTCCACCTCGCGGCGCTGACGCTCCTCGGCGAGGGTGCGGAAAATCGCCCAGACATCCTCGGGTGCGGCGTAGTACTCGCGACGATCACCGGGCAAATGCGATAAACGCACTAGGCGCCAGGATTCCAATTCCTTTAAACCCATCGATACATTGGACCGCGACAGACCTAATTGGGCGACCAGTTCATCAGCGTTCTGCGGGCGATCAGCAACGAATAACAGCGCGTAGATCTGCCCAACGGTGCGGTTGATGCCCCAACGGCTACCCATCTCCCCGAAGTGCAGCACGAAGCTTTGGATCAGCGGCGGCAAGTCCATTTCTGTATTTTCAGTAAGTATTGAACGTACAGCATACTGAAATGCAGTGAAGTTGCAGTGAGCTGACGGATTGCGATACGGTGCGCCGCTTGACGCGCAAATTGCTCAGGAGTAAGAAGGGTTTACTTCGATGATCACGCCGTCGAGGAGCTGACCATGAAGATCCGCTTTGTTGTGATTAGCATCGCTATCTTGTCCATCGCCGCTTGCGCAAGCGCACCCCAGTACACCGCCAGTCCCAGCCGCATCAAACGCGTGCCGGCTCAAAATGACACAGCTTACGTCAACGCCGTAGAAGCTGCTGCGCGGCGCAACGGCGTTGGCGTCATCTGGGTGCATCCGCCACGCGTCGAAGTGAAAGAAAAGTAGCGGCGGGTTCAAAACCCCGCCCGTAGCAGAGCCCGCGGCTAGGGCTTGCGGGTCGGCAACCGGAGCATCCCGATCAGGCTGTTGGCTGCGTGGCAAAGCGCGTCAGTGCGCACTTGCTCGACCTTTTCTTTGCCGATAGCGCCGCCGTGGGCGCGGTCTGGATTCGGGATTTGGACGCTGTTTTCGGGTGAGTAGGTGTTCTGGATCAGCCAGCGCGCGGTCCGATCGAGGTTGGCGCGGAACTGCTCACAGCGCGGTTGCCGGGTGGCGATGCAACGCTGGTAAACCGGCACCAGCACCTCGTTCATCCAGCCATTGCCGCTGGTGGCGCAGGTGTCGAAATAGCGCCCGTCTTCGAGGATGTTCGGCTTGACGATCTGGCGGGAATTACCTGAGCCGGACGAGCGGGAACCAACCACACAAAAGTCTTCGCCTGATTTGTCAAGACTGAACTGGTTAGTGACTAGCAGCCTCAGTTGGACGGGGTGGAGTGAGCCTGGACATCACGGCGACAGTGTCGCAAGTGTCGACTTCGGTGCACTCCCACTCTAC
>CAZLSB010000255.1:0-5884 GCA_964561825.1 uncultured Xanthomonas sp.
TGTCAAAGTTTCAGGATCATATTCATTTCGGCAGATGATACACATTATTATTTTTTCAAAGATTTCTGAAAAAAATTTCATTTTTAGATTTCTATCGGGATTAGGAACTTCACAATTAGGGAGAAAGAGTAGTTGAAAGAAGAGAATCATAGTCTTCCTTGAACTTCTTCACGTTTTCCTTGAAAAACAGGATTTTATAAGTTTAACCAAGGACAATCCCAACAATCGAGTCTCGTCATATTAACAAGAGATGATGGAATGAAAGTGAGTTTTGGACAATGAGAACAATTAAGTGTTGTGATATTAATAAGGGTATTTGGGACAGAAGCGAGCCTTTGACAACCAAGTTCTGTGAGATTAACGTGATTTTTGGACAAGAAGCACAATTGAGTTCCGTTAGATTCACAAGGGTGTTTGGAATGAATGCAATATCACAATATTGACAATCAAGTTCTGTCATTTCAAGATCGTAATTACATACACATTACTATTTTTTTCAGAGTTGGAAAAAAATTCAATTTAGATTAAAATAAAAATAGGAGCGAAAATTGCAGCGATAAAACACCACATTGTACCCACGCTAGACTTTGAATAAAACATTGATAAGAGTAAGGTCACAATGAACATCATAGACACTATAATTCCTTTGGTAAGCGGTTTGACGTAAATCAAAGATATCAACACGCACATGCCAAATATCAGCATGTAATAGTTTGGATCGAAGCCCCATTTGAGATGACATGTTCCAGAAGGTTTGCTACATCCAAACTTAATGAAGAACGATCTGACGATTGCGAATATCATGAGACCAGCACCTATGATAAGAGGTATAGGAGTCCTCTTCTCCAAGTACAACCCGAGACCAATAGCCATAACATGAGACCAGAGTGCGAAATACGCACCCATTGTTCCAACCTTATTTAGCGTCCCACATCCTTGATCCCACCACATGAAAGTTTCCCAAAGTTGCATTGATGAGTATGCTAAAATTAAGCATCCCAATGTGATATCATAAGGTTTATTGCGTCTTATCAAGAATATTCCAGACGCAAGACATACTAACCATGTTGTAAGAGACACTTGCCAATTCCAACACATTTATTAAAGAGAATAAAAAAAGATTTCTCAATTATCGGTATACGATACAATTCCTTCTTTGAGATGATTGAATATCATCATATAAGGATTCGACAGACCTGCTGAATTAACAGTTATCGAAACTCGGAAAGACTCGATTGGTTGACAATTGGTTTTAGTGTAGTTAAAATACCTATTGACTGATGCTGATACATTATACATTACTTCACCAACTACAATTGTTTTGACAATATCAATTGGGCAACGTAGAGAAAGGTATGTATCCGTGATATCTCCGAATTGCCAGTTGAAGATGTCGTGTTGAATAATCCCCATTTTTTATTGTATAACAACATTAGCGAGATACTTTACAATTTTTTGTACGAGGAAATGAGAAATCAATTCCAACTTAGAATTATTTTGTGATCAATGCAAGTTGAAACGAGTATTCTTTATTTGAACAAACGACGCACAATGCTAAATGCAATTATCAGAGATTGTCGCCGACGTGACGCTCTTCGTCTTGCATTGTACATTTCCGTGTATCTTTTGACCATCTTCTATCTCAATACGTCGAACTTGATCGCGTATTTCTATTTCATGTTCTGCAAGTCTCCTCTGACAAGGCAAAGCATCATTATCTCTCCATCTTTGATACAGACTGTCTGGTCTCGATTCTCCACCAGAAATTATGATTGCAATTTATGCATTGCATGTGATCACATCCATATGTTACACTTAGGACAGTTTTTACATCTGACGTAATCAAGGGTTATTGAATCATATTTAATATTCAGCTCATTCTCTGCCTTAAATCTCGAATACTTTTGAAGATAGAAAAGTTAGAAGGAAATCCAACTGTGCTGGTGCATCGCAAACTTCACATTTTAGTTCTATTTTTCCTTCATTAATTTGAGATGTAAACCATGTATTATAGTAAAGGTGTCCACAGGGTAACTTAACCTCATTAACTATTCGATCAAAACAAAAAGGACAATTCATATCATGAATTTAAAATTTTTAAACACCATCATACTTGTTTGAATACAATACTGAAAAGCAAATGATAAATAAGTGTTATTAACACTTATTTAAGGGTATTTTTCACGCCAAATAGTTGTACAGACTACGATCTCCATTATCTCGGCAAATGAATTCTCGTTCAATGAGGCTTTCAATGCATCTCTTAATGAGAGCAGGATTTGGTTGGAATCGAACAATGAGCTGTGTGATAACTTCTGAGACTAATAGTGCATGTTGGATTTGCTTACGTGTTTTCATGATGCGCACAATGGTTGCATCAATGATCCACTGCCTCTGCGAATTGATGCTCTCGTCTTCCTCAATTTGCGCCTCCAGCTTGGTTTCGGTCAACAATGGGATTGTAACGCGAAGTAGAGTATTTGTGAACTGAGCATTTACAATGAATAGATCAGTCAACTCAAGAACCTTCACGTTAGGTTTCTTAAGTAGAACCTTGACTTGAGGATGCGCTAAACTTAGAAGGTGCATCCGAAGTTCTTCAGCGGGAATTCCAGTCACGTCAACGATTTGTTGGAATGAGATCGGTTGCGTAGTGGTGTTGAAAACCAACAAAATCAGCATCTGATAAGTTGTTACCATGAGAGTTCGACGAACATCCTTGTTAAATTGTGCCTGAATTTCAGCCTGTCCATGATCCCACCTCCATTGAATCTTGTGTCCAGAATGAGTGCTGTGATAGAAGTCAGCATATTTCTTGCAAATCGGAATCAGCATTTCAGGAATCTTTCCTTGAATAGTTTTGCTGTGAGGCCAGTGACCAGTTGTGCACACGTTCACTCTCAACTCGATATCCTTTGAAGTGCAAAGCTTCCTGAAATCCATTTGCATCTCCTTATTGGCTTGTGTGTCCTTGAACATCATTTCAAGACGACTTGTCCATTGGTATCCGCACTGAATCTTGAATTTGGCGATTGCCATCTTCTCATTGTCTTCGGACTCTGAAAGGTTGAGGAGTAGGCGATTCGCGAGCAGATTTTGATAAGTGTGTTCAAACACATCTTTATCTGTGATGAATCCATAAAGGTGAACGATGCTATCAATCACGCTTTCAATTGAAATGTTCTTGTTCAGAATCTTACTATTCTTGACAAGAATGTCATTTGAAAACGTAGCGAGTAGCTTGGTGAACTTATCATTTTGGTCAATGAACTTGATAAAAGCATTCCGAATCGCAACTATGAATACAGGATTCCGGTCGAAACAGTTCTTGGTGAAATCGGTAAAACGATTGTACAAATCAATCAAGGAATTAACCAATTCATAATTTGTTTTCAAACCAACGTATTCTGTACCGAGAGTTGAAATGTATTTTCCCATCTTCTCTGCCATCGTCGCCAAATCTTCAGGATGACCGTTATAGACATTGTACAACTTTGTAAGAACATCAGTTGCATTTTTCTGGAACAATGGAATCATTTCATCGAAAATTCGCTTCTTTGGAGTCTGCAGGAGAGTATTGTAGCATACTTCAAGAAGGGGATTTTTCGTAGTGGGATGCAAGAATGTGTAGACACAATTTGTCTCAAAGATTAGGATGCTGTTCACTTCCTCAATATATTCAGACATTGACTTCTTTTCAAGGAGAAACTGTGAGTGCCTTGTGTAAAAGCACATTGTCTGCTCTAAAAACTTGGGAAGAAACAACGATTCATAAAAGACAAGGGGATTTTTCTTGTCACATTCATCCCCAAAATCCAACAACACTTTAATTCCGTTGGTGATCAGTTGTGTGTCAACATAAGCCTTCTCACGATTCTTGGTTATGTCTTGGAACAAGATCTCCAAGACTCGATCAGAGTAAGAGGAGAAGGCCAGATCCCGATAGATCTTGATGCAAAGAATGTGCAGTTTCTCATTCGTCTTCAAAAACTGTTCAACAAACATGTAGATCTTACAAAGGCCCTTAAATACGAGCTTACTATTGTTCCAATTCGTCGTCCAGCACTCGAGGAACATTCCATTTTCTACATTCATCTTCGGAATTAGATACTTACAAATATAGTATTCCAAATTTGAAGTGAAATTTTCAACCAGTCGCGAAACGTCTCCGCGATTCTTGTCGATGATTGAAAAGATTATATCATACATTTTGACGAACTCACGCGGGTTGAAGGATCCTTTCCTTCCAGTATCAACCATACTGAAAAAGGGGATCAACCCGTTTTCACGAATTAGTTCCATTTTTGAAACAAACAAATCACTCATATCAAATACTTGTTGTACTTTGTTTATTTTTCATTTTTTTTGGTATGAGATACTTGACAATCTTTTCAGTTGGACTATCATAGTCTTTCTCAAAGCGCTTAATACTCAGGATTATGTACAGAATCCAAGTATGGCAAATGACTGACATATATGCAAATTCTCCTTAAGATTCACGCAATTGCAACATTATTTCCTGAAAGGAATCTGGAATGAAAGTAAGTTTTGGACAATTTTTACAATCAAGTTCTGTCAGATTCACATTGTATTCTTTGTGGTATATGTCGAAGGAGGACTGGTATCTTTCCAACCAGTAGAATCAATTTTGGGGACGAAACGTAAGAAAATGCAACGGTTTATATACATTTATGAGATGGAGGCGGAACTCTGTCAAGGAGACTGCCAAGGGGGGCTGTGACGCGCTAAAGGTATCTTTTAGCACAATAAGTAACGTGATAACAATAATACCCTTCACAATTGAGGTTTGCCAAATTCACAAGTGTGTCTAGGATATCAAGGAGCTTCTTCGGACAATAGTTACAATTGAGGTTTGCCAGATTCACAAGGGTATCTGGAATGAAAGTGAGCTTTGGACAATTATAACAATCGAGGTCTGTCAGATTCACAAGGGTTTCTGGGATATCAGTTATACTTGGACAATAACTACAATCGAGATATGCCAGAACTACAAGTGTATGTGGGATATCAGTGAGATATTTACACCCTTCACAATTGAGTCCTACCAGAGCTACAAATGTGTCTGGGATATCAATGAACTCTGTATTAATGCAATAGCTACAATTGAGATATGTCAGTTTCACAAAGGTGTCTGGGATATCAGTGATCTCTGGACAAGAGGAACAAACGAGTCTTGTCAGATTCACAAATGTGTCAGGGATAGCCGCGAGCCTCGGACATCCAGAACAATCGAGTTCTGTCAGATTCACAAGAGTGCTTGGGATATTAGCGATTTTCTGACATCCAGAACAAATGAGTCTTGTCAGATTCAAAAACGTGCTCGGGATATTAGCGATCTCTGGACATCCAGAACAAATGAGTCTTGTCAGATTCACAAGAGTGTTCTGAATAGAAGTGAGCTTCTTACATCCGGAACAATCGAGATATGTCAGAGCTACAAACGCTGGGAGGGTAGTGAGATTCTCACATCCAGAGCAAATGAGTTCTCTCAGATTCCCAAGGGTATGCGGAGGGGAAGTGAGCTTCGGACATCCAGAACAATTGAGTTCTCTCAGATTCCCAAGGGTATGCGGAGGGGTAGTGAGATTCAGACATCCAGAACAATTGAGTTCTCTCAGAACTACAAGTGTATTTGGGATAGCAGCGAGCTTCGGACACCCAGAACAATTAAGTACTCTCAGAACTACAAGTGTATCTGGGATAGCAGCGAACTTCCTACATCCGGAACAACCGAGTTCTGTCAGATTCACAAAGGTATTTGGAATGGACCTGATCTTTGGACAATTGTTACAATTGAGATATGTAAGTTTCACAAAGGTATTTGGAATGGACCTGATCTTTGGACAATTGTTACAATTGAGAT
>CAZLSB010000256.1:0-5852 GCA_964561825.1 uncultured Xanthomonas sp.
TGGCCAAAGCGACAAGATCGCGGTAAGCGTAGGCGCGACCGGTGTTGCCGTTCTCGCCGTTGGCACCGACCGCAATCACGTCACCGCTAAAATCAACCGAGACACCGAAAAAGCCGTTGGCGACCGGGTTGGGGGACGTACGCTCGACCGACTGCCTCCAAGCCGTGCCATTGAAGTCGAACAGGTAAATGGCACCCGCGTTGCTGATCGAACCCGGAAAGCCGTTAAAACCCGGCGCCCCGACGACCAGTTTCGTCCCCTGCAGTGCCACCGAGACACCAAAACTATCGCCGCTGCGGCCATACAAGGCCGTCAGTTTGCTGTGTGCAGTCCAAACACCACTCACTTTGCGGTACATCAACACGGCGCCCGCGTCGAAGCCTTTCTGCCCGTCGCCGGGCACTCCCACCGCCATCCACTCGTTGCTGGCTGCGATGGAATCACCCATAAGCTGCGAGGCGGCGGTATTGGGCTGGTCGAAGACCGGTCGAAGCACCGTATTAGCTGCGTCATTGACCCAGGAAATGCCGGGCTTGATGAATGTCTGAACAACGCCGGCGCTTACCGCGCCGGGCGGAGCGTTCAGCGTGTCTTCCCGAGAACCGGGGGCGCCGGTCACCGCCAGCAAGCCGGACAGGTCCACCGATTTGCCGAAGAAATAGCCGCTCCCTGCACCCATTTGGGTGAGGTTGATGGTGTTGGTGGCCCAGCCGGCGCTGAAAAAGAAGGTATTGATTTGACCGCCATAAGCTTCACCGGAAACGGTCTGGCTGGGTCGTCCGGCAATGCCATTGTTGCCCTCAAGCGCAACGCTATAGCCCTGATGGGCGTTGACATTCACTCCGGTGGCCGGAAGGCTGTAGACAAAATTGCTGCTGCCATCGGCGTAGAAGAACACCGAACCGGTATTGGCGAAACCAGCGTTGTCGTGCAGCGGCGCGCCGACCATGCTGCGGCTGGCACTGTCCGCCGCGGCGGTATTGCCGTCCCAGATCCCGACCGCAAAGCCAAAAGCCATATCAGCCTCGGCGCTGCTGGGTGTGAGGGTGTGTTTGAGTCCAAACGCATTGGCTCCGCCCAGATCCTGGCGGTACAGGTAGGCCTGACCGGTTCTCAACCCTGCGCCATTCATGGCGCCGGGCGCACCGACGATCAGATATTCGCCGTGTACGTCCACGGAGCTGCCGAACTGGCTACCCATATTGCCGACTTTGGTCGCAACCTGACCCCAGGCGTTCGCCCCGCCTTGGTTACGCAGACGAACGGAGACCAAGCCGGCATTGCTGATGTCGTCATAGGGCTCGGCAATCGCCGCCACATCACCGAACAGGGCAACGGCATGGCCGAAGCGCCCATTGGTCTGCGGACTGGCCGAATTCACCGTGGTCACCGCGCTGAAATTCACACCCGCGCCGGCGTTGGTGTCGGTAAAGAAAAAGGCGCGCCCCTGATCGGTCAATCCCGCGTTGTCATACAAAGGCTGGCCTACCACGACAGTCACGATGCCGGCGCTCTCGTAGAGATCCACTGCCGCACCAAAGGCGGCACCGGACTGGCCCACGGGCGCTTGCAGCGTCGTGCGCAAGGTCCAGTTAGCGCTGACCCGCTCATAGACATCAACCGCGCCGAAATTCGTGCTGCCCGCCAGCACGACACTGTCCCCCGGCCTGCCGACGGCCATCCAGTTGCCGGAAATGGCAACTGCTTCGCCAAATCGACTATCGGGAAGATTCAGCGGAGCATCGACGGTGAAATCGGCCGAGGTCAGTTTCTGGTCCTGCGAGAGTGCCGCAAGAGCTGTGCTCACACAGCACACGAACAAGGCCGCTGCCGCAACCACCGTCCGCGCCGCACTGGAAAATACTGTATTCATGGACCCGCTCCGCAATTTGTCTTTTGAGGCAATCGATGGCTGTTGCATCGCGAATCGTGGGCTCATGGCACGGGATTCGGTGCGGTGGGCGTGGTGCAGGTCGCCGCTGTGATGGTGTTGTTGCTGCCGACGAACACACCACCCGTAACCGTATTGGTGCTGCCGACGCGCGTTATCGCATTCGCATCACCGGTACCCGACATGCCTTGTAAACGCATCGTTGCGCTACCGTCATAGAACATGTCAACGCCTCGACTGCCACCGACGCCCGCCGCGATGGTATTGCCAGCGACATTGAAGCACCCCCTGTTGAAGCCCCCAAAGTCGGTCATCAAGGTACGGGTAAACAACGCGGTGGGTGAAGCACCGAAGGTGTTCCCAGTGACGGTGATTTGGGCGTTGGCATCGCTCCCAGTAATACCACCTCGCCCTAAGACAAATAGGGCAGAACCAGACATTGAGACGCTTGAGGGGACGTTGTTGTTGGTCACTGCCACAACGAAATCGAAATTGGTGGGCGTTGCACCACCGCCCGTAAATGCGCCGTCCGCATTCAGGCCAATCGGGCTGCCGAAATAGGCGTGGAAAAAAGTATTATTGACGATGGTTCCGTGAGTGGTCGTGAAGTCGCCACCTTCTACCTCGACGATGCCCTGAGCGAACTCACCGCTGTAGTCAATGAAGGAATTGTTATTGACGATGAAATACAGGTCGCTGTCGCCTTGTTGATTCCGCAAGCTGATGCCGATTTCACCATTGTTGGTGTTGCTTGGGCCAGCATACGTATTCGCTGCGAAGGTATTCTGATTGATGGTCAAATCCATGCGGGCGTTCGTGTTGCCTTCAGGATTGGCGGTAATACCGATGCCGTCAATTTGGTTGAAGTTATTGTTCTCGATGAGGGCGGTGATGGTCGATGTGCCGTCGGCACGCAGTAAGATGCCGTGACCATCGCAGTTGCCGCCGCTGCACGCGGTGGTGGTGATGTTGTTCGTGAGGACGTTGTCCGTAAACCGCAAGATCAGCGCACCGGCGAAATTCTCCAAGTACAGGCCGGTTTCCGTGAAGTTGGTGATCAGGCTGTTGTTGATGTTGAGCGTACCAGTCACCTGTGCCCCGGATACTGCGCCCTGCTGGAAATTGTAGACATGCTCATCATTGGCGTTGCCGATATTGGTCATATCGACGTTCGAGAAGATGGTCATTCCGTTGACGCCGGTACCGGTCACACCGTGGCCGCCAGTGCCATTAATGGTGAGGTCGGTGGCCCGGAAATTGGCCACCCCGTTGAGATCAAAGGCGTTATCGGTCAGATTGGTGAATGTCCCGCCTGCGCCATTGGTGCCGACGTTTAGAAAGTCACCGTCACCGAGGATCGTAAAGCTGCCGGTGTTGTTGGAAAGTCGCACACCGTCTGCCGCCCCGCTGATGTCCACTTCCTGGAAACTGGCATTGAGGTTGTTGGTATTGGTGATTTGAATGCCGGCGGTGGTCTTGGCGCCGATGTTAGTCAGCCCCGACACCGTGATACTGCCAGTGCTGCGGATGATATTGACCGCGTGGGTGCCGGCGCCGGTGCTGGCGATGCTGGCGAAACTCAGGTTCAGCGGTTGCTGGATGGAGTGGCTGACGGTCAGCGCCGCCACTGCGCCCGTGGCATCCAAGATGCTGCCGGGGTCAGTGGTGACGAGGCCGGGACTGGCATTGAGGTAGTTGATGTTCAGGGCTCCAACGTTGTTGGTGTAACTGCTCAACACACCAAGATCAACCGCGCCGGTGTTGCCTGCAAGCGTGGCCGGGGTCGTGGCGAAGCGAGCGACACCAGTCCCCAAACTCAGCGTGGTGAAAGTTACCGGGCGTGAGGTGTTGGTAATGAAGACGCCACCGCTGGCATTGGTGCCTGTTACCGTGCCATTGAAGGTCGCCGCACCTGCTCCACTTAGCCCGACGATATTCACCGCAGCGCCAGAGGTGGTCTTGTTGAGGTTGCCGCCATAGCTGATGTTTACGGCGTTGGTGCCAGAGGAATTCACGATGTTGACGATGGCATTGCCGACACCGGCCGTCGAATTGAGCGTACCGCCTGTGGCCGTTACGGTTCCGCTGCACGCATCAAACGAGACGCCGTTAGCACCGCCTGCAGCGGTCAACGTTGCCAGCGCCAAATTGGTTGTCCCCGTCGTGCAAAGCACTGCGGGGCCAGCGCTGGTGGTGAGCGTGCTGGCGCTGTCGGTGACATCCACGCGAGCATTGCTGACTTGAATACCCACCGTGCCCCCCGTCGACGTGAGGCGTGCCATCTGCAACATGAACCCGCTTGCGCCCGGGCTCGTGACACGGATGGCTTCGGTCGTCGGGGTGATGATGGTGGTTGTGCCGGTTACAATGAGGTCATTGTTGCCGATGGGGCTGGCGATTGAGATACCATGTACATTGCTGCTGGTTGAGGACAAACTGGCAAATGTTGCATTTTGGGTCAGTTCAGCGCCTTGCAACTCAATTACGGCGCCATCAGCGGAGGTTAAGACGCTGTTTGTCCCCGCAATCTTGAGTTTACCGCCGTTTGCGTTGAGTGCTTGTGCGTTTACCGCAGTCGCATCAGCCAAGACGCCCTCTTCAAAATTGACGGTGGAGTTGACGTCGTTGTTGAGCAAACGAATCAAGGGTTCACTCGCCATACCACCATCCAGATCAACACCGGCCAATGTGACGACGCCAGTAGCTGTCTGCGTCTGAATAGTCAGGCCGCGGGTATTGGTGCTGGTCAAGTCACTGGTGCTGTCGAGCAAAATGCTGCCGCTATTTCCGTTGACATTCAGCACATAGCCGCCAGTAAAGCTGCTCACCGAGCTACCGACAAAATTAATGGTGCCCGAGTTACTCAGTAATAGCAGTGCTGAATTGCTGGCTGGGATCGCACCGCTGATATCAACATCATTGACGGCGTTGATCCCCGACACGCCGTTAAGCAATATCCCACCGGTGGCGGTTGCGCCGGCATTGATATCGATATTGGCAAGCGTGAAGTTTGAAACGCTCGCCCCTTGAATGGCATAACTATTGGAATTATTGATGACAAAGCCGCGTACCGTTGCGCCCGCGCCGAACAATTCGACAATCGGGAAAGTGCCGCTGTTGTTTAAGATAGGTGCCGTAGAGGCGCTAATGTCATTACCGGTCCCAACTAAATCGAGACCTTCACTATGACCCATTAGCGTTTGACCGGCCTCAACATCGAATTCGACGCTATAAGTGCCGGCGTAAACAAAAATGGTATCGCCTGCAGCATCAGCGTCGCCTGCGCCACTGCTACCGTTGAGACTGGCCAAGTTATTGAAAGGCGCATTGAAGGTGCCATCACCACCGGCGGCCACACTGTCGTCGACGAACCACACCGTTTCGCCGCTGACATCAATGCTAACCACCGCGCGATTGGCACCGAAGGCATTGCGCACGCTGTAGGCAAAGCTGTCGACGCCTTTGAATCCGGGTGGCGGGTCGTAGCTGAAAGAGCCGTCAGCGGCCACCAAAACCACTGCACCGTACTGGCTAACCGTGTCATAGGATTCCAGGCGGTGCGTGCTGGCATTGAAGCCAGTGTCGTTGGCCAAAAGGCCGCTGGCCGCCGAAGCAGACAAAAAGCCATTGACATTGACGCCGTAGCTATCGGCAAGCACGGTGGGCGGGGTTTGCGCGGCGAGCGGGGCGGAGAACATCGCCATCAGGATCAGTGGCAGGCCGTACCCGGCCCGGTTCGACTGCAACTTCTGTTTACCCGTTGTATCCATCGCTTGCACCTTGATTGAGTTTGAGCACACGCACCGAAACGCCGCGCAATAGCCGTCGTGAGCAGGTCACAGGAACCGCTAATGGGATCATACATCGCGCGAACAACTGTGCCGAGCACAGGCACAATTCGGCCATGGGACTCTCACCAAACATACCGCAAGCAAATGATTTTAATGCATTTTTTTCAGCG
>CAZLSB010000257.1:0-5849 GCA_964561825.1 uncultured Xanthomonas sp.
GGTGAGTCCGCTACGGGGCAGATTGCACGGTTCTGGGGGGTGAGAACCGGCGGCTTGCGCCGCATGCGGCGCGCCGGTTCGAACGCACGCAAGCTGTGCTTGCGGGCCGGGTTATGGCTGCGTTGCAACTCGTCGGAACAAAAGAGATATTCCCCCGGTCTGGCGGCGCAGCCGCCAGCCGTTCAAGCCGGCGCAGCCGCCAGCCGTGCAAGCCGGCGCGCGGCCAGCCGTGCAAGCTTGCCGGCTTTCACCCTCATTGCGCTTATGCCTGCACACCCATAACCTGCCCTGGACGCTGACCACACGTACTCGGAAGGGCCCTCGCGCCCGCTCAAGACCTTATTGGCCCAATCCACTGCCTGCCGCAGCTCGACCTAAACGGTCATGCACCGCCGCCCAATGTTCGTCTGATGGCGGTGACAAAACCAAAATCTGTGTTCCAGCTTGGCTGTCCAAACTGCGCAGTGCACCATACAGCTCGCGCGCATAGGCCTCTGCTTGATCACTGAGTGCCAAACCGTGTGCGCCAGACGGCAACGGGCCTGCGCTTAGCCACAATGCACCCGTCTGGTCGGCGGCCAGACGATGTTTAAGATCCGCAGCGCCGACCAAAATGAGCGGCTTGCCCGGCGCGTAATGTGCCAGCAGTCGACCGCTGGCGCGCGGCCCTTGCGCATCGGTTGGGCGCAATACCGGGCCAATCAAGGCTTCGATCTGTCCGACCCGCACGCTGCCGGGTCGCAGCAAGCTCGGCTGATCACCGCTTAAGTCAACGATCGTCGATTCCAGTCCAACCGCGCTTGGCCCACCGTCCAGCACCAAAATCTCGGAATTCGGAAACTCTGCGTGCACATGTTCGGCGCGCGTCGGGCTGATCCGCCCAAAACGATTGGCCGATGGCGCCGCTACGGCCCCGCCAAACGCGCTCAACAGCGCCTGCGCAACGGGATGCGCGGGCCAGCGCACACCGATAGTGTCCTGACCACCGGTGATGATGTGATCCACGTGGTCCGCTTTGCGTAGCACCAAGGTCAGCGGTCCGGGCCAAAAGGCGTCGATCAAACGCTGCGCGCTTTCCGGCACCGACTTCGCCCAATCGGACAGCGCTGCAGCGTTGGGCAAATGCACAATCAAGGGATGGTCGGCTGGTCGACCCTTAGCGGCAAATATCTTCGCCACCGCAAGCGGATTACGCGCGTCCGCAGCCAATCCGTAGACCGTTTCGGTCGGAATCGCGACCAATTTTCCTGCAGTGAGGGCGCGCGCGGCCTCTGCAATGTGTTCGGCGGTGGGCAAAGCTGGAGTTTTCAATTGGCGAAGGTGCGAAGGATAAGGCAGTGCTCCCACGGAAATGAGGCGCCACGGTTAATCACAACAAGAACAGCGTGCCCAGGCCCAAGAAAGCCAGGAAACCGACCACATCGGTGACCGTGGTCAGTACCACACCACCCGCCAATGCCGGATCGACAGCAAAACGCTTGAGCAATAAGGGAATCAATACGCCAGAGAAGGCAGCGGCCAGCAAATTGATGATGATCGCCGCAGCGATGACCACTGCGATGCGCCAGTCACCAAACCACGCCCACGCCACCAGCGCGACCACCACCGCCCACAACATGCCATTCAACGCACCGATCGCCATTTCGCGTGTCAACAAGTCGCGCGCGTTGTTCCAACTTACCTGCCCCAGCGCGATACCGCGCACGATGAGCGTCAATGTCTGCGTACCGGCAACGCCGCCCATGCTGGCAACCACGGGCATCAGCACCGCAAGTGCAACGATTTGCTCCAAGGTCGCCTGAAACTTGCCGATCACCCAGGCCGCCAGAAACGCCGTGAGCAAATTAATACCCAGCCAAACCGCCCGGCGTTTGCTTGCCGCGGCGATTGGCGCAAACATATCTTCGTCTTCGTTCAAACCCGCCATCGACATCAAATCATGCTCGGCCCGATCGCGAACCAAATCGATGACGTCGTCAACGGTAATTCTGCCGACGAGGCGATTGTCCGCATCCACCACCGGCGCCGAAACATAACGATGGTTCTCGAATTCTTCGGCAACCTGATCCAGAGTGGTTGTCGCGCGAATGCCGGGCTGCGAATCGTCGACCACTTCAGCGATGGTGCGCTCGGGCGCCGAAGTTAATAGCGCCGTCAACGACACGCGGCCGATGTAGCGGCCATTGCGATTGACCACAAACAAATGATCGGTGTGCTCCGGCAGTTCGCCGCGCATGCGCAAAAAGCGCAGCACCACGTCGACGGCCACGTCGGCACGCACGGTGACCACATCAGTGTTCATCAATCGACCGGCGCTGTCTTCTGGGTACGACAGCACCTGTTCCAGGCGATCGCGGTGTTCGCGATCCATGCCACGCAATAACTCCTCGATCAACTGTTGCGGCAGATCCTCGACCAGATCAGCCAAATCGTCGATATCCAGGGAATTAAGCGCTGAAAACAACTCCTCGTTGTCCATTTCAGCCAGCAAACCTTCACGGACTTCATCGGCAACGTGAACCAAGACCTCGCCGTCGTCTTCCGGATCAACCAATCCCCACACCACGCGGCGCCGATCTGGCCGCAAGGATTCCAAAACGCGCGCGATTTCTCCCGGCGTCAGCGTATCAAGCATGCGTTTGACCGGCGCCAGGCGACCGCTCTCCAATGCCTCAGAGAGCAAGCGCAATCGCCGGGTCTTGCGATCGTAACTCTCGTTATCGCTCATTCGCTGCCCGCCCCGCAAAGCCGATGGCACAGGATACGGAAGCACACGTCGAAACAATGCTCAGGCTTTCGATACGCACGATCGTGCTGCTGGCCGCTTCGGGCTTAGGCAGGGTGTTGCATTGGGTCCATTTGCACCTTTGGCGTCTGCGCGTTAAACGGTTGATCTGGCCTTGCTGCCGCCCGCGAAACACGGCAAAGCGTGATGTGCATCACATTATCTTGCGTCAATACGCATCCGTATGGTACCTTTGCCTCGCTTGCACTTGGGAGGGTTGCACGCACTAGCGTTCGCTGCAATGGCTGGGGAGCCATTGCGGTGAGCCTCCCAAGGTATGCCGAATCGCGAAGCACTGGGGCTGGCGCGATTTTCTAGCATCTAGGGAGAGTTCATCGTGCTACGTGTCTTTTTAGCGCTGTTATTCGGCTTGGCGATCACCGTCAATGCCCACGCAAACCGCGGTGTTGCATTTATCCATGGCACGGGTCATCAGACCAACGCGCTGGATGATTATTGGCAGCGCCCTTTTGTCGACACCGTACGTGGTGGTTTGGCCAATTCGGCCAATTTCGTCGTGATCAATTGCAATTTCGAAAAATACTGGTGGGACACGGCGGCGGCTGGATGTTTAGCCGCGCAATTGTCGAGCTTTATCAGTTCACGTGGCATTACCGAACTAACCATGATCACGCATTCCAATGGCGGCAATGTCGTGCGCTGGCTGCTGTCTAATCCAACCTATGACAGCCGCTATCCAAACATCATTAGCAAAACCCGCAAAGTGATCGCATTGGCGCCATCCAGCGCCGGCACACCACTGGCGAACGCGACGATTAACGGCAATGTATTCGAAACATCATTGGGCTGGTTGATGGGGTACAAATCGGATGCGGTGCGCCAACAACAAACGCATTGGATGAGCACCTACAACGCACAGAATCTGTTTGGCACCGCCGGCCGCCCTGCGCTGCCCAAGTCATTTACCTCGATGGTGGGCACTGACGTGCGCACTGCAGTATGGAGCGGCAACGCCTATTGCGGTGGTTATCATTTGAACCTCGGCTTGGAAATAACCCACGCTTGGCTCGACACTTGTGCCGATGGCTTTCTCAATTGTTCCAGCCAGTCCGCCGCCGGCAGCGTCTGGTTTCGTGACTTTCAACGCGCCAGCAGCGGTTATGTGCTGAACCACAACCAATCGCGCCGCGACTGCTTCGGCTTGCCGACGCTGTTGCGCAACAATCTGTGAGCGGAGAAAACGCCATGAATATCAAAACCCAACTGATCGTTAGCGCGCTGTCGATGGCGCTTAGCACCTGCGCCCTCGCCGCCGAACTGTCGCTCAATCCAGCGGGCTCCGTCGACACCGTGCCCAACACCTTATCGAACAAGGCACTCAAAGCCAGCAGCAATCTGGAAAGCGAACCAGTGCAATTTGCGTGGCGTCTGGAACCCGACGCTGTTTTGGAACCGGTGGCGAAGCCGCAGCAATCCACTAGCAAAGAGTATTGGGACAAACGCAGCGCCGCGGAACTCGCAACCGGCGTAGCCATTCCCACCACTGCGCCGGGCGCGATCGTGCGCTTGAGTCCATCGGGTGCGGCCGGCTCAAATAAAGCACTGGAAGCTCGCCGGGTCATTCTGACCAAGGGCGGCAAGTCCTATGCCAACGGCAGTGGCATGCAAAGCATCGCCGATAGCACAGAACTGGAAAAAGGTGCGGTGCCGTTCCCGGAAGGATCAACCGTGTTTAGGATTGATCCGGCCTTGGGCGCCGGCGGCTTTGAGATCCAAGTACTTGGCGCCTCGGGCGACACGGTAGTGCATGTGTTTGAACCCAATAGCAGCCTGCACCTCGATCTGCAGGCTGATCGTATTGCGTACCAAGTGGGCGGCTCGATTCGCCTGCAGGCCCAACTGCTCGACGGCAGCAAATCGATTAGCGCGGCCGAAATGGGTGGTTTGATCACCTCGCCAGGCGGCCAAGTGCGCGAATTCACTTTTGTCGCAGATAAAGGCGGCAGCTATAGCGCGCAAATTTCAGCCGATTTTCTCGCCGAATCCAGCAAGGGCCTGTTCGAAGTTCAGACCTTCGCAAGTGCCAATGGCGCCCTGCGCGATGTGCGCACCGCCTTCGCATACACCGTCCCCAGCGCACGATTGACCGGTAACGCCCGAACACTGCCACTGAAGATGCGTGAGCCCGTGGTCTATCTGGAGATGGACGTAGAAGTAGCAGCCAGCAGCCGTTATCAGATCGGCGGCGTACTGTACGGCACCGACGCCAGCGGCGCTAAAGTCCCAGTGGCAATGGCGCAAAGCGCCAAACGCCTTGATCCAGGCATGCACAGCATGACTTTACTGTTTGGCCCAGACGTGCTGGACGGCGCCAAAGCCGGCGCACCCTGGGAGTTACGCGATCTGCAGTTAGTCAACCAAGCCGACATGGGACTGCAAGAACAACGTGTGCTGGCATTGCAGTTTGACGCGACGCGTTAGTCACCGATTGGCAGACTGAGCGGCTATGCCGCCGCGGCTTTGGACTTGGCCAAACGCTTCTGCTTTAGCTTTCTCCCTGTTTTCTGCAGGCTTGGCAGAACCACAGCGAACAGCAACCGCAAAAGCGTTCGGACAACTCCGAACCCACAAAAACTGCTTACGATTGGCGATCAATGACTTATTACATGTTGGTGAGAGCCCATCTCACTGCGCCGCTCTTGATCTAGTCAAGAGCGGGGCTCGCTCCGCTGCTATCGATCTCGAACAGCCCCTGTCGACCCGTTTTGGCGACAGAGCCAGCCGTTCAAACCGGCAGCCCGGCATGCCGCGCAAGCCGCCGGCCTTCACCCCTGGCGCGCTTGTAAGCGCATCAAACAGACTGGGGTTTTTCGCTCCGATTGGCAGACTAAGCGGCGGTGCCTCTTCGTGGGTTTGGACTTGCCCAAACACTTCCGCTTTGGCTTATTGCTCTCGTTTCCTGCAAGCTTGGCGGAGCCGGTCCGAACCCGCCTGCGCACCATTGCCGATCCATGACTTACTGCATGTTGGTGAGAGTCCCGGTCGCCCCGGTGCGCTTATTCGCGCATCAAACTGAGTGGGACTTTCGCTCCGATTGGGAGTA
>CAZLSB010000258.1:0-5848 GCA_964561825.1 uncultured Xanthomonas sp.
ATGCGCCAAAAGGACTTCCGGCGCACTCGCGAGGAAAGTCCGACAGGCTGCTAGCGATGTGTATAGCGAGCATCCAGTCGACGATCCGCCGGCAACCTTTGCAACCATCAACGAAATGATCGATTTGCAGAATAAGCTCGCCGGCTTCGATGGTAAAACACGTCGCGACCAGCCAACGCGACTGCGCTTGCACTACTTGGTTGATTTCCGCGTGTCCAAGGAAGATCGCGAGCGCTTTTACATGTACGCGACAGACCAGTTCATTGGCATGCTCGACGACAACACCGAGGAACTAACTGACCCAGACCAGCTGCGCCGCGAATGGGGCATTTGGCACGAAACCGGCCATACCCACCAGCAAAATTCCTGGACCTGGGATGCGCTGGGAGAGGTTAACGTCAATTTGTTCAGTCTTTACGTGCAAGAGGCTTTTGGGCAGGAAAACCGCTTGCAAGTGAACGAGGACGAGCAGCCGTCCACTTTGGAAAAAGCCCGCGATTATCTTGAGGCCGGTGCAAACAACATGCTGGCAGAAGTTGAAGGTGACGGCGACGAGTTTTTCATTCGGCTGGTGATGTTTTATCAATTGAAAGAAGCGTTTGGCTGGGACCTGTTCATAGATTTGCACAAACATTTTCGCGCCCATCCATTGCCGGAAGATGCCAGTGACCAGGACAAGGCGGATGCTTTCGTGGTTAGCATGTGTGAGTTGACGGGCGTCGATTTGCGGCCCTTCTTTGATAAATGGGGATTGCAGGCCTCGCGCTCCGCCAAGCGCAAAATTGACGCCGTGGGATACGAACTGCCTGAGGACGATTTGACACAGATTTTTTGAGCGAAGGTCCGGTGTCGCGATCACCGCACTCGCCTATGATCCGCCCCTCGTTGTCTCTAAGTGGGTGGTATGGAACATCGTCTGACCCTGATTCGTGTGCTCACCGAGTGTGTGGAGCGTGCCGAGCACCAGCCACTTAGTTTGGGTGAGGTCTTGGGTAGCCTGAAGTCATCGGCCTTTGCCTTGTCTACGGTGTTGTTGTGCCTGCCGTTTTTGCAGCCGTTGACGCTGGGGCCGCTGTCTAGTGCGGGTGGCTTGGTGCTGACATCGTTGGGCTGGCAACTGCTGCGTGGGCGCGATCGTATGTGGTTGCCGGCGAAGATTTATGAGGTTAAACCGTCGCCCAAACTGTGGGCGCGCTTGTTGGGTTTGTGTCGGTGGCTGATTGGCCTGCTCGCCAGAATCACCCGTGAACGACTGACCAGTTGGGTGGACGGGCGTTTTGGCGAGAAATTGTGTGGCGGTTTGATCGCCTTGGGCGGCGCGCTGTTGGTCATTCCGGCGCCCATATTGCCGTTCAACAATACTTTGCCTGCCTTAGCGATGTTGTTTGCGGCTATCGCACTCCTGGAGCGTGATGGTTTGATGGTGCTGGTCAGCATTTTTTGGATTATTGCGACGATTGCTTATTTCGGCGCATTTTTTTACGCGCTATTTTTTCTTGGCTCGGAAGCCACCGAGTGGTTTAAGACCTTGTTACCCAGCGTTTTTGCGTAAACCGCCGTGCGCCCCGGATTGGGCGGGTGCAAGTCAATGTGCTGTGGTGATCCGGTGATCCAAACGCGGGTCAGGGTGCCGACCGGCTGCTCCTCACTCCTCACTCCTCACATGAACGTATATCGTAAGTCGTTGATTGGTCATTGCGAGGCCCGCGCCGCGAGAAGCGGCACTGACCCTCGAACGGTGCGCGCGTGCCGCGGCAATCGAGGCACGGTGCTGGATCGCCACGGCCTGCCCATGAGCCCTTCCGAGTGCGTCTGGTCAGCGCCGGGCAGGCCTCGCGATGACGTCGCTTGGCAGCTCACATCAGTTTGACTGGCGCCCGGATTGTGCGCAGCGTGCTGGGTTAAGGTCTCGCGTACCGTAGACTCGGCGTTGTCCGCTTTGTCTGACTTTGAGCATGCTGCCAGTGAATCTGCGTTGGCATCCGACCAATCGACCTTGGGTGATCGCTCACCGGGGTGCTAGCGGCCTGCTGCCGGAGCATTGTATGCCCGGTTACGCGCTGGCGATCGAACAAGGCGCGGATGTCATCGAGCCGGATCTGGTCGCCAGCCGCGATGGCGTGCTGTACGCGCGCCACGATTTAGGTTTGGCACGCAGCACGGATATCGCAACGCGTGCTGAGTTTGCAGCACTGCGCTGCGCTGGCCCCGATGGGCAGCTCGACTGGTGGGTCGCAGATTTAGACTCAACGCAGATTGATGCGCTGCGGGTGATTCAGCCTTGGCCGCAGCGCCCCCATCATCGCGATGGCGTATTTCGCGTGCCACGGTTTCGTGAGGTATTGACGCTGCTGCTGATGGAGCGCCAGCGGCGCGGGCGCCCACTGCTGGTGTATCCGGAACTCAAACATCCGCAGTATTTCCTCGATCGTGGCCTCGATCTGGTGGCATTGTTGATCGGCGACCTACACGCGTGCGGACTAAATTCGCCGCAGGCGCCGTTGCTGGTGCAGTGTTTTGACGCCGACTGCCTGCAGCGCGTGCGCTTGCAGACTGGTTTACGCGTGGTGCAATTGGCCGTTGATTTACCGGAGCTGGACAGCCAAGTGGACGGCTACGGGATTGATAAGTCGGCACTGGAAGGGCAACTGGGGCGCGCGTTTATAGACGCCGCGCATGCGAAAGGCCGATTCGTGCACGCTTGGACCTTCCGTGATGATCAGCCGCATGCGGATCGCTCCACGCAGGACGAATATCGGCACGCCTTTATGCAAGGCTGTGATGGCGTGTTTAGCGATTTCCCGGCTAGCGCGTTGGCCGCTCGCAATAGCGAACTGGCATGGAAGGAGTGTCAAGCACCGGGCAAGGTATTGAACAGCATGGCGTTTGCGAGCGGGAGTGGCGCGTAAGTGAACGACGCTGACTCCGAGAGGCAACGACTCGCCGCGTTGGAAGCGGAGGTGCAGCAACTGCGCCGTGAAAATCAAGCTTGGCGTAGCGCGCATCTGGCCGGTCCGGTTGCGCAGCTGGATATCGACCCCGATGGTCGCGTGCTGATGGCCACCGCACGCGCGGCGCAGTTGCTGCACTTTGCCAGCGGCGTCGCCCTGGTTGGCAAGACCTTGTCCGAAGCCTTTCCGGATGGCCAATGCGCGCAGATTCGCGAGTGTATGGCGCATTTCGATAGCGAAGCCTCGGGTGAACGGCGTTGCATGATCCGTGGCCATCGGCAGCGCGGGCGCTCGACCATCTGGTTGCGGGTCAACTTGACGCGCGCTGTTGAGCAACTAGGCTTTACCTTGGTGCTGACCGATGTGACCGATCTGGAGCGCAATCGCCGTGAGTTAGCCGCTGACGCAGACCTGTTTGGCGCGTTATTGCAAGTTGCCGGCGTGGAGTTTTTTGAGTGGCATTCTGGGCGGCTGTTTCGTAGCTCGCCCGGTTTTGCGCAATTGGTTGGCATTGGACCTGCCGGCAGCATGCCCAATTCCGTGGAGGAGTGGAGCAAACGCATTCACCCAGACGACCAGACGCGCATGCAGGAGCGCTGGCGTGCGCCGCATGGCACGCACCTGGCGCCAGTGGAATACCGAATTTACCGTGATGACGGTCGTCTGTGTTGGCTGCGCTCGGCGTCGATTGTGCGGCGCGATGAAAACGGCGAAATCAGTGGCATGTCCGGCGTGGTGCGTGATGTGTCGGCCGAACACGAGGCTAGGTCAAATCTGCTGCGTCTGCAGACCTTAGTCGACACCGCACGCGCGGCCATTTTGATGCTGAATGCTGAAGGCCGCGTGGTGCTCGCCAATCGCGCATTTTGCGATGCGGTGGGCACGCCACACGAACAGCTGATCGGTAGTTCGATGGACCAGTATTGTTTTCCGGAGGATATCGAGCAGCGCCGCATATCGGTGCGCGGTCTGCTGGTCACCGGCGCGGCCAGTTTTTCCTGGCGCATGCGTTGTGCGGATGGCGGCGAGCGCTGGTATCAGGTAGATGGCAGCACCTACGGCGAAGAAGTGGTCGACCGCCGACAATTTGTATTTATCGGTACCGATAGCGAAGCCTCACGACGCGAACGTTTGATCATGATCGAGCGCGAACGTTGGCTTGATCACATCTTGCGTGATGCGGGCATTGGCGCATTTCGCTTAGACCGCTGTCGCAACGAGGGTGAAACGGTTGGCGCCTATGCCGAGCTTTACCAATTAAGCCAGCCCAAGGTGTTGATGCCTGAAGAATTGATCGCCATGGTGCCGCGCGAGCATCGCGCGCGGGTGTCCGCGCAGTTGCATCATTTCCTCGCTAGCCAAACACGTGCGACGATGGATTTTCCGGTTGAGCTTAACGACGGGCTACGCTGGTTGCGGGCGTTTTTGCGCAATGAAGGCCCATTTGCGGAACATAAAGGCGTACTCAGCAGTGTGGTGTTCGACATCAGCTTGGATCGCCAGCGCGCCGCGGAAAGTGAGGAGTTACAAGCCCGTATTTACCACGCACAAAAAACCGAAAGCCTGGGCGTGATGGCGGGTGGTATTGCCCATGATTTGAACAATATGCTGATGGCGGCTATCGGACAGCTCAATTTGGCGGTATCCGCAGTACCCAAGGAGAGTTCCTTGGGACGTTATCTGGGCACCGTTGAGAGCGTGCTCGGCCGCATGGAAGGACTGACCGAGCGCATGCTGGCGTACGCCGGCAAGTCGTCCGAAAGACGACAACCCGTCGATTTAACCGCCTTGCTGCAAACCATGGAACCGCTGTTGCGGGCTTCTTGCGGCCATCACGCGCGTTTGCGATTAGACCTGCCGGCGCAGCCCCTGGTAGTGCTCGGGGACGCCACACAAATAGAACAAGTGGTGCTGAATTTTGTGCAGAACGCCGTTGATGCAATTGGCGAGCGTGGTGGCAATGTGCGTTTGCGGCTGGCTACCTTGCGGGACGAGGAACTGCGCACTGATGCGCTGCAATGGCCGATTAATAGGGTCGAGCGTTATGCTGAGTTAGTGGTGCGGGACGACGGTCCTGGCATCACCGAATCCGATGTGCGGCGCGTATTTGAGCCTTTTTACACCACCAAAACCACCGGCCGCGGCTTGGGATTGTCGGTGGTGCAAGGCATCGTCAAAGCCCATAACGGTTCAATCAAGGTATTGAGCGAGATCGGAATCGGCAGCGAGTTCCGCGTATTTTTGCCCTTACTGTCAGATTTTATGCTGCCTAGCGAAGCAAGCGAAGCCCAGCCTCCGCCGCTGCACACGCACGCTTTACGCCCGGTTTTGGCCATTGATGACGACGAAGACGTGTTGGCCATCACCGTGGTCATGCTCGAACAATGCGGCTTGGAAGTGGCAGCGTTTTTATCCGGCGATGAAGCTATTGCCGAATTAACCAAGTGGCCCAATCGTTATGCGGGCGCGATTGTCGATTTGACCATGCCAGTCAAAGATGGGGTAGCCGTGATGCGCGAGCTGCGCGAGATCGTGCCCGATTTGCCCATCCTGTTCGTCAGCGGCTATTCCAAAGAGCAAGCATCCGAGTTGGTGGCCACCAACGAATCCACCCAGTTTTTACGTAAACCCTTCCGAGTGGATGGCCTGACCCGCGCGTTGGAACAGTTGCTGCGACCGCTGTAGCCTGCAACGCGTATTGTTTGCGCTTGCGGTACAAGGTTGAGCTATCGATACCTCAGGGTTTGGCCACCGCGTCCAGCGTAGGCCGCATGGCGGATCACGTTCACCTAGCGATCCGACTCTCGGGGTGAATCGCATTTTATTCGTCTTTCTCCTCTGCAGTGCGCCAAAAGCGCTTCCGGCCCTTCGGGTTGAGCGTCTGAACGGCGTCTGCG
>CAZLSB010000259.1:0-3548 GCA_964561825.1 uncultured Xanthomonas sp.
AAATGCATTAAAATCATTTGCTTGCGGTATGTTTGGTGAGAGGAGAGAGGAGCAAAGCTAGTGCCTTGCCAGCGTAAATCACATGCACTTTGGCGGTATCCAATAACTCAGTTCGCAGTCGGCGCTGCAGGCTTGCTCAGCACTTCATCCGGCGCTGCCATCGCGTGTCCCGGCGTTAGCACGCGTTGCGCCAGCCATGTGATGGCCTCGACGAGCGGCCGCAGGCCAGATCGCTGGATGGCTTGGTTTGCGGTCAACTGCCCACCGTCGATCTGTGCGACTTCGAAGCTGAACACGTACGCCGGCTCGGAGCCCATGCGCAGATCGGTGATGATCACGGCATCGCGGTCGCGGTGAATGGCGAAGTAACCGTGGGTGAACCACCGTAAGCGTTCGAAGGCCCAAAGCCCTTCGAGTTGTGGAATGAGCCCGTCAGCGCTTTTGAAAGACCGCCAAGGGCCGGGTTTTTCGTCGACCAGCAGCGACAAATAGGCCTCGCGATAACCCCCGGGCTCGCGTACTAGCACTCGCCAGAGCAGCGTATTGAAGGCACTAGGCAGCGCGAGCAGCGTGCTGTCGGGTTCACCCAGCGCCGCTCGCGCGCGAGCCTCCACATGGTCTTGCGCCCACACGCTCCAGCCCAGATACGCGCTAGACACCATCAGCGCGAGCGGCAAAACGCGTTGCGCGCCGACCGTCAATGGGCGGCGCGCCGTCCACATCATCGCCGCCAGCAGTGGCAGGGTGTACAGCGGATCAATGATGAAAACGCTACCGACGCCATACGGCGTGTGATCAAAAGGCCACAGCAACTGGGTGCCGTAAATGGTCATCGCATCGAGCAGCGGATGGGTGACCAGCGCCAGCCAAAACGCCAGCAGCCAACGCGACGGTGCAGCGCGAATCGCCGCATCAAAGCGTTTGCTGATCCACCACAGCAGCGGGGCCAACGCGCTCAACACAAACAGCGAATGGCTAAAACTGCGGTGGTAGGTGAAATCGGCAACCGGGTTGCCGTAGTCGATCAGCACATCCAGATCAGGCAGCGTACCCAGCGCCGCGCCATAGACCAGCGCGCGTCGCCGATGCCCGGCAGGCACCAGTGTCGCGGCCAGCGTTGCGCCGAGCGCCATTTGCGTGAGGGAGTCCATCGCCACAGTTTACGCGGTGGCGTTGAAAAGCAGGTCAACACGGAAGCTACGCCCCGGCGTCCAGAAGCCTTGCGTGTTCCGCTGCTTTTGATTGGTTTTATGGAGTCACGGTCGCCCCTGTCAGCTCCTTCGCGCAGCAGACCAAGTGGGGCCTTTCGCTCCAATCGGCAGTGTGACTCAGCGGCGCGGACACTTTTCGTGGGTTCGTACCCCTCCAAACCCACCAAAGCCGAGCAAGCTCCGCTCGAGGGCAAAGCTTGCGGCACCCGCTGCTTTGGCTTAAGCGCCGCCCATCAATCGCGCCTGTTCGATCGAATCCCAGGCGTCATGCACGGCAGCGCGTGACTGCTCCCAGTTTAAGCTGGATGCGCCGCGCGCCAGTGGCCAGCCGCGTTCCAACTCGGCCTCGATGGATTCGTCCCAAACGCGGCCCGGATGCATGCTGCGCGCATGGGTGCCGTAGCGATAGGCGTTGCGATAGTCAACAAAGCTACGCGCCTGATCTCGATACTGCGCATCAGCGAAGCGCGCTTCGAAGTAACGATCATCGGCATCATTGGCTATGAAGGTCCGATCGGTGCGATCCCAAGCATCGCGCACCGCGGGATGCGCCTGGCTCCAGGTCAGCGCCGAGGTGCCACGCCGCGCATCCCACTCGCTGCGCAAATGGTCAGCCAGTGCATCGTCCCATTGGCGGCCGCTGTAACGGTTGCGACTGTCAACACCGAATGCAAATGCGGGTCGGAAATCGGATTCAAACTGATACTGGGCATCTGCATAGGGGCTGTTACTGTAGGTGGTGCGCCAATATTCGACTTCATCGGTCGGATTCACATTTTCTGCCGCGTCATGACCGGCCACGCCGCCCACAATGGCGCCAATAGAACCACCGACCAGCATGCCTACCGGGCCCATCACCGAGCCCACCGTTGCGCCGCCCGCAGCGCCACCCGCCGCACCGATGGCAGTTCCGATCGGATGGGCGCCGGGCTCACCGGAAATCGGGTCAGGATTTTTTTCCCCAACGATGTGTTTGGTGATCGTATTCATGGCATGCATGCCTTGCAGGAGAGCGTAAAACACAGAATGGGTGACACGTGGCGCAAGCTCAGTGCGCTGGCCCACAGTGGCTCACAAAGCTGCGAAATCGCTTATCGCGGCGTGATCTGTGACCACGCTTGCCTACGTACTTGTCCTTTGAGCCCCATTCACTAGCCGACGCGGCAGGCGAAGATCGCCGGCCGAAACCCCAACAGCGGACCACCGCTGACCACCAAGGAGAGTAGACATGAACACCAACAAAAATCAGCCCGAGCAAACTGAAGAACATCCGGAAATCAAAGTCGAGGACCTGCCGCTCGTCAACAACACGGACGAGGCCGTCAAAGGCGGGCCGGCATACATAAAGTATGGCGGGATTGAAGGCTCGATTGCGCCACGCCGGCCTTAATCACTAGGCAGCAAGGTTCGGACCGCTGCCTACCGCGCTCCAAAAATCGCCGCGGGAAGACGGGTGCGGCTGCTGGTACTTGACCTGACCGACACGCTGCGCGCCCATTGCGCTTGGCCGGCGCCGCCGCGTGGCAACAAGCGATCGGTTTCCTTGCGGACCACGAAGTAACATTCACAGCTCAAGTGTTCGACTTTTGCGCCGTCGAGCACTTCGAGTTTGCCACGTGAATAATGGATGATGCCGATCTTTTGTAGCTTGCCAGCCACTTGGCTGATGCTCTCGCGTCGCACGCCGAGCAGGCTGGCTACCGCTTCGTGCGTGGCGTTTAAATGGGTGGAATTGCTGCGCTCCAGGCGCATTAATAACCAGCGACAGAATTGCAGTTCGATGAAAGTCGGCGATTACACGCCGCCGGTTGGGCAACTTGAGTGAGCTGCGTTTGCGCATACCGCAGCAACAGTTGCTGCAGTGCCAGGGTGCCGTGGGTGCCGTGGAACATCTCCATTAACGCGGCGCGGCTCGCACAAAAAGCAAAACCCTGTTGAACAACCAGTGCGCGAGTGGGACTGGATTCGCCACCCATGATGATCGCCAGTCCAACTAGACCCTGGTTGCCGACGGCGCCGATTTCGGTGGAGCTGCCATCGTCCATGTTGGTCGTCAAAGACACCAACGCGTCGATCGGAAAACACACCTGGCGCAGGCAATCACCCGCCTCATGCAGCGTTGTACCGAGCGGAACCAGACGCGCTGCAAGCGCGGAAACAGCTGCTCGCGCACGTCCAACGGCAGGGCCGCCAGCAAGCGATTGCCCTGCGGGCGGCGTGTGGACGCGGGTGACAGCCTGGAGAGAGTGACTCACTTCGCTGTGCAGAAGCTGGCCATCAGTACGACTCCTTACAGTGGTGGGGCGGCGAGCGCCGCGAACTGGGTCAGCTGTAATC
>CAZLSB010000259.1:3648-5840 GCA_964561825.1 uncultured Xanthomonas sp.
GGGCATTGTGGGGCGCGATGCACGGACGGCCAGCAGCTACTTTGCAATTTGCATGGCTTTCTTTGAAGAGAGTCCATGGCGCCGCTATGTGAATTAGCGAACGGTGCGGCTGCGCACGCATGGGTAGATTCGCGTTCTGACGATCACGTCGCCCCTCTGAGTAGATGCCCCATGAACAGCTCCAACGCCGCAACCAGCGATTATCTACAGCGCGATCACGTCGTTTTGCCGATGGTCGCATCAAGCAATCAGCGTGTCGCCGCTAGCGCTGTCTCGTGGGCGGCGATTGCCGCTGGCGCCGCGGGTGCGGCCGCGCTTTCCTTGAGCCTACTGATCCTCGGCGTGGGCTTTGGGATGGCATCAGTTTCGCCGTGGTCGCCGGGCTCGATCAGCGCTGCCGAACTCGGTGTGTCTAGCATCGTCTGGCTGACCGTCACTTCGATCTTAGCCTCCGCGTTGGGCGGCTACTTGGCCGGTCGTTTGCGCACGCGCTGGGCTGATGCACAGGCCGACGAGGTGTACTTTCGCGACACCGTGCATGGTTTCCTCACCTGGGCGATAGCCACGCTGGCGACCGCCACGCTGCTGGCGTCGGTAGTTGCTTCGATCGTTGGCAGCGGCGTGCAGGCAGGGGCGAGTATCGTCGGCGCGACCACATCGGCCGCGGTCACTTCGGCGAGCAACGCAGACGAATCGTCGACAGACTATTTCATTGACTCGCTGTTTCGACGTGACCTCAGCAACTCGACTAGCGCTTTGCCAGAAGTTGTCCAGGCTGAGCGCACGCCCGCTGAAGACGCGCTCGAGGTTCGCCGCATCTTTATTCACGTGCTCGATTCGGCGCCGCTGCCGGCCGCAGACCTGCGTTATCTTGGTCAGCTGGTTGCCAACCGCACCGGCCTCAGCCCACCGGCTGCCGAAGCGCGGGTGAACGAAATCTACGCAAGCGCGCAAGCGGCTGTCCAGGAAGTTGAACTCCGCGCCAAGGAGGCCGCCGAGAAGGCCCGTCGGGCCACGGCTTATGGCTCGCTTTGGCTATTCATTGCGCTGTTGGGCGGCGCTTTTGTCGCCAGCTGGGCGGCCACGTTTGGCGGCCGCCAGCGCGATTTTTGAACAATCGTGTAAGGCCTCGACACCGTTCGCTTTTGCTCATTCCCCCACGCACACGAAGGACACGACCATGAAGTACATCCTGCTGCTGATTCTCGGCATCCCGCTGCCGATCATTGTGCTGATCGCTCTGTTTAGTTAAGCGCGCAAACGCGGTGTCTTCGGTCACGCAAGAGGGCGAGGACGTCGTGTGCACTTCTAAAAATTGGCACAATCAACCGTGAGTCTGGGCCCTGCTGATGTGATCGGCTGGGCCGCTTCAGCCGTACTAATTGCCACGCTTCTGCATCAGGTGCGCGTGCAGTGGCAGGAGCGCTCAACCGAAGGTGTTTCCGGCTGGCTGTTCATCGGACAACTGGCTGCCAGCCTCGGATTTCTGACCTATAGCTGGCTCATCGAAAACCCCATCTTTGTGGTCAGTAACGGCGTGCTGGTGCTCACCGCTCTAGCCGGACAGTTTGTGTATCGACGCAACCGCCGAATCGAAAAATCGTCCGCTTCAACCCACCGGGATTGAACCTAGAAACTTTAGCTTGATCGGAGATCACATGGCTGCCAACAGCAATCCAACTCGCACCGCCGCCGGCAATACACAAAAACCCGGCCAGGAGCGCGAGGAACAGACAGCGGCGCTCAATGCCAGCGCTGCTGCGTTTGACCATAATCTCAACAAGGCGGCTGAGTACGGCAACGCCACTCTGAATCCGCCGGAAGGCGTGCATGTCGAGCTACCGGCGTCGGCCAGCGCCAGCACCTTGTCTGAAAGCAACCACTCCGCCAAGACCGGCACTGGCGCACAAAAAGATCGCGAAGCTGGCGCGACGACGCTTTCGGCTTCGCGAGTGGATGCGGCGGGGCAGCGCTTGACGACCAACCAGGGCGTACCCGTCGCGGACAACCAGCATTCCCTGAAAGCTGGCTTGCGTGGGCCAGCCTTGCTTAAACCTAGAAACCTCAGTTGACCGCTTCCCATCACCCATAACGCGATGATTTTTTTGACTTTTCAGCACTTTGATCAGTTCACCTGTAGTGTGAGTCCGCTACGGGGCAGATTGCACGGCTCTGGCTGCGCATGGCTGCGT
>CAZLSB010000260.1:0-5760 GCA_964561825.1 uncultured Xanthomonas sp.
TACCGGTATACAAAATGCGTGCGCGAAACTGCCAATCGGTACCGGCGCCTCAAATTGAATACCACCTACGTAGACAGTGACCGCGTCATGGCCACTCCAACCGACCGCCAGCGCATACGCCGCTTGATCGATCCAGCCCATCACTGCTCCACCAAAAACCTTGCCGCCGTAATTGACGTCTTTGGGCTGCGCCAAAAAGCGCAAAGTCAGTTCACGTTGGATACCGGCCATCAGGCGCTCCGCTTTGCTGAGCGCGGATATTCACATATCGGCGCTCAACGCCGCAGCGATTCCATTGAGGCGCGGAATAGATAGTCGCGCGGAATCGGGTCTTCACTGCTCTCGCCGTAGGCGCCTTGATCAATCCAATCGTAAATCAGCGCCTGCAAATCGATAGAGATTCCACCATTCGGTGGCGGCATGGCGGTACCCACATCAGGAACTGCGCAAGCGACTTTTTGCCAGAACAAGCTAGCCTGCGGATTGCCGGGTTCTACCCGCATAGTTTCCAGAGACTGGCTGCTTTGCTGACCGACCAGGAAATAGATGGAAATATTCGGCACCGACAAATCCAAATCCGCGCTCGGCGAACCACCCAAATGACAGTTCTGCGTGCACGATGATTGATTGTTGAGTGCTTCCCAAACCTGCGGCCAAAGCACATTGGGGGTAACGGGCAGGCCACTCAGGTCTGTGCAAAACTGCGCCGCGCTGGCACCGCCTGCCGCAAACAACGCGCTGGCCAATACTAGGTGCTGGCCCAACCTAATCCCTATCCGAATGTCTGTCATGGCCGGCTTTCCTTGTGCACGAGTGTGGTTCAACGCACAGGCACACGATCGGTGCACAGCTTGGTTGTGGGTTGTGGGTTCGTACTTGTCCGAACGCTGTTGCGGTTGCGCAGGTTCTGCCACGCTTGCAGAACGCTGATGAACACAGAAGAGCCCGGATCGCGAGCAAGCTCGTGCCTGGCAGCCCGGTCGGGCTTTCCTCGCGAGTGCGCGCAAAGCCCGACAGGCTGCTAGCCGTCGGTGGTGATCGCAGCAACTAACTCAGCCAACACTTCTTCGGTTGCGGCGACTTCAACCTGACAGGTGCCGGCGTTTTGATGTCCACCGCCGCCATGTTTCAGGCACAGCTCACCGACGTTGGTGTTCGAGCTGCGGTTGACGATCGATTTGCCGATCGCGAATGCGGTGTTTTGGCGTTTCAGGCCCCACAGCACGTGAATCGATACGTTGCAGTCGGGAAACATCGCGTAAATGGTGAAGCGGTTGGTGGCAAAAATCAGATCTTCGTCGCGCAGATCAAGCACCACCAGATTGCCGTGCACATGCGCGCAACGTCGGATTTGCTCCTGCGCCGGGTCGCGGTGCGCAAAATACAAATCGGCACGTTCTTTGACATCCGGCAGCGCCAAAATTTCATCAATCGAATGAGCGGCGCAGTAGTCAATCAATTCCATCATCAACTGGTAATTGGACACCCGGAACTCGCGAAAGCGTCCCAAGCCGGTGCGCGCATCCATCAAATAGTTGAGCAATACCCAACCACTGGGTTGCAGGATTTCCTCGCTACTGAACTGCGCTGAATCGGCCTTGTCGACCGCGTCCATCATCGCTGCAGAAATACCCGGAAATGCCTCGGCGCCGCCAAAATGCTGATACACCACCCGCGCTGCCGATGGCGAGTTCGGATCGATAATCAAGTTGTCTGGCCTATCCGCGCCTAAGCGACTGACTTCGCTGGCGTGGTGATCAAAAGCCAAGTAACAACTGGGCACAAACGGCAAATTGGTGGTGATATCGCGCGGCCCGATTTCAACCTTGCCGTCTTGCATGTCCTTGGGGTGGACAAAGCTGATGTCGTCAATGATGCCGCGTTGTTTTAACAACACCGCGCAAACCAAACCATCGAAATCGCTGCGGGTGACCAAACGATAGCGGTTGATATCGCTCATGATGGCAAGCTCCGGTATGTGCTGAGACCCTCAGTCTAACGCCATGGGCGCGTCACCGGCGAGTGGATTGATGACGCGCTAGCGCAGCGGCTGCCCCAGCAGCGCGCGCAGCGTCTGATCTGCGGCACCGCGAAATTCTTCAATGCCAATGGGCATCACGGCAGGATTGAGCATGGCTTGCGCGCGATAGCTGCCAAACCAGCGATCCCAGATCGACAAACAAAAGCCGAAGTTGCTGTTGGTTTCGAGGGGCGCCGTCGAATGATGAATGCGATGCATGTCCGGCGTCACCAGAATCGATCGCAAGCGCCGTTCCACTGCGCTAGGCAATTGCACATTGCTATGACTGAACAGCGCCGTGGCATTGAGCAGAATCTCAAACAGCAGCACGCCCAGCGCCGGAATGCCAAGCATCAGCACCACGCCGATTTTGATCAGCGTCGACAGCGCTATCTCCAGCGGATGAAAGCGAATCCCCGTCGACACCTCAAATGCGGTATCGCTGTGGTGCATGCGGTGCAAACGCCACAGCCATGGCAGTTTGTGGAACAATCGGTGTTGCCAATAGATGGCCAAATCCAGCAGCACAATGCCGCTCAGTATCAGTAGCCAGTGTGGTAGACCCAAAAATTGCAGCAGACCAAACTGCGCCGCGTCCGCCCAAGCACCCGCCGCGCTAGCGGCCAGCGGCACGCACAAACGCACCAGCACCGCGCCGATTAGTAACACCCCCAAATGCCTAGTCCAACGCCGCGTGCGTTGTTTGAGTTCACGGAACGGGCGCAGCGTCTGCCACAGCGCCAAAACCGCGAAGACCAGCACAAAAACAGCCAGCCGCAGCGCGCTCTCGTGCGTGAGCAGCCAAGCGCCCATCAGCGGCTGAAGCCAAACTCCAGCGTGCACCAGCCATCCAGACTGCATTGCACCCGATCCTCAGGCAGCAGCGCCCCGACACCGGCCGGTGTGCCGGTGTAAATCAAATCGCCCGCTTGCAACTCGTATAGTTTCGATAACTCGCTGATGATCTCAGGCACGGACCACAGCATGTCGGCGACGCTTGCGGCTTGACGCTGCGTGCCATTGACGCTCAAAACGACGCGCTCGGCGATCGGGTGACGACCGCCGCTCAGCACAATCGGCGCGATCGGCGCGCTGTCATCAAAACCCTTGGCGATATCCCAGGGATTACCCTTGGCTTTGGCCGCCGCTTGCAGATCGCGACGGGTCAAATCGACGCCAACGCTGTAGCCAAACACGCATTCGAGCGCGTCTGCGACGGCGATGTCGCGACCGCCCGTTTGCAGCGCCACCACTAACTCCACCTCGTGGTGCAAATTCTTGGTGACCGACGGAAAACGCGGATCGCGCCCGTCGCTGACCACGGCGTCAGCGGGTTTCATGAAAAACACCGGCTCGCCCTTTTCCGGCGCGCTGCCCATTTCTTTGGCGTGCTCGGCGTAATTGCGACCGATGCAATAAATACGATGCACCGGAAAACGTAGCTCGCTAGCGGCAATCGGCACACTGGGAATAGGCACGGGGAAGACGTAACTCATCAAGCCTCCTGGCGCTCCATTTTCTCAGGCGCTGACACGCCGATCAACTTCAGACCATTGCTCAACACTTGTTTGACTGCCAGCAGCAAACTCAGACGGGCGTTGCGCAGATCGTCATCCTCGCACAACACTTTGGTGCCGGAACCATCGTAATAAGCGTGCAGCGCCGACGCTAACTCGCGCAGATAATTGGCGATCAAATGCGGTGCGCGTTGTTCGCCGGCTTTTTCCACCGTTTCCGGGTAGCGCAGCATCATATTCAACAGCTCCAACTCGTGCTGATTGCTCAGTTGCTGGCGCGCGGCATCGCCGGCAGAGCGGTTGTGGCTCAGGCGGCGTTCGGCCAGTTGTCGGAACACACTGGCGATGCGCGCATGGGCGTATTGCACGTAATAGACCGGATTATCCTTGGTCTGCGACTTTGCCAGCTGCAAATCAAAATCCAGGTGTTGTTCGTGACTGCGCATCACATAGAAAAAGCGCGCGGCGTCGGTGCCCACTTCGGTGCGCAAATCCTTGAGCGTTACGAAATTGCCTTCGCGTTTGCCCATCGACACTTCTTTGCCGTCCTTGAACAGTTTGGCAAATTGCACCAGCACGATTTCCACCCGCGCGGGATTCAGGCCCAAACCACTGGCGGCGGCTTTCAAACGGGCGATATAACCATGATGATCGGCGCCCAGCACATACATCGCGTGGGTGTAACCGCGCTCGAATTTGTTCAACAGGTAGGCGATATCGGACGCAAAATAGGTGGTTGCGCCGTTTTCACGGATCACCACGCGGTCTTTCTCGTCGCCAAAGGTCGTAGCGCGAAACCACTTGGCGCCATCTTTCTCATACATATGACCGAGCCGCGTGAGCCGCTCGATTGCGCGCCCGACCGCGCCGGAATCGGCCAAGGATCGTTCCGAAAACCATTGGTCATAACGCACATTGAAAGCCAGCAATTCGTCGCGAATCGCTGCCAATAAGGCATCCAGTGCCGATTTGTAGACCACATCAAATTCACTGGCGCCGAGCAAACTGCGCGCTCGATGGATCAATGCATCGACATGGATCTCTTTATCGCCGCCCTGACTCTCATCGGGCGGCAAATCGGCGGTGACCTCAAACGGACTGCGCCGGAAGCGATCGCCATGCGCATGTTTGAGCGCTCGGGCAACGTCCACCACGTAATCGCCCTTGTAGCCATTATCCGGGAAGCGCAGGGGATTGCCGGTGAGTTCCAGATAACGCAGCCAAACGCTGGTCGCCAGAATATCCATTTGTCGACCGTAGTCGTTGACGTAATACTCGCGCTGCACACGAATGCCGCAGGCTTCCAGAATATTGGTCAAACTGGCGCCAAAAGCCGCCCCACGGCCATGCCCCACATGCAAGGGTCCGGTCGGATTGGCGCTGACAAACTCGACGGTGTAATGCTCGTTTTCATCCGGCTCGACAACACCATAGGCCTCACCACGCTCCAAAACGCGCCGCAAAGTGCCCAATAAGCAACTCTTGCTCAAGGTGAAATTGATAAACCCAGGTCCAGCAATCGTGACCTTCTCGACATGCCGTGAAGGCGGCAAATGCGCAACGATGGCCGCAGCCAAATCGCGTGGTTGCATGCCGAGCAGCTTGCACAACACCAGTGCGGCATTGGTTGCGAAATCGCCATGCTCACGTTGACGCGTGCGCTCGATGACGAATTCCGGTGTTTCCGGCAATTCAACCCGCTGCTTGCGACGAACGTCGAGCAGCGCCTGCATCACGAGCTCATTAAGATGCTCTTTCACGGCGGCCAAGGCTAGTAAGTAGGGCCGCGCAGAATAGCAGCACCTGAGCTGCGCTCGCGGGCCTGAACAGCCGACCGTGCTTCGCGTGATTTGATAGTCATTCGCATTTACGTCCAGCCTGCAAGCCGCTAAGCTGCGCCTCATCCTGACCAATGCCCTCCTTCTATGTTGTCCAGCGCAACTGATGTGCCGATGTCCAGCTTAGACCCGAGTGCTGTGCAAACCGCGCCGATGAACTTGGCGATGGTCGGTAAAGGCCAATTCGCTCGTGTCCGGGAGGTCCGTTTGCCAAAATTGGGCCACGGACATGACACCAACTTGGTATTGCGCCTGTTGGAAATCGGCTTTGTGCCGGGTGAGATGGTGCGGGTGGTGGCGCTCGGGCCGGGCGGGCGGGAACCGATCGCCGTGCGCGTCGGCGGCACCATGTTTGCGGTGCGCCAGCACGAAGCCGAGCACATTT
>CAZLSB010000261.1:0-5752 GCA_964561825.1 uncultured Xanthomonas sp.
AAATGCATTAAAATCATTTGCTTGCGGTATGTTTGGTGAGAGCGCTGCGGGGTAGATTGCACGGTTCTCACCCCCATAGCCGCACACTCTACCCCGTCCAACTGAGGTTTCTTGGCTAAACTTAGCCGCTTAGTCTCGACGGCGTGGCTCGGCAAGTGAAGCAAAGGTCATCTGCGAAGCTGGTGCCTTATAGCGAACGTCTACTAATAGTCTCTTCAGTTCTTTGCGAACCACGTCATAACATTCACAGGAAATTCCTTCCAATCCTTTGCGATTGAGTACCGTGATGTGGCCGCGCCTATAGCTGATGTACCCTGCGTGCTGAAGTTTCCCTGCGGCTTCGGTAATGCCTTCGCGCCGCACACCTAGCATATGCGCAACTAATTCTTGCGTCATGACCAGTTCATTACTCGGCAGACGGTCCAAAGTGAGCAAAAGCCATCGGCATAGTTGCTGCTCTACTGAATGATGGCGATTACAGACCGCCGTTTGACTCATTTGCGTCATCAGTGCTTGGGTGTAACGCAACAACAACTGCTGCAATGCGCCGCCGCGTTCGAACTCTTCGCGCAGGGAACGGCGATCTAATCGATAACCGAAACCTGCCGTTTGCACAACCGCTGAACTGGATGTGCCACCACCACTCATGAAAAGAGAAACACCCACCACGCCTTCATTACCGACACCAGCGGTTTCAGCCGATGCGCCAGACTCGGTCACATAATGTAGCGAGACGATAGCCGTGGTAGGGAAATAGGCATATTGCTGTTGTTCGCCTGGCTCATACAACGTGTCACCGAGCTTCATTGAAACCAGCTCCAGATGCGTTGCGAGAGCATTAAAATCTTCCTTTGGCAACGCGGCTAACAAATGATTTTGCAGGGGATTGTGCGCGGCGAACGCCTTGCTACTAGTTGGGGTTGACATTCTCGCCTCCGCTATTGGGCGTAGCGCGGGCTGCTTCAGGAGTGATTTCAACACCAATCCCACGATAACCTGCAAACCGGCAAGCTTGATCAAAAATCGGCTCACCGCTTACTCGGAAGCGACGCTCGGTGCCCTCGGCATTCGTGCGGCTAAACACAAAATCCAGAAATGGCTGGCGTGCTTCAATGGCAGCGCTGAGTGCCGCATGCTCTGCATTATCCCAACTGAGCGCCGATCCGGTTGCAGCGCCATTTAAGCCCATGCTTAGCTTTGGACCCAGCATCTCTTGCACGGGGCCCGATACTTTGGAGAAAATACCGCGCTCATCTTGCTCCCAATACCAATCGGCAGCTAATTCGGTAAAACTGCGATAACGCGCTTCACTTTCACGTAACTGGGCAGTACGCTCTTGTACTTTTTGTTCAAGCGAGCGGTTCAAAACTTCCAGTTGTTTATATACCAAGCGCACCTCTAGTAAGTTGCGTACCCGCGTTCTAGCTTCCACCAAATCAAATGGTTTACTGATAAAATCTTTAGCCCCGGATTGTAGTGCGCGCAGTTTGTGGCCAGGTTGCGCGGTGATCACCAAAACCGACAAATAGGGGTCAGTTTCGTTGAACTTCAGCGCCTCCATAACCGCGAAGCCATCCATAACCGGCATCTGCAGGTCAAGCAAAATTAAATCATAGCGATTTTCCCGATGCAATTCGCAAACTTTAGTGGGATCCATCGTCGTGCTGATTTGCGTATAACCCACCTCATGCAGCAACGCTTGCAACAGCTCAACATTACTCAACTGATCGTCCACGATCAGAATGCTGGCATTATGAATTTCGGACTCGGTAACTTTCATACTGTCCTCGTAGCAGTCGGAAGCTCAGACACATTGGAATATATTAATGCAGCGTCCAGTGTCTCCAAAAACTTGCTTACTTTTATCGGTTTGGTCAAGTAATCAAAAAAGCCAGCAGAGATGCCACGCTCAATATCTCGCGGCATGGCGTTGGCGCTGATCGCAATAATTGGAATGTGCGCAGTGGACGGATCAAGGTGCAAAGCGTGCATCGCTTCTTCGCCACTCATGCCGGGCAGATTGATGTCCATTAATATCACATCCGGTTGATAAGCGCGCGCAAACTCAATGCCAAGATAACCATCGGCAGCGGCAAGCAAGCGCAAATCTGCGCGGCGCTCAATGATCTGTTCAACTAATTCGAGGTTGGCCGGGTTATCTTCTACGTACAAGAGTGTGCGCTTCGGTGCGGATAGCGGCAATTCGACGGCTTGGGCGTCAGCCGCGGGTATCGCGCACAACCGTGGAGCGCTGGTCAATTTCAGTTCGATCCAAAATACGCTACCCACTCCCACCGTGCTGTCAGCGCCGATGGTTCCGTCCATCAGTTCAACCAAACGTTTGCTCACCACTAAACCAATTCCGGTGCCCTCTTCGACACCCGACTCCTTTCCGAGGCGATTAAAGGGCTGGAATAGATGTCCCATCTGTTCATGAGTTAGACCCATGCCGGTATCGCGAATGTTGATGCGGATCGCGGACTGCTCAACCAACGCGCAATCTACCGAAACGGTTCCGTGCGGACGATTGTATTTCACCGCGTTGAACAACAAGTTGATAAACACTTGTTTCAGACGTGTGCGATCGGCTGACACGCAGTACGGCGCCGCAAAATGGGGGAAGCGTAGCCGAATTCCCCGTTGCTGCGCCTGCGGTTCGACCATCGCCTTGCACTCCAGCAAAATCTCCGGTAAGCGCACGGGTTCGTGTGATAAACCCACATTGCCAGCCTCAATACGGGCGAGATCTAGCACCTCACTGATAAGCTCCAACAAATACCAGCCAGCTTTCAGGATTTGATCGACACTACGCTTTTGATTTGCCGTGGGCAATGGTGTGCCCGATTCGATCAATTGGGCGAAACCGAGAATCGCATTGAGCGGCGTACGTAGTTCGTGGCTCATACTGGAAAGAAAATCGGTCTTGGCGTTACTCGCTTTCACTGATTCGGCGACTGCCGCGTCTCGCTGCTGTTCTATTTGCCGACGTGTGCTGACATCCCTTAACACACTGGTGAAATAACGTTCGCCACCGAGCGCCATCTCAGTGACCGCTATTTCCAGACTGAATTGGCTACCGTCTTTGCGTCTACCCGTCACCTCACGGATTAACCCCGCAGTCAATGTGGCGGCACTCGCACTGTAGTACAATAAGGAACCTTCGGTTTCGTCATTATCCAGCTCAGGGACTAACAGGCTGAATTTCTTTCCTAACATTTCGTGGGCGGAATAACCAAACAAGGTTGTGGCGGCAGGATTGACGGTCTGCACGATGGCACCCTTCGCGCGAAACATGATTACGCCGTCTTCAACCGTGTTGAGAATCGCCTGAAGCAGCGCCTCGCGGTCGCGTACGGCGGCTTGCACCGCGTATTCCTTCGAAACATCTCGAAATACCAATACTGCGCCGATGACCTGGACTGGGTCGCGAATGGGTGCGCAGCTGTCGGCTATTGCGTGTTCGTCGCCATTTCGCGCGATCAGGATCGTGTGGTTGGCTAGACCTTGTGCGGTTCCGTGTTTCAAGGTATCAGTGATAGGCACCTTGGATGGCAAACGCGTTTGCTGATTGATGATTTCAAACACTTCTTCAACGGGACGCCCGCAAGCCTGCGCGAGTTTCCAACCCGTCAACTGCTCAGCGATCGCGTTCATCCGCGTGACGCGACCTTCAATATCGGTTGCCAATACTCCATCGCCAATAGAATCAAAGGTCACCGAAAGCAGGTCCTCACTGCGGCGCAAACTATCATAGGCCTCCGCCAACTGACGGTTAATCTCCCGCTGTACATCAAGCAAGTGCTGGGTTTCTATGTGGACCAGTTCGGCCAGACGACTCTTGCTGACTCGATAAATCGAAAGGACCAAGAATAAGGCCAGTACTGCCGACAATGTGCCGGATGCCAAAATGACTAAAAATAGTGTGTGCATGTTGGCTTGGTAGCGCGCCTCGTAACTGGCGAGCAGAGTTTCCTGAGCTGTCACGAAATGATGCATATCCAAACGCATTGAATCCATTAGCTCTTTGGCACTGCCCTCGGCAATTGCGGCAATTTGGGGCGCTTCATTACGCATCACAACGAGTCTGGAAATTTCAGCCAAGGCCGCTTCCACGCGTGGGCGCAGCAGCGCAAGTTGCGCTTTCACTGGGGCGGCGGCCACCCTTTGGGTGAGTTCCTGCAGTTGCACAGGCAGTCGCTTACTCAACGCATCATAGGATTGCAAAAATGCGCCATCACCGGTCAGCGAGTAGCCGAGCGCCGCAGACTGAGCGTCGATCATGGTCGTCAGCAGATCATCAGCTCTGGTGCGCACCAAGCTCACGTGTGCGCGCGCTTCCCCGGACTCGGTGATCTGTTGGAAGGCCCAATACGACGCCCCCAGCACTAACGCGATTAGCAGCGCCAATCCGATGAACGCCACAACAAGGATGGGATTAGCTCGCAAGGAGCACTACCTTTGTGCAAGAAATCTGGAGCTTCGGCATCGCCAATTGGCGATGGTGACGTGGCCGAAAGGCCGTTTCGCCGCAGATTTAGCACCGAACTTGCGCATTACTCCGTTCGCCAGACCACATAGGTGCGGGAGTTCACCTTTAGTACGCCAGCGCACTGAGTTTTGCCGCTGCTCAGCATAGGGTTGCGCATCCGCACCACAACCTGAGGAACTAAAGATGAGTATGTCCAATAGCAGCGACCGCAGCGAACCGTTCTTTGGCGGTTCGCATCAAGATCAGTTAATCAGCGACGTTAAAGTCGTGATGGCAGACGCCGAAGCCTTGCTAAAAGCCACCGCCGACAAAGGTGATGAGCGGATGGAGGTTTTACGAGCCAAAGCCAGCGAATCCCTGCGCCGCGTTGGCGAGCGTTTATCGGAGTCGCAGGCAGCATTGTTGACTTCCAGCAAGAACGCAGCAAAGGCAACCAACGTCTACGTACATGACAACCCATGGGCTGCGTTGGGTGTGGCCAGTGCGGTTGGGCTGGTGCTCGGCTTGTTACTGCGCCGATCATAAGACTAAACGCAGATGGCTGATCCAAGCCTACCGCCGAGTAAGGGACTTTTAGAGTCCCTAACTCACCTTGCCGGAACCTTAATGGCGATGGCTCATACGCGCCTGAGCCTGTTAGCGACGGATGTCGAAGAAAGTCGACGAAATTTATTGACTTTACTGGTGCTAGCACTGGCTGCCGCGCTGTGCCTAGCCATCGGCATAGTTTTGGCAACGATGGTAGTGGTTTTTTTGTTCTGGAATACCCACCTGATTTTGGCGCTGGGTAGCCTTTCTGTTTTTTATCTGCTGCTCGGCCTAATTGCTTGGCGCAGAGCGCTTTACCAGGCGCGCACCCAAACAAAACCTTTTGCAGCCACCCTGTCGGAACTGAGCAAGGATAGCAAATGGCTGAGCGGCCGTTAACTGTTATACCCCCCTCCCTAGCCGAGCGGCGTGCCGCACTGGTGATCACGGCTGCACAGCAACGCGGTACCATTTCGCAGGAATTCGCGCGCTGGAAAGCACCCGTAGCACTAGCCGATCAAGGCCTTAGCATCGTGCGCCGAATTGGACAGCACCCATATGTTCTGGTTGCCGGCGTGATCCTGTTAGCCGTATGGCGGCCGCAAGGCGTCGGCAAGTGGCTGCAACGCGGCTTGCTGACCTGGCAAGAAGTACAGCGTATGAAGATGAAGTTCGACAAATCCTAAGCCGGACGAGCGGGAACCAAACACACAAAAGTCTTCGCATGATTTGTCA
>CAZLSB010000262.1:0-5733 GCA_964561825.1 uncultured Xanthomonas sp.
CCTCCAGTCCGCTCGCGCGCAGCAAACTGCCCATTTGATTGGCAGCTAGCGTGCGCGGCGCCCCCCGCCAGCGCGCGCGCAAGCCCAGCCAACTCCAGGGATTTGTGTCGACCACCATGAGTCCACCATCATCTGCCAACACACGAAACACCTCTGCCAAAAACGGCTTTAGCTGCCCAACATCGACCATCGCTAATCGATCTAACACGACCAACGCGAGCGAACCGTCTGCCAACGGTAACAACGGCAAACGGCCACGCAGCACACCGCTAAAGCTGAGGTCGGCGGCTACCCAGCTCAGATCAAAACGTGTGCGCCCCGGACGCTCCACTACCGCAGGTTCGCCGGGCGCCATTCTGATTGCCAAACCAGGGGCGCGCCGCCAGCGCTCTTCGATCAAGTCCACGCAGGCACGCTCACAGCGCGTTGCCAGCCCATCAGCGCTTGGCGCGTCGGCATCATCCTTTGGCATCAGCGTCCTTCGATTTCTGGTTTCGTAGAGCATAAAGCGCGCAAGGCGCAACTGTATGCAGTGCCGCGCAGATCGGTCGGTGGCGGGAGGCCCGACAGCAATCTCCGCAATTTTCCAAACCCAAGGCCTGGGCGCCACAAAACGCCCGCGATTTGACCGCAATCCGCCCCTCTGCGACCATTCGCCGCCCCGCAAAGGCCAGGGTCTGCGCGGCAGCCACTACGCATCACTTAAACCTCTCTACCTCAATGGGTCTTCACGGATGCTCGTTACCATTTTGCCGGCGTTTACTGACAACTACATCTTTGCGCTGAACTTGTGCAATGGCGTTGCCGTGGTCGATCCGGGTGACGCATCGGTCGTGGCACGTCATCTGCAGGAAGTCGGTGGCCAACTGCGCGCCATCTTGATCACCCATCATCATCCCGACCACATCGGCGGCATGGCCCGCCTGAGCACCCAGTGGCCGGCCGCGCGTCGCATTGGTCCAATCGACTCGCGCATAACCGGACTCACTGAATGGGTGCACGATGGCGAGGAAGTGGTGCTGGATGATGATTGTGTTTTGCGGGTGATGGCCACGCCAGGGCACACACGCTCCCATATCGTTTATCTGGGCAAAGACCAGGTTTTTTGCGGCGACGTTTTGTTTAGCCTGGGCTGCGGTCGCAATTTTGAAGGTGATGCCGCGCAGATGCTGAGCTCGCTGGAGAAGCTCGCCGCACTGCCGGACAGTACGCGCGTTTATTGCGCGCATGAATACACGCTGGCCAATGCCCGCTTCGCAAGCAAATTGGATCCCAACAACGCAGATTTACGGCAGCGGGTGGCCGACATCCACGATCTGCGGCAGCGAGGGCTGCCCAGTATCCCCACGAATATCGGCAGCGAGCGCCGCTGCAACCCGTTCTTGCGGTGTGATGACCCGTCCATATGGGCCGCCGCCAATCGTTATGCGGAGGAAATTTTGCCTAATCGAACCGCTGTGTTCGCCACTTTGCGTGCTTGGAAGTCCGCATTATGAGTGCTGCAGCGCAAATGTCATTGGGCTGCAAAAAGACATGGCTGACGATCGGCTGCGCGCTAGTGCTCAGCGCACTGGGCGGATGTGCGATAGCTCCGAAGCCCGATCAAGTTGACGCCGACACTCAGGTTGCAGCGCCGATTGAAAGCTCGGCCGTGATCGCAGAGCCGCTGCTGCCACCGATGCCCGCAGCGGATAAGATTAATGTCGCGCCAATCCCTGACCTTTGGGAACGTTTCCAAGCGGGGCGCCATTGGCGGCGCTGTGAATTGACTCCTGGCATGGAACACTGGATCAAGCGCTATGCCAGCAAACCTGACCGCTTTGCGAGTACGTTGGAGCCGCTGATCCCGCTGATGGAGTATGTGCTCACGCGCGTGGAAGCGCTTGAGCTGCCTAGCGAAATTATGTTGATTCCGATTGTGGAGAGTTACTATCGTCCGGATGCGCGTGGCCCTGGCGGCGCGCTTGGCTTGTGGCAACTGATGCCCGATACCGGTCGGCTATTTGGCTTGACCGGCAAAGGAAACGCCGATCAACGTCTGGATGTGCAAGCCTCGACCGGCGCCGCGTTGCGGCTACTGCAGATCAACGCAGACGCTTTTTCCCACAATCCTAAATTGATGTTTGCGGCCTACAATGCGGGCGCTTATCGCTTGCGCAAAGCGTTACGCGGTCGCGATCACGCCAGCATGAATTCCCTGGAAGGCCTTGGGTTGTCCAGAACAACGCGCGACTACATCGACAAAATCAAGGCACTAGCTTGCTTGATCGGCGAACCGGAGCGTTTTGCACTCTCGCTCCCTGCGTGGTCAGAAAGCGCACGTCTGGTTGAATTTCGGACGCCCTATCCGGTGGATCCAAACGAACTTTCGGCGCGTGCTAGCGTGGCCGTGGCGGATGCCAAACGCTGGAATCAGACCGCATTTTCGCGCAACGCGACCGACGCGGCACGCCCATTTTTACTACCAGCCACCACTAGCGCAGCCGCGCAGCGTGCGCTGCAAGACGGTCAACTTTCCAAAGCAAGCCCCAAGCCCGCGCCAATTTCGACATCAACGGTAGCCAGCCGCGTGTACAAAGTCGCATCAGGTGATTCGCTTTGGACGATTAGCAGACGCTATCGTGTTGGGCTTGCTGACTTGATGCGTTGGAATGGCTTGAATAAACGCAGCGTGCTGCGAATTGGGCAACGATTAAACTTGCAAAGCAAATAATTCGCATAGGAGCATCGACAGGATGGGATTTCTTGACGGCAAACGCGCGTTAATCACGGGTATCGCCTCACAACGCTCCATTGCTTGGGGCATCGCAGAAGCGATGCACCGGCAAGGCGCACAGTTGGCATTCACTTATCAAAGTGAGCGTTTGAAGGATCGCGTTGACGCAGCCGCAGTGGCGTTCGGCGGCGGTCCGGTACTGGCATGTGATGTGGCGATCGACGGCGATGTTGATCGTATGTATGCCGCTTTGGCGCAGCACTGGGATGGCTTTGACATCCTCGTGCATTCCATTGCTTTCGCACCGCGCGAGCAAATCCAGGGTCGTTTTATTGACGCCGTCACCCGCGAAGGCTTCAACATCGCGCACGAAATCAGCAGCTACAGCTTTGCCGCGTTGGCCAAAGGGGCTCAGCCGCTTATGCAGGGCCGGCGTGGGGCTTTGTTGACTTTGAGCTACCTGGGCGCGGTGCGTTCGATGCCCAATTACAACGTAATGGGATTGGCAAAGGCATCGCTGGAGGCCTGCGTGCGCTATTTGGCGCAGGATCTTGGGCCCGAAGGCACGCGCGTAAACGCTATCTCAGCAGGTCCGATTAAAACCTTGGCGGCTGCGGGGATCGGCAATTTCCGCAAGATGCTTGACCATGTGGAACGCACGGCGCCGCTGCGACGCAGCGTGACCACCGAGGATGTGGGCAATGCCGCGGCGTTTTTGTGTTCTGACTTGGCCGCCGGCGTCACCGGCGAAGTGCTCTATGTCGACTCCGGCTACAGCCACGTGAGCATGGGCGACTTGCAAGCTTAGGCCTGCCGGGCCCAGTGCTTCACCGAGAAAGCTCAGGCATCCCACCGAGAGCCTTCCCCGGCCTGCAAGCGCCAGAGCCCGGCAAGCCCGCGCAAGACGCATTGCGCCTGCAATGCGCCCACCGGCACTGGTTGCGCCTTACAAGCGATCCTCAACAATCACGATCTTCGCCTGTTTACGCAGCGCTTCTACGTAGGCCTTGGATTCTGCTTCCGACCATTGTCCGACTAGAAGCGTGCGAGCGGCGTCGCGTGCAGCTTGTTCGATGGTTTTAGGATCGCCGTCCACCACCGCCGTCAACTCAATCAGTGCCTGCTCGTCATCGTTCAACTTGATGACTTGACGGATGGGAGCGCCGTTCGGGCGTGACATCTTGAACGCCTGTTCCAACAAGACTGCATCGATGTTTCCGGCCGTACGGACCACCGCTTCTGCAGCGTCAGGCGTTTTGGCCAATTCTGTCGCAATCGTGGCCAGTGATTCGCCAGCGATCAGACGCGCTTCTAAGGCTTTGACTTGTTCTTCCAAAAGTTTACGTTGGGCAGACTGACGGATGCCTGCTTCAATCTCGCCGCGAACTTGATCCAGCGTGCGTGGCTCCGGCGCCTTACGTTGCGCAAGTCGGATCGCTACCACGTGCTCCTTGGTCAAATCGATGAGGTCACTGGTTTGGCCACGTTCAAGCACCAGACTGGAGAAGGCTTCGGTCACCACTTCGGGGTTCGCCGCGATACCTGCTCCACCCGTTCGGGGGAAGAGTTCAGAAGTCTTTAGCGGCAACTTCAACTTATCGGCTGGACCTTGCAAGGACTGCGGGTCACGTTGAATTTCATCAACTAGGGAACCAGCAAGATCGGAAAAAAGGCGATCCTGCTCCGTTTGTCGATACTCTGTCTCTAACTCCGCCTTCACTTCAGCAAATAGACGGCGGCTTTCCGCCTTGATCTCACGCAACTGGATCAAATGGTAACCATTCGCGCCCAGTACGGGCTCAGAAATCTGACCGGCTTCCAGCTTGAACAAGGCATCTTCGAAAGCGGGATCGCTTGCGCCTGGCTCCAACCAGCCCAAGTCACCGCCTTGTTGCTTGGAGCCCAAGTCCTCGGAGCTTGCTTTCGCGACGTCAGCAAAGTCCTTTCCCGCGCGAATTTCGGCTAGCAGAGCCTCGGCTTTAGCCAGCGCTGCCTTTTGCAGGTCGGCGGCGGCATCGCTGGCCACTTCGATCAGCACGTGACTGGCCTGGCGTTGCTCTGGAACCACGTAACGGTCTTTCGAATCTTCATAGCGGACTTGCAACTCCGCATCGTTGGGCATTTCCACTTCGATGCCGGACGCCTGCACTTCAACGTATTGCACGCTGATCAGTTCCGGCGTCTGTAATTCACTCTTGCGTGTCTCAAACTCCTTGGCGATAGCCTCTTCAGAAGGCGCATCGACAGTCTCTTCCGCAGCGTTGAAGCGCAGCGAGGTGAAGGTACGAGTCTGGTTTTGCAACCGTAAGTAGCTGTCGATCTCTGCGTCGGTGGCGAATGCGCTACCGCCTACTCGAGTGGATATCTCGCGCGCCGCCATGTCGCGCAGCATGCGATCCTCAAAGATGCTCGGCGTCATGCTCATATTGCGCAGAACGGCAACATAAGTATCCTGATCAAAGGTGCCGGCGGGCTTGAAAGCGTCTATGGCCAGGATTTCGCTTTGTAGCTTCGCTGCCGGGATCTCCACGCCGGAAGCGCGCGCATCCTGGTAACGCAATTCCTCTTCGATCAGGGAATCTAAAATTCGACGCTTGTTGTCCGGAGTTTCAATAAACCCGAGGTCGGCATCTTGTCCCAACATCTGACGCATTTGCCGACGTTGCAGGTCCAGGCGCTCCTGCAACTGACGCGAATCAATTTGAGCGTCGTTAACTTTGGCAACGTAGGAATCAACCTGCGCCTCAAAGTAGTTGTTGATGCCGAACAGCGCGAAGGGAACGGCTAAGAGGAGCACGATCACTACCAAAATCCAGCCGGATAACTTTTCGCGGATTGCCTGCAGCATGATCTAAATCCGTTGTTGCTGTGGTTGGACCGCAGGCTCCGCGTTTGATGACGCCACGCTTAGCAGGCCCGGAAATGACACGGGCGCCCTTGGGCGCCCGTGTCAGGATTGGCGGAGCGGACGGGGCTCGAACCCGCGACCCCCGGCGTGACAGGCCGGTATTCTAACC
>CAZLSB010000263.1:0-5572 GCA_964561825.1 uncultured Xanthomonas sp.
ATGCTGGCGCCGTGCGCATTGCTTCTTTTGGTCGCGACTCCGCGCGGCCATGAGCGCCATAGTCGAGTGCACCCGCGAGCCGCTGTCACGATGACCCTGCCATCGGCGTTGCGAAAAACACTGCTGTGGGTGTTCGCCCTTACTTTGCTGTGGTTGGTGTTGATTCGCGGCTACGCCGATTATTTGGCGCGCCCACTACCCGCGCGCGCTTTGGTGTTGAACGCTCAACAGCCAGAGGCGCTGGTCAAGACCGCAGAAGCAGCCTTAATCGCGCGTCAGTTGGAGGAAGCAGAGCGCCTTGCGCAGTTGGTGTTGCGCAAGCAGCCGCTGGACGGTCGCGCCTTACGAATTTTGGCGGCTGTCGCCGAAGCGCGTGGGAACCGCCCGCAGGCACTGTTGTTGATGCATGGGGCCGCCGCAGCGGCGCCACGCGATGCGCCCGCGCAATTTTGGCTGGCACTGAACGCCTTAGCTGATCGGGATTTGACTGATGCACTGCAGCGCTTAGATCGCTTGTTGCGCTTTCAGCCGGAGTTGGCTGACGACGTGTTTCCCATTTTGGCTACTATCGCGCTCAATCCAGTGGGTTCGCGTGCGGTCGCCAAGTACCTGGCTGTCGAGCCCAACTGGCGGCTTGATTTTTTGCGGCGTCTGATCCTTGAGAGCCCGTCCAGTTCGGACATCAATCGCTTGTTGCGCGCTATCGTGCTGGCGGGCGGCGTGGTTCAGCAAGCCGAGTTGGAGGCGCTTGCGGCACGCCTGCTGCGTACGCGCGATTGGCCGGCATTACGTAAGCTGGTCGCGAGCGCATCCATTGGTGGCTCGGATACCGCGCTTTTGTACGATGGTGGGTTCGATGGAGTCGCACGCAACCGTCTGCGCGGATGGGTGATTGCCCGGGTTGCAGGTGCCGATATGCTGATTAGCAAGGAGCCAGTGGCCGACAATAAGGCGCTTAGGTTGGTGTTTTATGACCGTCGAGTTGCATTCCAGCATGTGTCGCAAATGTTGTTGTTGTTGCCCGGCCATTATCGACTTAGTGGTCGTGCGCGCTTAATTGATTTGCGGGCGGCACAGGGTTTAACGTGGAGTATGAGTTGCGCGGAGAGTGAAGTACCATTAGGTAAATCTGAACGCTTGCTTGGCAGCAGCGAGTGGCGAGGTTTCGAAATGGATTTCACCGTGTTGGATGCAGACTGTGGTGCGCAGCAATTGCGCTTGGTTTTAGATGCGCGAATCGCAGCTGAACAACAAGTTTCCGGAGAAGTCTGGTTTGATGATTTGGCGGTTGAATTACGAGGGCCAATTGAATCTGTACCGGAAGCTGACAATGTGCAACACGACGCCGACAGTGCTTGAGCTTAGGGTTTGTTCCAGCTAAGCTTGAGGTGAGTTTTTTTTTTCGATAAGGCGGGGCGCTAGAGCATGAATGGATTCGCTAGGGGGCTAGCCACAATCGCTGGATTGTTGACATCTACACTACTTTTGGCACAGGACGGGGCGAAAGTTGTCGGAACCCTGCAGGATGTCGAAGGCACAGTGCTAGTCAAACAAGGCGGTCAATCGGTGGCAGCGGTTGAAGGTCAGCAGATCTACGCCGACCAGGAGGTTCTGGTTTCGCTCGGCTCCAAGGCGCTGATGGTGTTTGCCGACGGCTGTGATATGGCACTGGAAGTTGAAGAACTCTACCAGGTGCCGAGGCGTTCGCCCTGCGCGACCATGTGGTGGGCGGCTCCCGCTGCCGCTGGGGTAGCATGTGGCGCGGCTCATGTTGACAATTCGAACAACGCTAGAAGCTTGGCTGCGGTTGGTTTGGCTGCGGGCGCAGGATTGTTGGCTACGGCGCAGAATCGCGAGCAAGATTACAGCGAATTTGCCGCCGCGTTGGAATCAGTCGATGGCGAAGTGCTGGCCAGCAACGAGTTGGGTGAGTTAGAGGTCATCAGTCCGGGCACGCGCTTACGCGCTGATCAGCAGATTGTCATTCGAGACGGCGCAAAGGCGCTGATTCGCTTCGACGATGGCTGCACCAAAGGGCTGGAAGTGGGCGGTGATGGTGAGCAGTCGTACACCATACCCGGCAATTCCCCGTGTTTTACGCCTGGACTTTGGTGGGCGAGCACTGCAGCCGCGGCAGGGTTGTGCGTGACCGCTGAAAACAGCGACGACGATCGCGTCTCGCCCTAATCCTTTGGTCGCTGCGCACCGCGCAGCAATCAGTTCGTTGCGTAGCGTCGCGCTCCCTTAATGCACGATGGGCTTTGCGCGCACTGCCGCGTCGCTTTCGCCTTGTTGTGGCATGTACTTTCGAAGCCACCGCAACGCCAGCCCATCGGCTTTAGCATCCGTAGGCACTCAGTAGTCGCTCTGTGCAATCTGCTTTAACCAATCCTGCAGATTGTAGTAATTGCTGACGCGCGTGATTTGTCCGTCGCTGACGTCGAAAAAGGCGCCGCCTGGCAGGCGGTAACGTTGTCCGAGTGCCGCTGGCAAACCATCGTCGCTGGACAAATACTGCCCACAAACGACGTACTCAGCAGACGCATGATTGGCATTAGCACCCACTAAAATGCGCACGTCGGTCAACACTTCCAAATAACAGCGCGCCATTTTTTGCAAAAATAGTCGAAAGTTATCACGCCCGATTTGTCGCTCACCTTGATTTACATCGTGCGCGACATCTTCAGTGAGCAGACTCAGCATGCCGTCCCAGTCGGCGCGATTAAATGCGGTGTAGTAGCGTGCAATCAATTCGTGAGTGGTCATTGTTTGCTCGATTTATTCAGCAATGACGGGGTTATTCAAATCGATAGCCAAATTCGACGCGAAATCGTTCGAGAAATTCTTCGCGGGTGAAGCTCTGGTTCTGCGTACCGGGCTTTTCAATCTTGATTGCGCCCATCAACGAGGCAATACGGCCCGTGGTTTCGAAGTCCAGATCGTTCATCAGGCCATAGATCAAACCCGCGCGGTAGGCATCGCCGCAGCCCGTTGGATCAACCACTACAGACGCCTTGGCAGTCGGAATTTCGATCAAACCCTCGCGGGTGTACCAATGCGAGCCCTGGCTACCACGGGTGACGATGTACGCCGAAACGCGCTTTGCTATGTCTTCGGGCGTCCAACCGGTGCGCTCGGACAACAACTGCGATTCGTAGTCGTTGACTGACACGTAGGTCGCGTTTTCGATGAAATTGCGGAATTCTTCGCCATTGAATAACGGCAGCGCTTGGCCGGGATCAAAAATAAAGGGCACTCCCATAGCCTTAAACTCGCGCGCATGTTGCAGCATCGCATCGCGATTGTCGGGCGCCACAATGCCGAAACTGACGTTTTTCACATCATGCACATGCGCACCGTGGCTGCGCGTCATCGCGCCGGGGTGAAAAGCGGTGATCTGATTGTCATCTAGATCAGTGGTGATGTAGGCCTGAGCGGTGAAGTGATCTGCTAGTTCGCGTACGCACCGCAGATCAATATCGAGCGCCTCGAAGTGCGCGCGATACGGTGCAAAATCACGTCCGACTGCGCCAAATGGCACCGGATGACCGCCCAGCAGCTTCAGGTTGTAGCTGATATTGCCAGCACAACCGCCAAATTCGCGGCGCAGCGTGGGCACATAAAAAGCCACGCTGAGCATATGTACTTTGTCGGCGAGGATATGGTTCTTGAACCGATCTTCGAACACCATGATGGTGTCGTAAGCCATAGAACCACAAATCAGGGCTTGCTTGGTCGCCATTTCAGCTACATTCCGAGAAATAGAAAAATCAGCGGCAGACTAACCCGCATCGCAGATTGGGAGAAGCGCTGCCATGCATAGACCTACTCATCCTTAGCGCAACACGTAAACGTCCTGCACCAGCAGCAGCTCACAAGCGCCTGCGCCGCTATCTTCCCGACTCAGTGATGATCGCCAGTGCCAACCGTTGGCGCGGTGTGCTTCCACCAATAAACCTTCTAAATGAATGACTTCACCGGCGCGAATCCGGGCCAGCGCTGCGCTAATGGTGGCATCTGCCGGGATGAGGTGCACATTGGTCGCCGAGCGTACGATCTCCTGTTGCGGGATGGGCGGCTCTCGTTCCCAGCGATAGGTAAAAAAACGCGTACCTTGTTGGATCCCGAGTTGATTGATCACCGTGGTGTCCGACATGCGCCCCCAGCCGAGCGCAAAGTCGAGGGGCGATAGTGCTGCGCCGGCGTCGCTTCGATAGCTTAAACGCGACAACAGTCGCCCTTGCACGCTAAATTCTGCCAGCGGCGTCAGCTCAAACTCGCCGTGCACGATCGGCGCTTGGCGATCCGAAAAATTGCGCTGCACGGGTGGTTCCGGAGCAATGACGCCTGGCTCACGGTCGATGGGACTGGGCTCACGGGTGTGCAGGTGCCAAAGGCCGCCGGCTATACAAATCGCCAGGATGAGCCAAACCCGCGAGTTCACGGTTCGAGCCCCCGCTCGCTTTGCGCCGGTTCGCCCAACACTCGGCGACCGCAGTTGGCCAAAATATGGGCTAAGGTTTGCATCAACTCGTCGCGCGCGTCACTCTTGCGCCACAACAATCCCAATTGACGCGTGGGCTGCGGATCAGCGAAACGACGCAGCTCGATATGTTCGTTGTTCGCCACCGGTGGCATCACCGAAAGTTGCGGCAACAGCGTCAATCCGACGTTGGCGGCCACCATTTGACGCAGGGTTTCTAAACTGGTCGCGCGGAATCCGCTGCGTTCGGCAGCGCCACCCAAAGCACACAAGGACAGTGCCTGAGTGCGCAGGCAATGGCCCTCTTCCAGCAGTAGAACCTCTTGGTTACGCAAATCAATCATCCGCACCGTTTGTGCAAACTCTGCGGCGCGTTCGCGCGGTAGGGCCAGCAGAAAGGGCTCTTCAAACAACGGCGCGCAGTTTTGCGTGTCATCGCCGGCCGGCAGCGCCAAGACAATGGCGTCCACATCGCCGCGTTCGAGTTGCGCCAGCAATTCCTCGGTTTTTTCTTCGATCAGTAACAGTTCGAGTTTAGGAAAACGCGCTCGCAACGCTGGGACCACGTGCGGCAATAGATACGGTCCCAAAGTGGGAAACATCCCCAAACGAATGCTGCCGGATTCGGGGTCGCGCGCATTCCGCGCAATGCCGCGAATGGCTTCGACTTCGCGCAGGATCACCCGCGCTCGGGCAATGATCGATTCGCCGACTTTGGTGAGCAGCACGCCACGCGACTGACGCTCGAAAATCTGCACATCCAACTCGTCTTCCAATTTTTTGATTTGCGTCGACAAGGTCGGCTGACTTGCAAACGAGGCTTCGGCCGCTCGACCAAAATGGCGATGTTCCGCGAGCGCTAGCAGGTACTTTAGATCACGCAGGTTCATTCAACCTAGAAACCTCAGTTGGACGGGGTAGAGTGTGCGGTTATGGCAGTGTAGGCATCAGCGCAATGAGGGTGAAAGCCGGCAAGCTTGCGCGGCACGCCGCGCGCCGGCTTGAACGGCTGGCGGCCACGCCGCCAGACCGGGGGAATGGTTGTTCCATTCCAACGAGTTGCAACGCAGCCATGTCCCGGCCCGCAAG
>CAZLSB010000264.1:0-5562 GCA_964561825.1 uncultured Xanthomonas sp.
ATCGCCAAAAGGACTTCCGGCGCACTCGCGAGGAAAGTCCGACAGGCTGCTAGAAGGCCGGTTTAACCGGCAGCGCTTGGTAGCGCTCGACCGATTCGCTGATCTCGCGTTTGGCTTCTTCGATACCGGCCCAGCCGCGCACTTTGACCCATTTGCCTTTTTCCAAGTCTTTGTAGTGTTCAAAGAAATGGCGGATGCGGTCGCGCGTATTTTCGGGCACGTCGGTGAGTACATGGATGTGCCCGTAGGCGCTGTAAATTTTCTCGGTGGGGACGGCGATCAACTTGGTGTCCTCGCCGGCTTCGTCTTCCATCGACAACATGCCGATGGGCCGCACCCGGATTACCGATCCGGGAATCAGCGGCAACGGCATCACTACCAACACATCGGCTGGATCACCATCGCCTGACAAGGTGCGCGGAATGTAGCCGTAATTGCACGGGTAGCGCATCGGCGTGGTGAGCACTCGATCGACAAAAATAGCGCCGGATTCTTTGTCGACTTCATATTTCACCGGTTCGGCATTCATCGGAATTTCGATGATGACGTTGACCTCATCGGGCACATTGCGGCCGGCGGGTACACGTTCTAGTCCCATAACGATGATCCTCTAAGCGGGCGAGAGCTTGGGAGTATGCCCCGGACAAGCAAGCTCGCGGGTCGAGATTCGTCGCACCGATCGCAATCGGGTCTGATTGCAGTTAAGGCAGCGCTGTGCGGAGCCGGCATAATCGAGCGATCTTGATCATCAGGAGTGCTTGTTATGTTGGATCCGAACCTATTTCGTGCGCATTTGCTGGCTACTGCTAAGCGTTTGCACGAAACGCGTGGCTTGGAACTGCCTACTGCTGAGTTAGAAGCGCTGGAGACCGAGCGCAAGCAGGTGCAGACCACCACACAGGAACTGCAGGCCAGTCGCAATCGTTTGGCCAAGGAAATAGGACAACGTAAGTCCAAAGGTGAAAATGCCGATGAACTGATGGCCGAAAGTCAGGGCCTGCCAGCACGGCTGAAGGCGGCGGAAGAGCAGCTGGTGGGTTTGCAAGAAAGGCTAACCGCGATTGCCTTGCGCATCCCCAATGTGCCGCATGACAGTGTGCCCTTGGGACGCGATGAGACGGGCAATGTGGAAGTTCGACGTGATGGCGCGCCAGGAACCTACGCTTTTGACGTCAAGGATCACGTAGAGCTGGGCGCGCGCCATGGCTGGTTGGATGGTGAAGCGGGCGCCAAATTGTCGGGCTCCCGTTTTACCGTGTTACGCGGCGCTTTGGCGCGGATGCATCGCGCATTAGCGCAGTTCATGCTGGACACCCACACGCAGTTGCACCACTACACCGAGGTCAATGTGCCGCTGCTGGTAACCAGCGAGACCATGCAAGGCACCGGGCAACTGCCCAAGTTTGAGGATGATTTGTTTGAGGTGCCGGTTGGCAGTTATCGCAATCTGTTGGTGGACGGCAAGGCCAAAGACGCACTGCGCGGCGCATTGGTGCGCGGCGATCGAGAGGACGTGTTGGCCATTCTGAATGGCATTGCGACCGATCTGGGTTTGCAAACCCTGGGCCGCTTGCCGCCGGCCTTGTGGGACGATTTGCATCATCATGAGGCGATTGTAGCGACCTTGCATCGTTGGCTGTGGAAACGCATGTACCTGATTCCCACTGCGGAAGTGTCGCTGACTAATCTGGCGCGCGACAGCATTTTGGATGCCGAGTTATTGCCACAACGGCTGACCGCACATTCTCTGTGTTTCCGCGCGGAAGCCGGCGCCGCCGGACGCGATACCCGCGGCATGATTCGGCAGCACCAATTTGAGAAGGTCGAATTGGTGCAGATGGCACGGCCAGACAGTAGTTATGCTCAGTTGGAAGAAATGGTCGGGCATGCTGAGACCATTTTGAAATTGTTGCGCTTGCCATTTCGCACGATGTTGCTGTGCAGCGGCGACATGGGTTTTTCAGCGACCAAGACCTACGATATTGAGGTTTGGCTGCCCAGCCAAAAAACCTATCGGGAAATTAGCTCCTGCTCCAACTGCGAGACCTTCCAGTCACGTCGCATGCAAGCACGCTGGCGCAACCCAGAGACCGGCAAGCCTGAGCTGCTGCACACGCTGAATGGTTCTGGCGTGGCCGTCGGCAGAGCCCTCATCGCGGTCATGGAGAACTACCAAAACGCCGATGGCTCGATCACCGTGCCGGAGGTGCTGCGGCCTTATATGGGTGGCAGCGAGCGCATTGTTTGACGCATAACCGTGGATGAAAAAAGGCCCGCTTTCGCGGGCCTTCTTTTAACCAAAGCCAACCAACATGGCCTATCAGTCGTCGCCGCTGAAGAATGAGAACAGGTTCATCAGGTGCATGAACAACACCCAGATGCTGCCTAACAGGCTGGTTGCGATCACAATGTAGTTGGCCTCCGGGTCGTGAATTAACTGACTGGTTTGCCACAAAATGGCGCCAGAGATCAGCAACACCGCCGCGCCGGAGATCATCAGGCTGAGGATTGGCATCCCTAAAAAGATGTTGGCGACAATCGCGACCAGGATCACCATCGAGCCGACAAACAAGAATCCGCCCATGAAGTTGAAGTTGGTGCGCGAGACCAGCGCATAGCCGGACAGCGAGAAGAAAATCACACTGGTTGCCGCGAGCGCATAGACCGGGATATTCGGGTCCATCCGCATATACAAGCCGACGATTGGACCCAAGAAGTAACCCAACAGTCCGGCATAGACAAAGGACAATCCCAAGCCAGCCAAGCTGTTGCGGGTGGCGTTGATTGCAAACGGCATACCAATCATGAAGGCCAGGAACAGCCACACATTAATGGGTTGGGCGTTGCTGCTGATTGAATACCACGCCGTCACGGCCGAGAAGGCCAGGATCATGGTCAGCAAGGTGTAGGCATTACGAATCGTTTTGGTGGTCGACAACGCAGCGACTTCTGCGTGTGTCATCACCGGATTGGCAGTACTCATCGCGGGATCTCCGTGTGCTTGTGCTCAAGTTGCGGTAGGACGGCTGAAAAAATTCTAGAGAGCTGACTCGACCACAGCACAGTAAAACAAAGCTGTGTATACGCGGCGTAAAACTCCAGAACTTCCGATCCTAACATTCAGGAACGGACAACGGAACACCATGCGCTCGTCGCTACGAGATCCACTCGACTCGCAAAATCAATGTGTTAACTTAGCCCTTCATAAATTGCACGCGCCCTCGCTAGTCTATTGGCGGCACAAGGAATTTTCCTCTGTCGACCGTATAGCCCAGTATGGTGCTTGTTCGGAAAATCCGTAGCGCGACCATCGCGCGAATTCATGAAACATCAGGGTTAGCCTTCGACGGGATGGAGTGGTGAGATGGCCAATAATCACCTTGTATTGTTGGCGGGAGCCACCGGACTGGTCGGTGGTCTGGCCTTATCGGGGTTGCTGCGCCGCGCTGAGGCTGAACATTTTCGGGTTTGCGCGCCAACTCGCCGCGCCCTGAAGTTGACTCACCCGCGGCTGGATAACATCGTGGTAGACCCCGCTAACGCGGCTGGCATGCAGCAAATCCTTCAAGCCTTGAGCGCGAAGGGTATGCCTGTCAGCAGTTTTATTTGTGCGTTAGGCACAACGCTGCGTGCCGCCGGATCCAAGGACGCATTTGCGGCGATTGACCGGGACCTGGTTCTAGCGCTTGCCGACATCGCGCGGCAGCGCGGCGCGCGCCAAGCCCTGCTGGTGTCATCGGTGGGTGCAAACCCACGATCCTCAAACTTCTACCTGCGTATTAAAGGAGAGGTCGAGACCGGCATGGTGGCCGCCGGCTTCGAACGCGTGGATATTCTGCAACCGGGGTTATTGCTCGGGGAGCGTGCAGGGCCACCCCGCGCCGGTGAGCGGATTGCCATACACCTAGCACCGATATACAACATGCTGCTAGCCGGTCCGTTGCGCCGTTATCGCGCAATTGATGCCAAAACCGTTGCCGCCGCGCTCATTGCGTTGAACGGCGCGGCCGGCAACGGCGTTGCGCGCCTGACCTACAGCGAAATCGTGGGCGCGGCTTCGGCGGCATCGCTCTAGACGGACTCTCCCACAGACGCTCCGGCAGACTATGATTCGCGGCCTCGCCGCGCTGCGCGGTTTGGATATTTTAGGACATCAAGATCATGGCTTGGATCACGGTCAAAGACGCTTTGGCAGGCCGGCACGCCGAAGGAACGACAATCACCGTTAAAGGCTGGGTGCGCACCCGGCGCGATTCCAAAGCCGGCATTTCTTTTATTCAGCTGAACGATGGCAGTTGTTTAGCCAATTTGCAGATCGTCGCACCGGCAACACTCGCTAACTATATTCATGACATTCAGCATCTGAGCAGTGGTTGTTCGATTGAAGCGGATGGCGTCTTAGTGCGTTCGCAAGGGCAAGGACAATCCTTCGAAATACAGGCTTCGCAGGTACGTGTGATCGGTTTGGTTGACGATCCGGAAACTTACCCGATCCAACCGAAAGCGCATTCCTACGAGTTTTTGCGAGAGGTCGCGCATTTGCGCGCGCGCACCAATACCTTTGGCGCCGTCACTCGGGTGCGCCATGCGATTGCCCAATCGATCCATCGATTCTTCGATAATCAGGGCTTTTATTGGGTCAATACGCCGATTATCACCGCCAGCGACTGCGAAGGCGCCGGACAGTTGTTTCGCGTATCAACCTTGGATCTGATGAATTTGCCGCGCAACGCAGCTGGCAAAATCGATTTCAGCCAGGATTTTTTTGGTAAAGAAGCCTACTTGACGGTGTCTGGGCAATTGGCGGTAGAAGCGTATTGTCTGGCGCTCAGTAAGGTTTACACCTTTGGCCCGACCTTCCGAGCTGAAAACTCCAATACGCCGCGCCACCTTGCCGAATTCTGGATGATAGAACCGGAGATTGCGTTCGCGGATTTGAATGACGATGCCACCCTGGCCGAACATTTGCTGAAAACGGTATTCAAGGATGTGCTCGACCGTTGCGCCGAAGACCTCAAGTTCTTTGATGAGCGCGTCAACAAGGGCGTAGTTGCGCGCCTTGAGCAAGTGGTCGGCGCGGAGTTTGCGCGCATTGACTACGGCGATGCGGTGGTGGCGCTGCAAAAGGCGGGACGTGCCTTTGAGTACCCGGTGCATTGGGGCGCGGATTTGCAGACCGAGCACGAGCGCTATTTGACCGAAGAGTATGTCGGCCGACCAGTGGTGGTCATGAATTACCCAGAGGAAATCAAAGCCTTTTATATGCGCCTCAATGCGGATGGCAAGACGGTGGCGGCAATGGATGTATTGGCCCCCGGCATAGGCGAAATCATTGGTGGTAGCCAGCGCGAAGAGCGTTTAGATTGCCTTGATGCGCGCATGATCAAGTTTGGTCTGGAACCACACGCCTACCAGTGGTACCGCGATTTTCGCCGCTACGGCACGGTGCCGCATGCCGGTTTTGGATTAGGTTTTGAACGTTTGGTCGCTTACATTACCGGGATGAGCAATATTCGCGATGTGATTCCATATCCGCGCACGCCGGGTAATGCAGCGTTTTAG
>CAZLSB010000265.1:0-5502 GCA_964561825.1 uncultured Xanthomonas sp.
GGCCGCATCAACCTCGGCGCCTACGGCAACACCGCCGAGGCGAGCCGGAGTTTCGCGGTCGGCGGCCTTCTGTTCGCGAACGGCTTCGAACAATAGACGCGGGAAAACCGGGGTCAGTGACTTAAGGTCTCCCCACGTTTCTCCGCTGCAAGACAAGGGCTTAAGTCGTAGCCTCTGGGAAAAACCAAGCGTACTTGGGTGAGATGGTCTGCTCTTTGTCGCCAAACGTGGTGGCTTAAGCGAACGTCGCTGGATTGCCGCGGTCGCTCTAGGCGCCCTCGCAAAGACGAGTCTTGTGGGGTCCAACCGCGTGCATTTTCGGGCTGAAAAAGGACGCTCGCCATTCGCAATGACCAAGTAGTTCGCTAAGTTAATGGCATTGAGGCCGTTATTGGCCTGGATCAGCTTTACAACCGTACCCGCTGCGCGCCATGGTTCCGATCCTGTGCCCAACACCTCGACGCCATGACCAATCTCGACTCTGCAGCAGCCGTTCTTTCTCGGCTGCGCCAACTTCGCGCCGGCTCTGCCCGGCACACACCCGCTGCAGCGTGGGTGGAGGGTTGCTTTCCGGCCGCGCAGCTGCAGCTGGCGATTGCCGGCGTTGGCGATTTGTCCGTGCCGGCCAGTGCTGGGCAATGGGCGGCGCTGCAGGCGCGCTCGCAACCGGCGCCCTTTGGGTTGGGCAAGAAGACGCTGGTGGATGTGGCGGTGCGCGATAGCGGCGAGATTGACGCCGGCGCCTTGACCCTGCGCTGGGCAGCGGGTGCGCAAGCCGCGCTGTGCGAACAGATCGCCGCTGGCCTGGGTCTGCCGCGGGTGGAGCTTAAGCCTCACAAGCTGCTGAGCTACGGCCGCGGGCAGTTTTTCAAGCCGCATCAAGACACTGCCCGAAGGCCCCAGATGCTTGGCACCTTGGTGCTGATCTGGCCCAGTGCACATCTCGGTGGCGAACTGCGCATCCAGCACAACCGGTCCACTCACCGCTTCCGCTCGCAGCAACTGGGCCAGGACCGCGAGATCCGCTGGTGCGCGTTTTATGCCGATTGTCGCCATGAGGTGTTGCCAGTCGAAGAGGGACAGCGGCTGGCGCTCAGTTTCGAGGTTCTGGTGCCGGACGCTGTCGCGCCTGCGCAGTCGCCTGCCGATCCGCTGCTGTGCGCCGCACTGCGGGTGTTGTTCGAAAGCAGCGGTGCCGGTCAAGCAGTCCGCCAGCGGCCCTGGCTGCTGTTGCTGGACCACCAGTACAGCGAGCACGGTCTGCGCTGGCGGGCCCTCAAGAGCAAGGATCGGCAAACGGCGTTGGCGCTGCGTGCGGCGACGGCCGCCCTCGGTTATGCCATCCACCTTGCGCTGATCGAGCAAACCGAGGTCTGGAACTGCGTGGATGATCAGACCGATTTCGACGAGTGGGAGGATGATGGGGCAAACGAGGACGCTGACGAGGACCCAGCCGATGATCTGGCTGCGCACGATCCAGCCGACCTGATAGATCGGGCCTTTACCACCGTGCTGTGGGTGGATCAGGACGATGAAATCTTGTCTAGCCAGGAGATGTGGATCGACGAGGCCGATGTTGGCTGTATGCGTCCCACCGGTCGTGCCCACTTGGTGAACCAGGAGTACGAGGGTTACATGGGCAATTACGGCCAGACCATGAACTATTGGTACCGACGCGCGGCTCTGGTGGTGCAGTCGCCGGCTGTGGCGCTGCGTCTGCGCTACGAGGTGGACACGGCGAGCGCAATCCGTGAACTGGCCGGGCGAGCGGCTAATCCCGCGCAATTAGAGGCAGTTCGGGCGGAGCTGCACTGGGTGCAGGATCTGCTGGCGAAACAACTGCAGAGCAAACCGTATGAACTGTTGCCGGCGGTGTTACACCTAGCCGTGAGCTTGTCGTCGGCTCATGCGGCGCAGTTGCTCGCGCCGCTGCATCACGCAGCCTTCGGACTGGACGACATAACCGCGCTGCAGCGGCTGCAGCAAACGCACGGCGTCACCTGGCTGCAGACACAGCTGTCGGTCTGGAGCGAGCAGCCCGACCACGTTCTCCAGCGTCCACGCAGTGCAGACCCGCAAGGCCACGGCGGTGCGCCACCGTGGCCCGAGCCGCTGGATCAATTCTTGCTGTGTTGCCAGACGCAGGGCCTGCATCCCAACGTGATTCGTCAATGGCAGGCAGCGCTGCTGGCCCAGTTCCTGCGCAGTCAGACTGTCTGGCAGCAGCTCCATCCGGCACAACGCCGCGACACATTGAGCCAAAGTCAGCGATGGCTGCAGCGCTTTCTGGGCGCGCTGTGCGTGGGTGGCGGCACAGATACAAGTACGGAGCATCCGCTGGGCGGGGCGCTGCGTTCGATCAGCGCATCAAGCACCTATCCGCTGCCCATCCAGGTGCAACTGCTGTGCGGTGTTGCAGCCAGTGGTGGCGCCGGGCATCCGGCGGCGCTCGAATGGCGTACGCAACTGCAAGATGCGTTGGCCGCCGCGCTGGCCACGCCGGCGCTCGCGGCCGATGACCAGTCGCTACGCGATATCGAATGGATATGCCGCTGCGCAATCTGCACCCCGGTGATTCGCTGGGCGCAGTCGCCGAGCGCCGCGCCTTACCGCGTAGCCATTGCCGAACAGGGGCGCCAGCACATCAGCGAGCGTGTGCAATGGTCCGGTGCTCCCATCAGCACGCAGACGATCAAACAGGGTCGACCGTATGTGCTGCAGTGCCACAAGGCCGTCGATGCAGGTCAACGTGAAGCCGAGCAGCGCCAAGCGCTCAAGCTGGCGCAGACGCGGCTGCAGGCGCTACCGCAACAACGGTGATTGGCGCGAGTGCGCGGGCCTCGGCGCGCTTTTTCTTTCTGTCAACGCGGACAAACGGCGAGGAAGCGCCGAGCTCCTCCAGCAACGCGAGCGCCGCATCGTGACCCTTGGCAGCGTCGATTTTTTCCACCATCAACGGCCGCAACGAGGAGGGCCGATTTGACTCTCCTTTATAGGATTAGCTTGAGTCGCGGCGGCGCCGATTCCGACGATTGCTGGCACCGGCCGATTTGACTCTCCTTTATACGATTAGCTTGAGTCAGCTGACCAGGAAACTGACGCGCATATTGACCCGCCACTCGCTCACCTGACCATCGTCATCGGTGGTCACTTTGATGTCATTCACCCACGCGCCCTTGATGTTTTTGACGCTCTTGGCGACTTTCTTCAGACCATCCTGGACGGCATCTTCGATGCCCTTACTTGACGCGCTGCTGACTTCGATCACTTTGGTAACGCTGCTCATCTGGGTCTCTCCTTGCGGTGGCGTGTTTGCGCGTGAACATACGCCGCTGCGATTGCCGGCTTCCGTGCGATAGCGAACAACCGGCCCGCCGCCCTTCCTTGTTCCTAACCCCTCACCGCTCGGCATTGGCCATGTGTCTGGCTTGGCCCTCAATCCACGCCCAAGGCCTTGAACACCGCATCCACCGGATCCGAATAGAAGCTGGTCTGGAACTTGGCGAATAATTCGCCGGGTACGCTGGCGATGTCGCTGACGCTGCACATGGGCAGCAGAATGCGTTTGGCGCCGGCGTCGAAGGCGACTTGCAGGGAATCGGCCAGGGCGCGGGCGGGGCTGGTGGTGCCGCCTAGGGACATGTCGCCCAGCACGACCAACTGGCCTTGTACGGAGCGACCGAGGGCGCCAGAGCACAGCGCGATGAAGCTGGACAGCGTGAAGGTTTCCGGGGTGCCGGTGCTTTGTAGTTCGACTAGGTGCAGGTGGAAGTCTTGCTCGCCGGCTTTGATCGATGCGCTGACCCGGCTGGCGTGGGCTTTGAAGTAATCGAAGGCGATGCGCACCGGCTCGCGCGGGGCGGAGCCGGAGACCGACAGCTTGCCGTTGCCGGCAATGGTCTGGATCTCCAGCCGATAAACGCCGGGCATGCCGGCGGCGCCTTTGGCGATGGTGTAGAGCGTGCCGGCGGCGACACGGCCTTCCGGAATCAGGCCACCGCCGCCTTGCTCGGGCACAGACACAAAGCGCTCTTCGCGGTTTTCTTTATCGATGTACGAGAAGTGCACATCGTAGAACTCCATGCCGCCGATTTTCTTGAGCTGTTCTTTGACGCGGCGGCGGCACTCCAGCGCGTATTCCAGGCAGCTACGCACCTGTTCCTTATCGTATTCGCCATGCGGAAAGAGCAATTTCAGCAAGCCAGATACGGTGCGGCGCACGGCGATGACATCGCGCTGGTTAAGGTTATTGCCCAACTTGAAGTAACGGTCGACGGCGTCGGCGAAGCTGTGTTTGCGCATCTCGCGCAGGTACTCGGCCAGGTAATCAACGATCAATCCGAATTGATTGGTGAAGAACTCCGGCTTCATTTTCGGGATTTCCCAGCCCGGCACGTAGGCGTGGAAGCGATCAAAGAAAGCCGCGTCAATCATCACCTCGGGAAACGGCGCCAGCAGGTGCGCGGTCTTCACCAGCGACTCGACCGTCGTGCCTTGCTGGAAGTTACCGATGAACACCATCGACGCGTTGGCATTGATCGAATCACGGCCGCGGCTGAAAGAGCCGGAGGCCATGTAGTCCTTCATGATCTGCACGCCGTCGTGATCCTTGAAGGTGATGCCGGCCACTTCGTCGAAGGCGACCACATCCCACAGCCCGACCAAGCCGACTTTGTGCGTGCTCATGTTGTAGAAGAGGTTGGCGACGGTGGTCTGGCCACCCGACACCAGAATGCTGTTCGGACTGATTTCCTTGAAGATGTGGCTTTTTCCGGTGTTGCGCGGCCCCAGCTCGCAGTAGTTGTAGTTGTTCTCCACCAGCGGAACCATGCGCGTCAGCAGATGCCATTTCGCGCGTTTGCTGAACGCTGTGGGTTCCATGCCGCAGGAGCGCAACAGCACGTCCAGCCATTGTTCGTCGGTGAAACCGCGGCGCCCGTCAAACAGCGCCTGCATGTCCATATTGGGCATCTGGATCGGTTTGAGCTCTTCGACGCTGAACGGCGAGCCGGGCTGATTCTCTTCATAACGATAACGCAGCGTAACGATGCACCAGATGCCGCCGGCCAGCAGTTTCTCGTACTGACGCACAAAGCGATCGGAAATCTCGGCGCTCTTGACGCCAAGGTTGGACAGCAATGCTTCGTAGACGTCGCGCTTTTCGTTGAGCTTAACGGTGATCTTATCGATGATCTTGTAGCTCCCGCTCTCGCGGATCTTCGATTTGACCTTCTCGGCTTCGTCTGGCCGCACATAGTTTTCGGCCAGGATGCGTTTGACCATGTGCAGGCCGGCCTGGATGGTCGCCTCGTCGTCTGACGCGCAGTACATGCCGAGCAGATACTCAAGCACATAGACCGGCACATTGGCGCCTTCTTTGATCAGCTTGGTCAGATCCTTGCGGACCACCTTGCCGGCGAAGTGGCGGTTAAGCAGCTGATCGAGATCGGCTAGTGTAGTGTCCAACAAATAGATGGTGGTATTTTCCAAGCTCAGGCATGC
>CAZLSB010000266.1:0-5471 GCA_964561825.1 uncultured Xanthomonas sp.
GGCCAGAATTAGCCGCGGCAGCGCCGGCGCCGTCGATACTGGCCGCGCCAGCGGCATCAGTGGCAGCCGAGAACCTGGCAGCAGCCCTCCGCGCGCAACTCGGCCTGCCAGCCAACATCCGGCCCCTTGCAGAACCATCCACTGCCGCATCATCCGGCGCTTAGCGTCTGGGCACGGCTGATCGCCCGCATCTATGAGGTAGACCCTTTACACTGCCGACGCTGCGGCGGAAACATGCAACTGACCGAGCGAGCCGCGTAGTGGCGAAGTGAAGGCGCAGCCCGCGGAGCGCGCGAAGTCGCGAAGCGACCGAACCCCTTCATCACCGAGCGCGCCGTAATCGTGCACATCCTCGACCACATTGGCGAACTTAAGCCGCGCGCCGCGCATGGCGCCGATCCGCGGTCCGCCTGGCATTGAGGCGATGCAGCAACGGGATGATCTCTGGACCCGCAGATCGCACCACCGCGATCCGCCCGTCGACGTCATGCCCGCCTTAAGAAAACCAGAACCACGATCTGGTCTGGTAAGCGCGACCCCACCGCCGCGCACCGCCGCGACCCGCCGCGAGCTAAAGCGCCGCGGCGACGGCAACCCATGTCCGCAAAACCGCGAACATGGCCGGGTGGGACCACGGCGACCGACTGGTGCGGTGCCACTCGCTGCCGCAAGCGCATTTCGCCGCATTTCGCCCAAAAAAGTGACCGTCACCGGCCGAGCCGGCAAGCTATGCAAGCTATGCGCGCCCTTGATTGCGCCAATCCGCAGCGTACCCTGGCCCCAAGTGGCTTTGGATTTCCTATCCTTCACGCAGCTCACGCTCACGCCGCTGGAACTGATCGACCGGCTGGCGAAATTCATCCCGCTGCCGCGCCGTCATCTGCATCGCTACCACGGCGTGTTTGCGCCACACGCCAAGCTGCGCGGTGCGGTGGCCGAATGGGCAGGGGAGGCGGTGCTGCGCGCCGGCGAGCCGCTACCACTCGAGCTCTTTGCCGGAAAAGATACGGTAGGGCTTGGGGCTGCCGGGCCGAACGAGTGGGAGCGGATATGGCGGGGGTGTCCTTCGCAGGCGAAGGGGCTTTGTGATTCGTATCCTTAGCCCTGCGCTTGGGCAAGCAACAGCATGTCTCGGAAATAGTCTAGTCCGCCGATGACTAGGTCGTGGTTTTGCGTAAAAGCAATGTGTTTCAACCCTCGATCTTGAACACCGAGAACTTCTCCAGAAACGCAAACGACGCCAGTGGTAGCATCCAGACACTCAAGGTCGGCTCCGAGCGCCGGCTGCGTTCAGTGCCGCCTTTCCTAGGAGAAGGGCATCGAAATTTCCAATTTTAAGTACCTTCCTCACTGGGCGTTGGCAACGGCAGTATTGATGATTGCTGTCCTGGGCTGGCTGCTCTATGACGCCAAGATTAAATCGCAGGAGTCGGTGCACTGGGCAAGCCACACGCTGGAAGTGATCAAGTCCATAGGCATTGCCAATGAGAATCTTAATGAGGCGGAGATTGCTCAACGCTCTTTTATGTTTTCCGGCCGTGCCCCTTTGTTGTCAGAACGCGACCAAGCCCTGATCAGGCTCGACAAGGAATCCGGAAATTTACAGAAACTCACTTTTGACAACCCCGATCAGCAACTCCGGATAGCCCAGCTTCGAGTGCTGATAGCAGCACGCGTCGATGTGATGCAGCAGACTAGCCAAAAGCGGCAAATCGAAGGCATTGAGGCCGTCTACAACACCTACAAAACGGGCGGAATAGTACAAAGGCTGAGGGCTCAGATTTTCGCCCTTGTAGAGCAGATACAGCAGAACGAGTTGCATCTTCTTCAGCTTAAGATTTACGGCTCAAAAAATCGCTACGAAAGCTCATTGGTCGGTCTTATCGTGGCAGTTCTCGTTAGCATGATTGTTCTTAGCTATCTTGGATTTTCCGCGCGGTCGCGGCGAGAAGTGCACACCTCGCAATACTCCCGCAGCCTCATCGAAGCCAGCCTCGACCCGCTGGTCACGATCAGCGCCGAAGGCAAGATCACCGATGTCAATGAGGGATCGATCAAGGTGACCGGCTTGGCGCGAGATAAGCTAATCGGCACCGACTTCTCTGACTACTTCACCGAGCCTGGGAAGGCGCGCGAAGGCTACGAGGAGGCCTTCGCAAAAGGCTTGGTTACCGACTACCCGCTCACCATCCGACACAAAGATGGCAATCTCACGGACGTGCTCTACAACGCATCTGTTTACAAGGATGCACAGGGAAATGTACTCGGCGTTTTTGCCGCCGCCCGCGATGTTACCGCACGCAAGCAGGCGGAGAATAAGTTCCGCACTTTGTTCGAGGCGGTGCCCGATGCACTGGTTGTCGTCAATCGCGGCGGGGAGATCGTGCTCATCAACTCGCATACCGAGCTGGCGTTCGGATATGCACGCAACGAACTGCTGGGCAGGCAGCTTGTGTCCTTAATCCCCGAGAGATTCCGAGGCCGCCACGGCGAGCATTTCAGCGGCTACTTCAACGACCCAAGCACCCGTCCCATGGGTGTCAATCGCAGTCTGTCCGCGCTGCACAAAGACGGTAGCGAGTTCCCGGTCGAGATCAGCTTGAGCTCGCTCGACACCGAAGATGGGCGGCTGGTCTCTGCCGCGATCCGCGATGTCACTGACCAGAAACAGGCCTCCGAGTATGCCCGCAGCCTCATCGAAGCCAGCCTGGACCCGCTCGTGACTATCGATGCCGAAGGCAAGATTACCGACGTCAACGAAGGATCGATCAAGGCGACTGGCGTGGCGCGAGAGAAGCTAATCGGCACAGACTTTTCTGACTACTTCACCGAGCCCGCAAAGGCGCGCGAGGGTTACCAAAAAGTATTCGCCTTGGGTTCGGTGATCGACTACCCGCTGACTATCCGGCACCGCGACGGTCACCTCACCGACGTGCTCTATAACGCCAGCGTTTATAAGAGCCCCATTGGCACGGTCTTGGGCGTGTTTGCGGCCGCGCGTGACATCACGGCTCGCAAACTGGTCGAAGCCGACCAGAGGCGTCTCGATCAGGCCTTGCGCTTGACGAATCTGGAGCTACATGCCGCCAAAATCGAGGCCGATCGCGCCAACTTGGCGAAGTCAGACTTCCTGTCCCGCATGAGCCACGAACTTCGCTCACCATTGAACGCCATCCTCGGTTTTGCGCAGTTGATTGATACGGACGTGCAGGCGCCGACACCGAAACAAAAGGCCAGCCTCGACCAAATTCTGCAGGCAGGCTGGTATTTGCTGGATTTAATCAACGAGATTCTTGACTTGGCCTTGATCGAGTCCGGTAAGCTGTCCATGTCGATTGAGCCGATGTCGCTCGAAGAAGTGCTGCGCGATTGCGAAGCGATGATCGAACCGCACGCGCGCAAGAGCGGGATCAGCGTTAATTTTTCTTATCCCGAGAGACCCTTGTTCATCAAGGCGGAACGCACACGGGTCAAGCAGATCATCGTGAACTTGCTATCTAACGCCATTAAGTACAACCGGGTTGACGGCAAGGTTGAGGTGAGTTGGCAATTGCGCCCGGACGGCCAGGTTCGAGTTAGCGTTCAAGACACGGGTAAAGGTTTGAGCCCGGATAATTTGGCCCAACTCTTTCAGTCCTTCAACCGGCTAGGCCAAGAAACCGGCGTTGAACAAGGCACCGGCATCGGCTTGGTCGTCAGCAAGAAATTGGTCGAGCTGATGGGCGGCTTGATTGGCGTGGAAAGCACGGTTGGCGTAGGAAGCGTGTTCTGGATCGAGTTGAAAGTGACCGAGGCCATCGAACTTGATTACGTTGCCTTGGCACGGACGGCGGCCACTGCGCTTGTCACCGCTAGCGGTATGCCCCAGCGCACGGTGCTCTACGTTGAAGACAACCCTGCCAATCTGATGCTGATTACTGACCTGCTGGCCCGCCGCCCCGAGATCTGCATGCTTAGCGCGATGGACGGCCGCAGCGGTGTTGAACTGGCGCAAGCCGCCCTTCCCGATGTGATCCTGATGGACATCAATCTGCCGGGGATCAGCGGCGTCACCGCGCTGAGGATGCTGGCCGCCGACCCAGCCACGGCGCACATCCCGGTGATTGCGATCAGTGCCAATGCCATGCCTGGCGACATCAAGACTGGACTGAACGCCGGGTTCTTCCGTTACCTCACCAAACCGATCAAGGTGAACGAGTTTATGGAGACGCTGAATCTAGCGCTGGAAGTGGCAAGTAGTCGATCCAAAATGGCAACCCAGGCCGAACAGGACCTGATGCGCTGAGTAAAAAAAAGGGATTTCGGTTGGGCTTTTGGTGGTGCCCTGCGCGATCTGAAGGTGATCCAGCCTATGTGTGTCAAACCACAGACTACAGGCGTAGCAGTTGCGACCGTGCCAAACAAATGACATCCCATCCTTTACGCGAGCCTCGCAGCGCTTTCGTAGCCCTCGCTGATGCAGCTTATTTGATAGGAGCAAACTGCTGATATGTGGAGTCAAGCCACACAAGAGCCTGAGTATCAAGTCGTTCGCCAGCTTACTGATATAGAGGTACGCCGATACGCCGCCTACGCGGTCGCAGAGATCAAGGCGGCGGGCCCAGCGGACAAAGTCGGCAATTAGGCATTCCCGATCTTGGCCGGCTACATCTTCGGAAAGAATAAGAGTGGGCGGAAGTTAGCGATGACGGCGCCGGTAACGCTGCAAGTCACACCCGTTGCCTTTATGGTGCAATTCGTTTTACCTAAGGGCGTCACCGCAGCCAGTGCACCCGAACCCCTGGACGCGCGCGTTCAACTGCGCGATGTGGCGCCCGCAGAGGTGGCAGTTGTCCGCTACTCGGGCCTGTCATCGGAATCGAACGACGACACACATCTAGCCTAACTGCAGGCGGCGCTGGGCGTTGCCAACTTGGCATCGAACGGGAGCCCGTCTAGGCAGGCTACGACCCGCCATTCACACCTTGGTTTATGCGCCGCAACGCGATCTAGCTCTTGAGTGGACCGACGAGTTGGAGACGTGCGCCGCACTTTGACGACTGACCGCTTCGGGTCGCAACCGGAATTTCTCCACAAGCCAGCAGCTGGCGAACTCAAGTCCCTGTCTACGAGACCTATCAACCTAGAAACCTCAGTTGGACGTGGTGGAGTGTGCGGTTATGGGGTGAAAGCCGGCAAGCTTGCGCGGCATGCGGCGCGCCGGCTTGAACGCATGCAAGCTTTGCTTGCAGGCCGGCGGAATGGTTGTTCCATTCCAACGAGTTGCAACGCAGCCATGCGCAGCCAGAACCGTGCAATCTGCCCCGTAGTGTACTCACCCAATGGGTGAACTGATCAAAGTGCTGAAAAGTCAGAAAAATCATCTCGTTATGGGTGATGGGAAGCGGTCAACTGAGGTTTCTAGGATCAACGGTACCCCTGCGCCTGCAGCTTGAACAGATGCGCGTAATGGCCGTCCTGCGCGATCAGTT
>CAZLSB010000267.1:0-5469 GCA_964561825.1 uncultured Xanthomonas sp.
GCCTGCGCCTGCTGCAGCACCCATTCTGGCTGCGGATTGTCGCCGCAACGCGCCAACATACGATCCACCGCCCACATCAAATTGACCGCCGTTGGCCGTGCCGCGCGTAAGCGTTGCGCGGCCGCCCGAAACGCCAGTTGTTGCTCAGCGATGGTCAATGTCGCTGTGGCGCGCGCCGCGAGCACCAAGCCATACGCCGCAGCGATACCAATGGCCGGTGCGCCGCGCACAATCAACGCGCGAATCGCGTCGACCACGGCGTCTGCATCGGGCATGGGCAACCAGCTGCTGGTTTGTGGCAATAAACGCTGGTCGAGCAAGCTCAATCCGGTAGCGTCAAAACGCAGCGCGCGGACGCGGTCGAATGGGGATAACAACTCAATCACTGACATTGAAGCCTCAAATGGATGCGCGAATCGATCAGCATGGACGATTGCGGATGAATTAATGTTATATCTTTAGGTGAAGTCAAGTTCCGCTTATTCCTGGGCTAATTAAAATGCGTGCCTTTAATGCTGACGACCGCGCCAGTTTGCGGACTGATCAACCGGCGCCCTTGTATCACCAGTTGTATCTGGTGGTGAAGCACAAGATCGAGGGTGGCGATCTCAGACAAGGTGCCCTTGTGCCGGCCGAGAAAGACATCGCCACCTACTTTGGGATATCGCGCATCACCGTCAAACGCGCGCTCGACGATTTGGAAGCAGAGGGATATGTATCGAGGCACCGCGGCCGCGGCACGCATGTCACCTATAAATACGAGCCAAAAGTCGTCCGCGCGCCGTTGAACAATATGCTGGAGAGTCTTGCGGTGATGGGCCGCGAGACGCAAGTACGATTGATCGAGTTTGCTCGGGTCACCCCGCCGCCGGTGGTCGCTGATGCGCTGCGCATTGGCACCGAGCAACTGGTTGAACGCGCTATCCGCTTGCGCCTCACAGAAGGTTTGCCGTTTGCGCACTATGTCAGTTGGACCATACAGATCGGCCCGGGGCTAGATCAGGAAGGGCTCAAGACCACCAGCCGGCTTGACCTTTTTCGTCGTCTAGGAATCCACTTGAAGGAGGTCGATCAGGTGATCACTGCGATAGCCGCTGATACCACGATGGCGCAACGATTAGTGGTGCGAGTGGGCGATCCGCTGCTGCAGGTGATCCGTATTGCCTGCGATCAGCGCAATCGTCCCATTGACTATTTGGTCGGCAGCTATCGGCCGGATCGCTTTCAATACCATATGAAAATGTCCGCTTCCGACGTCATGGTCCGCGGCAAAACTTGAGGCTTTTCCGCAGGCTGGCTGAAAAGTTCTGCACAGCGGCGAGGCCGCATCCGTGGCGCATTCCGGATTGTCAATAGAAACCAAGCGAATTGTTATATCTCATTGATTAATAACGATACACGCATGCTGGCGAGAGTCTCACCGAGAGGTCACCGAGGCTGCAACCACGGGCCTTTTGAGGCTTGTCCCCAAGCTCATCCACAAGCTTATCCACAGGCAATGTGGATAAGCAGCAAGATCGCTGGACTGGCAATGACTTAGCGCATTTCGCTGAGCCTGAGTTGAGAAGTCAGCGCTAAGTCAACCATTAAACTTTGTAATCGCAGCCAGCAGACTGGTGCTTGACAACAGCCCGGTGACGCTGGTCTCAATTTCGCTTTTGCACAGCATGAGGATGAGGCCAAAGGATTTTTCACAGCTTTGCTGCGGGCCCTGAAGTCAATTTGCATGCCATTGTTTTGTATGGACTTTATTATTCTGACCACAGACTAACCGGATTGCCCGCGAAGGCGTCCTGACGCGATTTCTGAGGTGCTCAAGGAAGCCGGTGCACAGGGTTATCCACACCTTGTGTGGATAATCTTGAAAACCTCAGGATGGGACGATTGATTGGGTCTTTCAGCCCTCGTCTGGTCCGCCTGTGGCAGACGTAGCGCGGCTCGGTGTGCGCGCGTGACTTTGCATTGCGCGAGAAGGCCGTTCGCGCCGGCGGCCGCGGCTCCTTGCGCGAGCCCCAGCAGCGCGCTGGGCGCTGGGCGCATCGCGTACCCACATCAAGAGCAAGCCCGAGCTTGGCCGACGCGAGGACCCGGCCTACCACGGCTAGAAAGCCCAGTCGGACGGGGGAGTGCCGTATCAAACCTCGTCCGCTATGAGCTCAGCGCCGAACTTCAGCGATGAACCCTTTCAGGTATTCGGTCTCCGGCATTGCCGGGTGAATTGGGTGGTCGGCCGACTGGCCTAAGCGTCGCAACACGCGCAGATGCATACCCAAAACGCGCGCCGCGCGGTTCAGGCCGTCCAGCAGTGCTTCGGCGCTGTAATGATGCGAACACGAACAACTGACGATTAATCCACCATCCACCACCAGACGCAAAGCCGCCTCATTGATGCGACGGTAGGCCAGAGCCCCTTGTTCGGCGTCTTTTTTGCGTTTGATAAAGGCCGGCGGGTCAACGATGACCACGTCAAAGCGTTCCGCGCGATCGCGCAAGGTCTTGCATGCATCAAAAGCATCGGCCTGCATACACGTCACTCGCTCGCCCACGCCACTGCCCTGCGCGTTGCGCTGCACACTGGCCAAAGCCGCTGCCGAACTGTCCACGCACAACGCGCTTTTTGCGCCATGGCGCGCGGCACACACGCCCCAGCCTCCGCCATAACTGAATAAGTCGAGCACGCGCGCGCCGTCGACCAATGGCAGCAATGCCGCTCGATTATCACGCTGATCGTAGAACCAGCCGGTCTTTTGCCCGGTCAGTGGCGCGATACCAAAACGCGCGCCGTTTTCTTCGATCCAAATCGGTTCTTGGACATCGCCAAAGGCGACGACATTCTCGCGCGGTAGCCCTTCTAATTCGCGACCGGCGGCGTCGTTTCGCCAAATTAACGATTCGATCCCCGGCAGACCTTGCAGAATCAGCCGCAATTCGTCTTGCAAAGCATCCATGCCACAGGTGCCCAGTTGCGCGCACAACACCGGCCCGTAACGATCCACCACCAGCCCTGGCAGCCCGTCACTTTCGCCGAACACTAATCGTCCAAACTCACTGATCCCCAACCGTAGTCGCAGCGCAAGGGCTGAGGCAATGCGCGTTCGGAGCCAAGTTCGCAGATCAAAACCATTCGCCGGCGTACCCAGCAAACGTCCGGCAATCAGCACATTAGGATTGACGTAGGCGACACCCAGGCTGATCGATTTGGCGCTGACGATTTCTACACATTCACCCGGCGTGAGCCCAAGCGCCCCCAGTTTGCCTTCGAATTCATTGGCGTAAATCCAGGCATGGCCCAGCCGTAAACGACGCTCAGCATCGGGTTGCAGGCGCAGCGAACGCATTGCGGACATATCAGGATCGCCAAGAGACTAGGCCGCGCAGTTTAGTGGAACTGCGCTTTCAAGTTTGTCGTGCAGGTGGTTCAGGGTGCAAGTCAAACTGAGGTGGGCTGTGAGCCAACAGCGTCACCGCGAGGCCTGCTCGGCGCCCAGCAGATTCGACAGGGGGGACCAGACAGCGCAGTCTGGTGGGTCGGCGCTGTGCGCTGACGCTTTTCCTGCATAGTGGAGGAGAAGCATGCGATCACTCATTGATTCGTCATTGCCAGCGTCCTTTTTCGGCCCGAACATGCACGCGGATGAACCCCATCAGGCTCGTCTTTGCGAGGGAGCCTTGGCGACCGCGGCAATCCAGGGACGTTCGCCCAGCCAACCCCTAATCGTTGAATACGATTGCAGCAACGCGCATCAGCGGCCAGCGTTTCTAAACTCTGCGTCATCGATGTTGGCGCCGGCCAACCGCAGCGGGAGTGTTGCCGTGAACTACAAAACACTGCTTTGTTTGGTTCTAATGCTGTGCGCCCCGCGTCTGCTCACGGCCCAGGCGATCTTGCATGCGTTTAACTGGACCTATGCCGAGGTTGCCGCGAAAGCGCCGGAAATTAAGGCGTTGGGGTATGCCAGCGTATTGGTATCGCCACCGCTAAAGTCGGAGGGTTCAGCTTGGTGGGCGCGCTATCAGCCGCAAGATTACCGGCTCATCGATAGCCCGCTCGGCAATACCGAGGACTTTCGGGCGATGGCTGCGCAGCTCAGCAGCAACGGCTTGCAGTTGTATGCCGATATCGTCGTCAATCACATGGCCAATGAGGCCGGCCAACGGCCCGACTTGAATTATCCCGGCCAACGCGTGCTGGATCGCTACGCGTCCAATTCCGCCTATTACGAACGCCAGCGACTATTTGGCGATTTGCGCGAGAACCTGCTGACGGCCGCCGATTTTCACGAAGCGCGCTGCATCAGTGACTACAACAATGTATTTCAGGTGCAAAACTGGCGTTTGTGTGGCGGCGCGGGTGATGCCGGCTTGCCTGACCTCAACGACCACAATCGCGTGGTCGCTCAACAACGTGCTTACCTGCAAGCACTCAAAGATCTCGGCGTCAGCGGTTTTCGCATCGACGCCGCCAAACATATGTCGCCCAAACAACTGGCGCGCATCTTCACGCCGGACATTCGCGCTGGCGTTTTTGTGTTTGGCGAAGTGATTACCGGCGCTGGTGTGGGTGATACCGGATACAGCTTGTATCTGGCACCGTATTTGGCCAATACCGATCACAGCGCCTACGATTTTCCATTGCACTCGGCCTTGCGTCGTGGTTTTGCTTTCGGCGGCGATTTGCGCGTGCTGAACGATCCGCTAAGCAACGGCCAAGCCCTGCAAAGCGCACGCGCGGTCACTTTCACGGTCACCCACGACATGCCCAACAACGCCATTTTCCGCGGACAGATACTGGACCCAGTCGACGAAACCCTGGCCTATGCCTACGTGCTGGGACGCCAAGGTGGCCGGCCCTTGCTGTACAGCGATCACAACGAGAGTGGCGATCGCCGTTGGCAAGACGCATACAAGCGCCCGGACCTGCGAGCGATGCTGCATTTCCACAACCAAACCCTAGGCGAAGATCAATATCAGCTCGCCTCGGCGCCTTGTTTTTTGATGTTCCGACGCGGCGCAAAGGGCGTGGTTGGCATTAATAAATGTGGCAGCGCGGTCGATATTGAGATCAACGCCAATTTCGACAAGCTCTCATGGTACACCACCTATCGCGACGTCTTGAGCGGCGCACAAATCCGCATCGACCGGCGCGACTATCGAATCACTATCCCCGCGCGCAGTGCGCGGCTATGGTTGCGCGATGATAGGAAGACCGCCGATTAAACCTAGAAACCTCAGTTGACCGCTTCTAAATACCCATAGCACCATGATTCTGCTGGCTTTTCAGCAAATTTCGCTCTTTCACCCATTGGGTGAAGGAGTCAAGCGGCAGAAAAGCCCAAAGAATCACGGTGCTATGGGTACTAGAAACCTCAGTTGACCGCTTCCTAGAGCGGGAGCCTTCAAAATCAATTCGAAAATGGGTAATGATCGCCAAAAGGACTTCCGGCGCACTCGCGAGGAAAGTCCGACAGG
>CAZLSB010000268.1:0-5440 GCA_964561825.1 uncultured Xanthomonas sp.
CTGTCCGCAATTTCAAACCGGCCAAATTGCTACATGTTCGGGCCGGCGCCCACACGGACTGCTCAACCTGTCGCGCAATCTCGGTCTGATCACGGGCGCCGCGGTGATGGGAGCCGTGTATGCCTATGTGGTCACGGCAGCGGAGACCGGAAGCACGCAGGCGGCCTGCGCGCCACCTTCGCCGTTGGGACGATCATCGTCATCGCCGCGCTGATGCTCGCGTTCGCGAGCGCGCGGCGTGCGCTGTCAGTGGCCCCTGCGCGTGAACCCGCTACTTGAAGGGCGCCAGCGCAGGGCGACGGCCGGAATTTCGGCCAATTCGGCGTCGAGCCGGGCTTGTAGTTGACTTGGGATCATCCTTGCAAAACTGGAGTATCGATGCATGTTTTGCAAGGATGGTGGCCTAGGCTCAACCCCACGCAGCTGTTCCCGCTTAGCGCGCCGCGTCGCCGGCGCAGATGAAACCGCGCCTGTCGAAGCCGAATGCCGCTGACCTCGGCTACTCGAAGCCGTCTATTTGCAGCTCGTCGAGGTCGATGTCGAAGCGGATGACTTGCGCGTGGGTGCCCATGAGCGCCTCGTATCTGCGTCCCGCTTCAGTTTCGCGGATGAAGCCGCGGTTGGCGGCGCCGAGGCCGACGCCGAAATAGGGGCTGGTGTAGACCGTGCCGGTTCCCGGTTTGATGACCTGCAGACGCCCGTCATTGACTGCGGCGACGAGCATCTGGGCGGGGTTGATCACGCGGCCGTAGCTGCTGGTGGACGGCAGGCTGACGGAATCCACGATCGAGCGATCACTGCAGCGGTAAACAATCATGGCCATGCCAACCCAGCCCCCGATCCGGCAGTCGGATCCCGATCCCCAGGTCTGCAGGCCCTTGATCGGGCTGGCGGTGGACAGCGTCCATTCCAGCGCGCGCGTGACGCCGTCGAAGGCGTGCGTCGTGCTGCCAATGGAGATGATCATTTCCGCGGCCGCATCGCCATCGATATTGGCCACGGCCAGCGCAGTCGCGCTCAACTGGCTGAGCGAGTCGGACGACCATTCGCTGACACCGGTCGCGGAGTTCAGTACGCGGAGGCGAGCGTCGGCGGTCGCCACGACGATACGCTGAGCGCCGGTTCCGGCCAGGTCGGCGACAACGGTGTCGACGGCCCTGAAGCTCGCGGCGTTCGGCCCCCACTCGGAGATCATGAACTGCCCATCGACGAGGCCGACTCCGGCACTGAAGCCGGATTGGCTGATGCCAACGCCGATTTCCAGCTGCGGGTCTGCATCGAGTTGCCGGGCGAAAATCCCGGCGGCCGAGTCGAACGGAACGTGGTTGGAATCGATCAGACGCGGGCTGTCACGCAGAACGCCGGTCGCGCCGTCGAGGATGTACACCCGCGGGCCGCTGTACGAGTTGTCCCGCGTGCTGCCGACAAACACAGCGTCCTCGGCGCCATCGGCATTCACATCTGCGAGCAACGTGGTCGAATGCGGACCGTGGTCGTCTCTGCTGAAATAGAGTTGGAACAGGTTGGGTACCGTATAGATGCCGACACCGTCGGAGTTAGTCGAACCGAGTCCGGCACTGAAGGCAAGCTCGTCGCCGGGCAAGCCGTCGATGTCGCCAACGACCAGCCCGGAGGTACCACCCAGCCCGGGGGTTATCGATAGCAGGACGGCGCCGGTAACCGTATTCATGATTCGCAGCGGGCCGCTCTGGTTGCTGCCGATGACTAGGTCGGTAATGCCGTCGTTGTTGATGTCCCGTGCCAGCAGGCTACCGCCAAAGTCCGCCGGGACCTCGCCAATGGGCGAGAACGGCCGCCCACGGAAAATCTGCGGGTTGAACCAACCCTCGCTCGCGATGAACTCCTGCGTCTGCGGGTCAAGATCGAAGTTGCCGACGACCAGATAGCGGCCGAAGCCAGCCGGATAATTGACCTCGATAGCTTGCGTGGCGCCATCGACGATGTGCCCGGGCGTTCCGCTCAGTACGATCTCCAACGCCGGGTCCGCATCGAGCTGGATGGTCGTGAGCGACAGCGCGCTGATGGGCTTGGTCCACAAAACCGCCCCACTCAGAAAGTCGATGGCAACCAGCGCAACGCCGTTGCCGTTCGACTCATGAATGAGTCCGACAATCTCCTGGTCACCGTCGCTGTCGATGTCCGCGATGAGCGACGGCCGGAACGCGGACGGGACCGCAATCTCCCGCTCGATCTGGAGCGGAATGCCCGAGAGCAGCAATACCTTCGACGGACCGCCAGACGGATGGATCGACGTCATCAAAGCGTCCTTGCCACCGGGACGAGAGATCAACTTGATCGAGCTGAACGCGTCTTTCCACACGCTGAGGTGGGTGCGCCGGATCTCGCTGCCAGGACCGGCGAACGGCTGGTGGACGACCAGCATCTGGTCGGGCGTAAACCCGAAAGATTCCCCTCCCCAGGCGGTCGCGACCAGCTCCTTGGATCCGTTGCCATCGAAGTCGCCGAGCTGCATGCCGGCATGGCCGGGACCGGCGAGCCCGGGAATGTGCTGCCATTTGACGGCGGCATCGGCGACCGCAAAAAGCTGCGCGAAAGCGAGCAGCAAGGCGGTCGCAAGACTGGTACGAAGATTCATGAGGATCCTGATCTGAAGCGGAGCGATTACTCGAAGCCGTCGATATGGAGATGGTCGAGGTCGAAGTCGAAGCGAACAACCTGCGCGTTGCTGCCCATGAGCACGTCGTAGCGACGTCCCGGCTCGGTCTCCCGGATCGTGCCACGGTTCCCGGTACCGAGCTCGGCGCCGAGATAGGGGCTGGTGTAGATGGTGCCGGTACCGGACTTGATGACTGACAGGCGACCGTCACTGACGGCGGCAACCAATATCGGCTCGGGGTTGATCACACGGGCAAAGACACCATCGGTCGGCAGCGAAATCGAATCGATGATGGTGCGGTCACTGCAGCGGTAGAGGACCATCGCCAAGCGGACCCAGCCGGCGATCTGGCAGTCCGGGCCGGAGCCCAGGACTTGCAGCCCATCGATGGGGGTTGCGGTGACCATCGACCATTCCAGGGGACGCGTGGCGCCATCGAAGGCATAGGTGGCACTGCCGACCGCAACGATCATTTCCAAAGCCGGATCCGCATCGATATTGGCAGTCGCGAGCGCGGTCGAACTGCCGAACTGGCTCAAGCGCACCGATGCCCACTCATGGCTGCCGGTGGCGCTCTGCAGGACAACAACGCGGGCATCGCCAGTGGCCACCACGATCTTGAGCGGGCCAGATCCGGTCAGATCAGCGACGACCGCGTCGACGCTGCTGAAGAGCGTGTTCTGACCCCACTGAGGCTGCATCAGGCCGCCATCCATGAGAATCATCCCGGGACTGGATCCGCCGTTCACGAGCCCGATGCCAATTTCCAGCGCAGCGTCTGCATCCAACTGATCGGCAATCAGCCCGCTGACCGTTTGGAAGTTCAGGTTGAAGCTGCTGGACATCCGTGAGCTGTGCAACAAGTCGCCATTGGCGCCGTTGAGGGTGACCAGGCTCGGGCCCGAGTAGCTGGCAGTGCGACTGGTGACGACAAACAGTGCCTCGTCGTCGCCGTCGGCATCGACATCCGCCAGCAGTGTCGGGGAATACGGACCGCCTTCGTCGACGCTGTAATGGCGCGTCTGGCCGGAGGTGGAGACAATGGACAGAGAATCGGGGCCGGTCGAGTCGAGTCCGATCGAGAACGCCAGCTCGTCGCCCGGGAGGCCGTCCATATTGCCGGCCGCGAGCGCCGAGGTTCCCGGATCAGGGGTCGGGAACGACCCGAGGACCGCTCCCGTGACCGGATCAAAAACTCGTACAGGGCCCGACGAGCTGCCGACGACCAGGTCGGTGATTCCGTCGTTGTTGATGTCCCTGGCGAGAACTCTGGTGATTCCGCCGAAGCTGCCTACCGGAACCTCGCCGATGGGCGCGAATGGCGTGCCCCGGAAAATGATGGGATTGGCCGAGCCCTCGGTCGTGATGAACTCCTGCGACGACGAGTTGAGATCGAAGTTGCCTACCGCGATGGAACGCCCGAATCCAGCGGGATAGTCGACTTCCACATCACGCGTGGCACCATCGACGATGCGCCCGGGAGTTCCGGTCAAGACGATCTCGAGTGCCGGGTCGGCATCGAGCTGCAATGCGGCGAGGCTGTTTCCGCCATAGGTTCTCGACCAGGCCAGCGCACCGGTTTCAAGATCGATGGCGGTCAAGGCCACACCCGGGCCGTAGTAAGTTTCGTGCACGAAGCCGAGGATCTCGCGGCTGCCGTTGCCATCGAGGTCGGCTACCAGGGTGGGTCGAAACCCAGCCGGCACGGTGACTTCGCGCTCGACCTGGAGTGGAATTCCCGACAGGAACAGAAGGGTCCCCGGACCAGAATTCGGCTGGACCACGGCGATCAGGGCGTCGCCTCGACCCGGGCGCGTCAGCAGTCGAATCGGGCCGGCAAATCCCTCTTTCCACAGACTGACGTGAGTGCGCCGAATCTCCGAGCCGGGCCCGTTGAATGGCTGGTGCACGACCAGCATCTGATCAGAGTTGAAACTGAATGACTCCTGCCCCCAGGCGGTCACGACCAGCTCGGTGCTGCCGTTTCCGTCGAAATCCCCGACCAGCATGCCCGCATGGCCCGGGCCGGAAATGCCGGGGATGTATTGCCATTTGACGGCGGCGTCTGCACCAGAAAACAGCTGAGCGAAGGCCAACACCAAGAGTGCTGCGAGGCGTGAACGAAGGTGCATGAGAATCCTGTTTCTGGGGTCCGCGCTGCCGGGCCGCCGCGCCCAGCAGGCACACCGGCGCGCGTCGTCGAAGTTTCAAGGAGCCGCCGGAGGCAGCCTCAAGGCAGTGTATCGTGGGGGGCCAAGGGGGTACAAGCTAGAGTACGGGAGCCGCGCTGAGACCTACGCACCCTCCGTCGCCAGCACATCGATGGCCGCGTCGATCTCGTCCTGGTTGAAGCCGCGGATCTGGCGGTTGCCGACCAGCACGACTGGCACGCTCGCGCCGGAATTCCAGCGGCGGCAACTTCGCAATCAGCGGTACGATTGGTCAAGCGGACGCCGATCCGTTGCAACCATCCACCGGCGGTGCCTTTGCGATCACAGGGGGATTCTGGACTACGCAGCCAAGGTCAGAATTGTTCGTGGACGGCTTTGAATAGCCTGGATCGCAACTCAAGAACGGTGAGCTTTAATGTCATTGTGGCGGATTAGTGGAGCTTTTCGTGCGTACATGGGCAGAGGCGTTCCTTTGGGCTACGTTTTACCTTTCGACTGGGCAGACAGCTATTGCGTCGCCTTTAATACTTGACGCAAATAATCGGATCATCGGGTTTTACTTGGGAAGGACAACGGAGATGGCGGCTGTAACTGCAGCGACGCCGAAACTGGAGAAGCGACAGCACGGGAC
>CAZLSB010000269.1:0-5417 GCA_964561825.1 uncultured Xanthomonas sp.
ACATGGCTGCGTTGCAACTCGTTGGAATGGAACAACCATTCCGCCTCATTGCGTCTTGCCCTGCACCCCCCATAACCGCACACGCTACCCCGTCCAACTGAGGTTTCTAGGATCATCCTTCTGGCGCACACGGTAAGTCGGTCGTTGCTGCAAATCAATCAATCCGGCGTTTTGCAGCCAATCTTGAGCGTCCTGCGCGTCTTGCTCAAACCAGGCTTTGGCCGATCCTAAGCGAAAGCTATAACCCCAGGCGTCCATATCGATCAGCGCGCGGGTTTGGCCAAAACCGGGCAGATCGTCGGCCAGGACGATCTGCAGATAACAGCTTGCCCCTTCCTCTGCCTCGCAATCGGCGGCGTTGGTGTGCAAATGGGCGCGGCGCTGCGCGGTGCAGGTGATCCAGTGACAGGCTTCGTGCAGGATCGAATGCAAGGGTGTATCGATGCGCGCATACAGATGCTCGGCGATCAGGCCCGCTTCGCAATCGCCCCAATAACTGCCAGGAATCGCCGTATGCGCCGGCACCCTGCGCAATTGCAGACCGAAACGCGCAAGGAGCTTGGCAACGCTTTGGTCGTCCACGTCGCCCAGCCGCACAACCTCGGGCGCGAGCGGATTGACCACTGCATCGGCATCCATACGGTTCACTCAATAGATAGCTTTGCAGCCGACGTCGCCGAACTTTCGCGCAGGCAGCCGCTTTGCGGTCAACCACCAGCCACCAGCCACCAACAACTACGCCTTGTCCGGCAGCGTCACCGACAATTCGAGCAGTTCCTGATCGCCGTCGCTGCGCACGTTGACTTGCACCGCATCGGGGTCGACGTTGACATACTTGCGAATCACTTCCAGTAATTCGCGCTTCAGCAACGGCAAAAAATCCGGAGCCGAATGCGCGCCGCGTTCCTGGGCGACGATGATCAGCAACCGTTCCTTGGCCAACTTTGCGGTGTTTTTTGGGCGTGGCCGGAACAGGTCAAAGATGCTCATCGCTAGCCTCCGAACATACGTTGGAAGAAGCCTTTGCGTTTGGGTTCCACAAAGCGCATCGGCCGCTCTTCGCCCAGCAATCGGGCTACGGCGTCCGTGTACGCTAGGCCCGCATCGGCTTGTTCATCCAGAATCACCGGGACACCCGAATTGGAAGCCGACAGCACTTCCGGTGCCTCGGGAATCACACCGATCACCTTGACGCCGAGAATCTCCTCGACATCGGCGATGCTCATCATATCGCCCTTTTCAACGCGATCTGCCGAGTAGCGGGTCAGCAACAGATGCTCTTTGACCGCTGTCAGGCCTTGTTCGGCGCGTCGCGATTTACTTGCCATGATGCCCAGCACGCGATCGGAATCGCGCACCGACGATACTTCCGGGTTGACCACCACCACCGCGCGATCGGCGAAATACATGGCAAAAAACGCGCCACGCTCAATGCCGGCGGGCGAATCGCAAATGACGATGTCAAATTCCGCCTTGAGATCGTCGATGATCTTGGCGACGCCTTCTTGGGTCAGCGCGTCTTTGTCTTTGGTCTGCGAAGCGGCCAAAACCGCGAGGTTATCGAAGCGTTTGTCCTTGATCAGCGCTTGCTTCAGCGTGCAATCGCCGTTGATGACATTGACAAAGTCATACACGACACGGCGTTCGCAGCCCATGATCAAGTCGAGATTACGCAGGCCGATGTCAAAATCGACCACGACGGTCTTCTTGCCACGCTTAGCGAAGCCACAGGCCAGACTGGCACTGGTGGTGGTTTTTCCAACGCCACCTTTGCCGGAAGTCACGACGATGATTTCGCCCAAGTTTCTCTCCTCAAATACGTAAGGGACGGATCTCTAAGCGACCATCGTCCAGAAAAATCTCGACCGCCTTGCCCGCAACCTCGCGCGAGGCGGATTCAAAAACCTTGAAGTTGCCCGCAATTGAGACCAATTCGGCAGCAAAACTCAAGCAATACACACGTGCCCGCAAGTCTCCAGCAGCGCCGGCCAAGGCTTTTCCGCTCAGACGGCCATATACGTGCACACAGCCATCGGCGGCAACCTCGGCGCCGGCGCTGACCGCGCCGGTAATAATCAAGTCTCGGCCGCGTGCATAGACCTGTTGGCCGCCGCGGATCGGGCCTGGCAGGACCAAAGGCGACTGCAATCCGCTCACTTCACTAGGCGCAGGTTCAGGCGCTGGGTTGAGCGCCTCTATTTCACTGACGGGTTCCGCATCAATCAACCGCGTACGTTTGCGATCTACGCCCAAAATGGGCAAGCCGAGTGCCTTAGCCGCAGCCTCAATGCCCGCATTGGCCGCCAGCGCGAGCACCTTTAGGCCCGCTTGTTCCACCCGGTTGATCAACTCGCGCAACAAACCAGGATCGGCCAGCTGCGATAGCGGGTTCAGATCCAGTACGACCGGCGCGCCGCGCAACAGCGAAGGCGCGGACGCGACGTGATCGGTCAAGTCCGTTTGCAGTTGCAAAAGATCCAGATGGCGAATGGCCAGCACCATCAGCGAAAACTGGCCGGATCGCAGTTCGAACACTGCGCCGTCGCGTGCGTTAGTGGCCAGATCGCCGCGACGCGCCATCAGGCGCTCCGGTGTGTCAGGCGATCAGTGTTTAATTCCTGTGGCGCAACGGCGTCCGCAGTGCGATAGGTCTGCTGCACGAACGGATACGCTTTCATTTCTTTGACCATCAAACTAACCCGACGGCCATTGGGCAGCGCCTGCTGCGCGCACTCTTGAAAGCCGTTTGTGCCAAAAAACACCAGGGAAACGTCATCGCGCGGTTCAATAAACACCTCGCAAGTGAGCTGTGGATAACGAACTTCGGCAAAACTGAGCACGTCGGCGTAAAACACCCGACCAATGCCGTGGCGCCGAAAGCGCGAATCGATGACGATCCGGTCGATGTACAGAAAATCGGCACAATGCTCACGGAACCACAAAAAATTGGGGCTGTCGTAGTCAGCCTCTGGCGACAGGCCTATTTGAAAGCCGGCCAGTTCGCCGCTGTAGCGGGCGATTCGAAAATAGCGTGCCACATCAAAGAGATGACGCATGCGCTCCCAGGCGATCGGCACAATGCCGGGGCCAGCGGAGTTGTTGAGTGCCCAGACTGCTTGCAAGTCCACGGCATCGATATCGCGTAAAATCAAAGACATTCCGGTGCTAGGCTCGTCATCGAAACAACCTATGGGATTTTACCGCCGTTCTAAACTCAGCGGGACGCGTGAATTATGCACGCCTAGGCCGAACTCGGCGACCGCGCATGACTAATGGTCTTTCCGTGCGGCGCAAACGACCGTTAGGCTGCACATTTGGCGTAAAGCCACTCCACGGACTTGAATCACACCCCATGCGTTTTATCCGCACCTACTCGCAGAGTCAGCTATTGCGCTACGCGGGCCTGTTTACCTGGGTTTGTGTGGGGCTCTCCTTGCCGTTTATCCCCCGATTGCGAGCAGCGGACGCGCAGCCCGAGGTGCTCGGCACCGTGCTTGCCTATGGCGTCTTTGCGCTCAGTTATTGGATTCTGACCCGTGAGATCGATTCCGCGGCGCGCCGTTGGGTGTATTTGGCCACCCTAGTGGCGATGACGATGTCGGCGCTGGCGATCGGTCACGTCACCGGTACTGGCATTGGTGCCATTTTGCTGATGGTCTGCGCCAGCGTATTGCCGTGGGTGTTACCGCTCGGACAAGGCGTGTTTTGGCTGCTATTACAGAACGTCGGCATGTTGCCGGTGTTTATGGCTAGGCCCAGCTTTAGTGCACTGGATGCGGCGCTGCAGGTGGGCTTGTACTTGAGTTTGTCGACCTTGATTTTTATGACTTCCTACGTGGCGCGGCGGCAAACGGAGGCACGCGAGGAATTGCGCGTGGTCAATTCCGAACTGCGCGCCACGCAATTGCTGTTGGCCGAGGGTGAGCGCGCTGGCGAGCGTCTGCGCATTTCGCGCGAATTACACGACGTCGTTGGCCATCATTTGACCGCGCTGGCATTGAACTTGGAAGTAGCCAGTCATTTGGTCACCGGCAAAGCCTTGGACCATGTCAAACAAGCCCAATCGGTCAGCAAACAATTGCTCTCCGATGTGCGTCAAGTCGTAAGTGCCTTGCGCGGCAGCGACACCGTCGATCTGGATAGCACGCTGCACGAATTGGTGGCTTCAGTTCCGGCGCCGAGCGTGCATCTGTCCTTGCCGGATCCTTTTCGAATTGCCGATGCCCGGCGCGCCCAGGTGCTGGTGCGCCTGACGCAAGAGATTCTGACCAATGCGATGCGCCACGCCCGCGCACGAAATTTGTGGTTAGCTTTTCGGTTTGACGGCGACGATGTGGAATTAGTCGCCCGTGACGACGGTCGAGGCGCGCTGGAAGTTAAGGCTGGCAACGGATTGACTGGAATGCGTGAGCGTTTGGAGATTTTTGGAGGATCATTGGACATCGAGACCCGTCCAGGGTATGGATTCGTCGTTCTGGCCCGCCTACCTTTGGAGAGCAAGTCATGATTCGAGTGTTTTTGGTAGACGATCAAACATTGGTTCGTCAGGGCGTACGCAGTTTGTTGGAATTGTCCGACGCCGTGCAGGTCATCGGCGAGGCACGCGATGGTGAAGAAGCGATCGCCGAGATTCCCAAAGTCAAGCCGGACGTGGTGCTCTTGGATCTACGCATGCCGGGTAAATCAGGCTTGGAAGTGCTCGAACACCTGTCCCGCAGCGGCGAACTGCCACCTACGATCATTCTGACCACCTTCGACGAGGATCAATTGGTCCTCAACGGCTTGCGCGCGGGTGCACGCGGCTTCTTGTTAAAAGACGTGTCGCTCGACCAGTTGGTGAATGCCATCAAGACCGTGGCCGCGGGCGGATCTTTGGTACAGCCTGGACTGACCGATCGCTTGTTTCGCGGCGTCAGTCATTTAGAAAACAAGTTCGCGAGCCTCGATGAACCCGATCCGCTGACCGAACGCGAGACCGAAATCCTGCGTTTGATGTCGGGTGGCTACTCCAACAAGGAGATCGCACGCTCGCTCGACGTCGCCGAGGGCACCGTCAAGAATCACGTATCCAACATCCTCTCCAAGCTCGGCGTCCGCGATCGCACGCGCGCTGTGCTTAAAGCGCTGGAATTGGGATTGGTGCAGGGGTCAAAGCGCTAAGGTCAGGGCCGCGTTAGGCAACGGGGGCGACCGCGGCCGGGTTAATTTTGGACTAATCTGCAAGCCTGATCATGGCTGACATGCGAATGGCGCACTGCTCCGGCGGATGTGGGCGGCGCGGCGCATAGGTCTAAATCCGATACCATTGAGGTGCCGGTATTGGGAAGCGGTCAACTGAGGTTTCTAGCAGCCTGTCGGACTCTGCGCGTGAGATGCGTTGTGTGGCTTAAGCGGATGCAAGGCGCGGCGCGCAGCCA
>CAZLSB010000270.1:0-5415 GCA_964561825.1 uncultured Xanthomonas sp.
CTTCAAATAAGTATTTGTTAGGGGCAGAGCTGGGCGTTGCCGCTCAAGCCGTTTCGCGCATCGCCTCGGCGATGCGTTCAAACAACTGATCGATATGCGATTTTTCGATAATCAGGGGCGGTGAAAGCGCGATGACGTCGCCGGTGGTGCGGATCAGCACGTCTTTGTCGTGGAAGCAGCGAGTGAACACTTCATAGGCGCGCGCGCCGACGGCGCCGGGGCGCGAGGACAGCTCAATCGCGCCGATCAAACCGAAATTGCGGATGTCGATGACATTTGGCAGCCCCTTGAGCGCGTGGATCGCGTCTTCCCAGTACTGGCCCAATTCGATTGCGCGGTCAAATAGTTTTTCTTCTTGATAGATGTCGAGAGTGGCCAATGCGGCGGCGCAGGCGACTGGGTGGCCGGAATAGGTGTAACCGTGGAACAACTCGATAACGCCTTCGGGGCCATGCATGAACGCGTCGTGGACTTTGTCTGACGCCAACACTGCGCCCATCGGAATGCTGCCGTTGCTCAGGCCTTTGGCGACCGTCATCAAATCCGGCGTGACGCCAAAACGTTGCGCCGCAAACGCGTTACCGATGCGCCCGAAGCCGGTAATGACTTCGTCAAAAATCAGCAAGATGCCGTGTTTGTCGCAAATCTCGCGTAGGCGTTTTAGGTATCCGTCCGGCGGCAATATCACGCCCGCAGAACCAGCGATCGGCTCAACGATCACCGCGGCAATCGTGCTGGCGTCGTGCAACAACACCAATCGTTCCAAATCCTCGACCAATTCCAAACCGTGTGCCGGTAGGCCGCGACTAAAGGCATTGCGTGGGATATCCAGCGTGTGGCGCAAATGGTCGACACCGGGCAGCAGCGCGCCAAAAAACTTGCGGTTATTGGGCAAACCACCGACCGAAATGCCGCCAAAACCCACCCCGTGATAACCCTTTTCGCGGCCGATCAAACGTGTGCGAGCGGCGTCGCCACGCGCCCGATGGTAGGCAATGGCGATTTTCAACGCAGTGTCGACCGATTCCGAACCGGAATTGGTGAAAAAAACATGGTTGATCGAATCGGGCGCGATAGCGGCCAGCCGCTCTGCCACTTTGAAGGGCAGCGGATGAGCCATTTGAAAGGTCGGCGCAAAATCCATGGTCGCGATCTGCTGGCTGACCGCGTCGATGATGCGTTGTCGACCATGTCCGGCATTGCAGCACCACAATCCGCCGGTGCCATCGAGAATATCGCGACCGTCCACTGAGCGGTAATACATCCCCTTGGCACTGGCCAACAAACGCGGCCGATGTTTGAACTGCCGGTTTGCCGTGAACGGCATCCAGAAGGCATCCATCTGCTCCGGCTGGGCGGTCGCTGCTGCGCTGTAATGCGCTGCAAAACTGCCTGGGCTGCCTTCGCTTGCGCTGCTCGCGGCCATATTCATGCTCCTGTGGCGATGGGTTAGACGCTATCAGTGTCGAAAAAACTTTACAACGAATGAAGGGCAACTCAGCATCGGCGCCTTAAAATTGGCCTTCAGTTGCTTGGCTGTCTAATATTCTGCAACAGCGGCACAGGCCCGTGCCAAATAGCGCCTTTAGCTTGTCGAGAATCTTCAGCACATGGACATCGGACTGCGCCTGCAGGGTGTACGCAAGGGCAAAGGCTTGAGTCAGCGCGAGTTGGCCAAACGTGTCGGTGTGACCAACAGCACGATCTCGTTGATCGAACAGAATAAAGTCAGTCCCTCGATCAGTTCGCTGAAAAAAGTGCTGGATGGCATCCCGATCACGCTGGCGGATTTTTTTACCCCAGACGAAGGTGAAGGCGAAGACGGCCCATTTTTTGCGGCTGCGCAGTTGCCGGATTTGGGTAACAACGGCATTCATTATTTTCTGGTCGGACGACACCATCGTCGGCATCGGCAGATGTGCATCCTGCGCGAATTGATGCCAGCGGGCAGCGACACCGGCGATAGCATGTTGGCGCACGATGGCGAAGAAGGCGGCGTGATCATCAGCGGCCAAGTCGAAGTAACCGTCGGCGACGACATTCGCGTGCTCGGACCTGGCGATGCCTATTATTTCGATAGCCGTTTGCCCCATCGATTCCGCAACGTCGGCAGCGAGCAAGCGGAATTGGTCAGTGCGAGTACGCCGCCGACGTTCTAGCCGTGCACAATCCAACCCCAGCACCAGAACCACAACCCGAGGAGTTGCGTCATGCACGCCAGAACCCAAATCGAATGGACGGAACGCGCTGCGGCCTTGCGGATTCCCCATCAAGCTTTTATCGATGGCAAATACGTAGCTGCGGCCAGTGGCGAGACCTTTGACTGCATTTCGCCGATTGACGGTCGGCTGTTGGCGAGCGTGGCAGCTTGCGCCAGTGAGGATGTGGAGCGCGCGGTGTTGGCGGCGCGGCGCAGTTTTGAGGCTGGGCACTGGTCGGCCTCTACGCCGGCGCACCGTAAACGCGTGTTGCAAAAATTCGCGGAGCTTTTGCAGTCGCACCAAGAAGAACTGGCGCTGTTGGAAACGCTGGATATGGGCAAACCGATCGGCGACGCGCTCAAAGTGGATGTGCCGGCCAGCGTTCGCTGCATGAGTTGGACTGCTGAGGCCATCGACAAGGTGTATGGCGAGGTGGCGCCGACCGGCCCGGACGAGCTGGGTTTGATCACGCGCGAGCCGCTGGGCGTCATCGCTGCGATTGTGCCGTGGAATTTTCCGTTATTGATGGCGATCTGGAAAATCGCACCCGCGCTGGCGTGTGGTAATTCGGTGATTCTCAAGCCGTCGGAAAAATCGCCGTTGACGGCGTTGCGCATCGCGCGATTGGCCAGCGAAGCGGGCATTCCGGATGGTGTTTTTAATGTGCTGCCCGGCTTGGGAAAAACCGCCGGCGAACCTCTGGCTCTACACATGGGTGTGGATGGTTTGGTATTTACCGGATCAACCGGCGTGGGCAAACATCTAATGGCTTGCGCGGCGCGCTCCAATATGAAACGCGCTTACATGGAATGCGGCGGCAAGAGCCCAAATTTGGTGTTTGCCGATGCGCCGAGCTTAAAACAAGCGGCTTATGCGGCGGCTTCGGGTATTTTTTACAACCAAGGTGAGGTCTGCACTGCTGCATCGCGTTTATTGGTCGAACGCAGCATTCAGGAAGAATTCGTCGCGCTGGTGATCGAAGCCGGCAAAACCATGCAGCCGCGTCATCCGCTTGATCCGGATGCGCCGATGGGCGCAATGGTCGATCACATCCAAATGGATCGCGTGCTTGGGTTCATTGATCAAGGTGCTCGACAAGGCGCGCGTTTGCGGCTCGGTGGTGCGCGTGTATTGCCTGAAACAGGCGGATATTATATCGAACCGACCATTTTTGATCAGGTGCGGCCGGAAATGAGCATCGCCAACGAGGAAATCTTCGGGCCGGTATTATCAGTGATCGGCTTTGATAATGAAGAAGAAGGCTTGCAGATCGCCAATAACAGCCAATATGGTTTGGCCGCCGGCGTTTGGACGCGCGACATCACCCGCGCCCACCGATTGGCGCGTCGCTTGCGCGCCGGTAGCGTGTGGGTCAATTACTGGGACGGCGGCGATATGACCGCACCCTTCGGCGGCTACAAACAATCCGGCAACGGACGAGATAAGTCCCTGCATGCCTTTGAAAAGTACACTGAGGTGAAGGCGACTTGGATCAATTTGGCACCGTGATCGAGGTCCACAACACTAAACGCCCCGGTCGCGCAGGCTTTCTGGGATGATTCGCGTCGCAGCCAACGTCGAGAACTTTATGTCCGCAGTGCGCACTTTGCCCGTCTCAGCCACGTCGCTCGAAGCGTGGTTTGCGCCGTTTCGGCGCGACACCATCGGCTTCGATCAAGCTTTTGACAGTCCCTACGGGCGGCAGCGCATCGTCTATGCCGATTGGATTGCCAGCGGGCGCTTGTATGCGCCTATCGAAGACTTACTGCGCTCGGCGATAGCGCCATTTGTCGGCAATACGCACACCGAAACCAGTGAAACGGGCACCACGATGACGCGCGCGTATCAGCGCGCCTTTGAGGTGATTCGAAAACACGTGCACGCCAACCGCGATGACGCGCTGCTCAGTTATGGCTCGGGCATGACCGCGGTGGTCAATAAATTTCAGCGCATTTTGGGCCTGCGCGTGCACGAGAGCTATCTCGATCGCGTCTGCCCAGCAGCCAATGATCGTCCGATCGTATTTGTGACCCACATGGAACATCACTCCAACCAAACCTCTTGGTTGGAAACGATTTGCGAGGTGCAGGTCATCCCCGCCACACCTGAGGGTTTGGTCGATTTACAAGGCCTGGATCGATTACTCGACGAGTATCGCGCGCGACCGATTAAATTGGCCAGCGTGACCAGTTGCTCAAATGTCACCGGCATTATTACCCCGTATTACGATATTGCTGAACGCATGCATCGCGCCGGTGGCTTGTGCTTTGTCGATTTCGCCGCGTCTGCGCCTTATATCGATATCGACATGCATCCGGCCGATCGACCAGAAGCGTATCTGGATGCCATTTATTTCTCACCACATAAGTTTCTGGGCGGACCCGGCAGCAGTGGCATATTGATTTTCAACAAACGTTTATACCGCAACCGTATTCCAGACAATCCCGGCGGCGGCACGGTGGATTGGACCAATCCTTGGGGTCAACATAAGTATGTCGATGACGTGGAGGCGCGTGAAGACGGCGGCACACCCGGATTCCTGCAAACCATTCGCACCGCGCTGGCGATTCAGCTCAAAGACGCGATGGGTGTAGCGCAGATTATCTCGCGTGAGCGTGAGTTATTGGATCTGGTTTGGCCACAATTGAACGCGATTTCAGGATTGCGTATCCTAGCCGCGAATCAACCCGAACGCATCGGCTGTATTTCCTTTTATATCGCTGACTTGCACTACAATTTAGCAGTTAAGCTTTTGAATGATCGGTATGGCATCCAGGTGCGCGGTGGTTGTTCTTGCGCTGGCACCTATGGTCATTATTTATTGCAGGTCAGCATTGATCATTCTAAATCGATTACCGATCAAATCAGTGCGGGTATCTTGAGCGACAAACCAGGCTGGGTGCGCCTTTCGCTGCATCCAACCATGACGAATAGCGAGGCCCAATACATCGTTGATGCGATTACCACATTAGCAAGCCAGCACCGCGAATGGGCGCGCGACTATCGATATTGCAGCCGTACCAACGAATTCGCGCACCTTAATGCCTGCGAACGCGACGCAGTCGATGCGCGGGTGGATCGGTGGTTTAGTAGCATCGTTTGAGTAAGCGCCGCTCACATCCCGCAAGCCAAGCCGAGCGAGCTCTACGAAAGCCCATCATCCTAGAAACCTCAGTTGGACGGGGTAGAGTGTGCGGTTATGGGGGGTGAAAGC
>CAZLSB010000271.1:0-5404 GCA_964561825.1 uncultured Xanthomonas sp.
AGTTAATCCTGCCCATGAGCCCTTCCGAGTGCGTGGTGGTCAGCGCCGGGCAGGCTTCGCGATGACGTCGCCTGACGGCCCACATCAGTTTGATTCGCACCCGCTGGCGCCGGCCAAGCGCTAATTCACGAAGGGCAACACTGGCGTAGTCGGCGCAAATCCCTGATCTAGCTCGTGGGCGCTCAGCGGAAACTCCGTCGGCTGCTCGATCAATGCGCCAGCTTCGTTCAAATACACTTGCATCCGTTCTGCACCCAGCGGGCCGTCAAACTGCCAAACCATATCGCCGTCGGCAAACGCGATCGCTAGGCGCTTAATCTCCCAAGTTTCGCCGCCCGCCTTTTGTGCTTGATCGAGCCGCTCACGCACCCGTGCTGCGCTCAATCTGCCGCGATCCAACAGCAAATTTGCCGCTGGCGTTGTGGGCAGCAGCAAGCTCTTCAGCTCGGTATAATCCTGCGGCCCACGTGCCGAAATCAAATAGTAGTCATCCCGCGTATTTGGATTCTCGAACACCATAAAGCACTCTAGTGCGTTCATTGAAACCCGCAAAACACGCCTACCGAGCAGGACCGATCGCAGCAAGGCCACGCATTGTTCGGCCGTTTCGGCCAGTGGGTGTGTCGGCAAGCCGACATCCGCCGTTTCCAGCGAGGTCGCGGCTTCTGCCAATGCAGTGGATTCGTAGATTGGGCCCTTGAAGTTATGGTCTTCGCGTAACTCGAAACGCGTCACCGGATACAGACCCTTCGCTTGCTCCGCCGTTTCTCCGGCAAGGACTTGCTGGCCGTCGAATATGAGATCCAGGCTCGCGTATGGCGCGGCGTCTGACCGACGATCAGCAAGACTGATGAACACCAAAGGTCTGGAAAAGGGCGCGGGCAACCAGTGGATTTCATACAACCATTCGGCGTGGGGTACGTCTGGCCAACTGGATCGCGCGTCTGCCATCAAGGCCACCGCACCTTCCGCGAATGCCTCCACGTCTTCTATGCCCTGCTGTGGAACCCCAACCGGCCAAACGTCTGGCCAGCGCAGTTCGCCCTCGTGGATGAAGCCGCGGTTATAATCACGCCAGTCGAACATCCATCGGCCGCTGCGCTCATTGGTCTCCACGATTACCGCGCAACGATCTGCCAGTCGATTGGCGGTCAGGCTGAGAATACGGCCGCGCGGATTGCGTAGCCGCATATCGCGAAAGCAAGCCGCGGCGTAAACCTCCATGGGCGGCATAGATACATTGAGATCCTCCATGTCGGCCGCGGGTGTTTCAGCCGCAGGAACGGAATCTGCTGCTGGCGGATCGCTAGTGGCGGGCATGTCGGTGGCGGGCATGTCGGTGACGGGCATGTCGGTGACGGTCTTATCCGATAGGCGCAGCAAGCCTACGGCAGCAGCTATGAGCAGCGCGGCAATCACAAAAATGGCAGATCGGTTTTTCATCAAAGGATCCTCATTGCCGCAAAAGTATCGCGCATCTCTGGCGAGATAGGTTGCCTAGCGCTGCGCTCTCCATGTACCCATGCAATTGCGTCGGCCTCAACCCTCTGCGCCGCAGCTTGACCAACAAACGCAAGGAATCGCGCCAATGCGTGCCGGACATCGGTCGCGCCCTACGAAGACCTTCGTTGACATCGATTAAGAAGCACGGCACCATCGCGGCGTCGTCAAACTTGTCGACATTCCGGAATGTACCGCGGCTGAAGCTTCTGTTATGTTCGCGTTAAGTGCGATGCCGCGTTCCGTTTCGGGTTGGACTCGTAACGGTCACAGACGATCCTGGCCAGTCACTTACTCAAAAAGAACCTAAAGATCCAAACCTAAGGTGAACCCATGAACACCGAACCAAAATCCCGGTATCGCAAGTCCCTGCTAACGCAGTCGCTGGCGTTCGCGTTGACCCTGCCGTTAGTCACCTTGGCTTTCGCGCAAACCGACAAAGAAAAAGAAGACGAAGACGCGAAAGCAAAGACTGAACAAGAGTTTGAGGCAGTCAATATTGTTGGATCACGCATCAAACGCGCCGAAACCGAAGGCCCAGCGCCGGTTGTGGTCATTTCACGCGAAGATTTTGAGCGGGAAGGTTTTACCACGGTGGCCGACGCACTGCAGACCTTGACGCAGAACACCACCAGCTCATTTACTGGCGATCTGGCTGTCACTGGTTTCTCGCCCAATGCCCAGGTTGTCAATTTGCGTAACCTTGGGCCCGGTTACACCTTAACCCTGATTAATGGTCGGCGTCCCGCGCAATACCCGCAGCCGTATAACCGCGACAACAACGTGGTCAACGTGCGTGCTATTCCATCGTCGATCATCGAACGAATTGAAGTTTTAACCGGCGGCGCTTCGGCCATTTATGGTTCGGACGCGGTGGCCGGCGTGGTCAACATCGTGACCCGCGAAAACTATGAAGGCAACTTCCTCACCGGCCGTTACGGCACCACGGCTGAAGGCGGTGGTGATAGCTACAATCTGGAATTTGGTGGCGGCGCCTCGGGCGATCGTTGGAGCGCAACCTACGCATTGCAATACGGCAAGATTGATCCGGTGTTCGCCGCAGAGCGCGAATTCCTGGCTGATACGCGGCGCGGTCCGCTGGGCCCCAATTTCACTAATCCAGCGTTATCGTTGATCAACATCCGCATTTCGAATGCGCAACCCGGGCAAGCCCTGGGCACCAACGCCTATTACCCTGGGCAAGCGGTTTGCGACCAATTTGGCTACACCACGGTGACCACCCCTCAGCGCGGCACCTACTGCGGCAGCTTCACGCAGCCGAGTTCGCGCTCAATCAACAACGCACAAGAGTCGTACTCACTCTACGGCTACGGCACCTTTGATTTGACTGAAAGTCTGCAGCTGTTTGGCGGCTTTACCTACTACGACCAAGAAGCCGCATCCAGCGGTGGCACCGAATTTTGGGGCACCAGCGGAGATCGCTTCCTTCTGAACCGCAACGGCGCGCAAGTTTCGACGTATTTCGACCCACAGGTTGGGGCTCTAGTGCAATTGCAACGCGTTTTCAATCCCTTTGAAATAGGCAGCGCTGCCGCCGCGACTACCCTGTACGACGAAAAAACCTACGATCTGCACGTCGGCCTGAATGGCACATTGGGCGAAAACTTCGATTGGGAAGCGAGCATTGCGCATTCTGATTACGAATACAGTGCCGATCGGCCGCGCTTGCTCGCGCAAGCCGTGCATGATTATTTCCTCGGCCCATTGTTAGGCTTTGGTGGCAGCGTGCCGGGCGCCGCCGGCATCAATCCGATCTACGCGCTGAATCGTACCCGTTGGAACACGCCGCTGACGCCAGAAATCTATCAATCCATTTCCACCCGCGTCGTCAACCTCAGCGAAACCGGCTCGTCAAACTTCAACTTCACCGTTTCCGGTGATTTGTTTGAGTTCGGTGCAGGCAATGTAGGTTTTGCCGGCGTGTTAGAAGCCGGCCGACAAACCTTCTTGCTGGAAAGTGATCCACGCACCAACCAATTGCGACCGCTAGACGCTGGCACCATTTACAACCTGACCAGTTCAGGGCGCACCGATGGTGAACGTAGTCGTTATGCAGTGGGCACCGAATTCCGCGTGCCATTGCTGGAAACGCTGACTTTCAATATAGCTGGCCGTTATGACAAGTACGATGACACCACCGCGGTCGACGATGCCTTCACCTACAACATGGGTTTGGAATACCGACCGGTCGATTCGCTGTTGCTGCGCGCATCGTATGCCACCAGCTTCCGCGCGCCGGATATGCAGTTGGTGTTCGCGGAAGGTGCGGCGTCATTCTCCACCGTTCTTGACGAATACGCCTGCCGTTCAGGCATCGGTTTGGGTTTGACAACGGGAGTGCGTACACGTGCGCAATGTAATGTCTCGGGCGACCCAACGCTGTATTCGGCGCAGACGCGTGTGGCCGGCAATCCCTTGCTCGAAGAAGAAAAAGGCGAGTCCTTCACGGCGGGTTTTGTGTATGACATCACCGACCAAATGTCGTTTTCGATCGATTATTACCGCATCAAGTTGGAAGATCAGGCACTGCAGTTGAGCAATGCCACCATTTTGCTCAACGAAGCCAACTGCCGATTGGGCGTCAACCGGGATGGCACGCCGTTCGCGAACGCACTGGATTCCACGTTCTGCCAAAACGTCCTGGCATTGATCACCCGTTTGCCACCGGCCCCAGGCACTGCACTTGATCAGCGTGTCAGCGCCATCAATTCGGCTTACATCAACGCGGCACTGACCGATACCGATGGCATCGACGCCACCTATCGTTATCGCGTCGAAACCGATTCGATCGGCACGTTTAACTTGGACTTGGCCTACTCGTTGGTGTTGAGCAACAAGTACAGAGAAAACGATACGGACAATTTGGTCGACTTCCGCAACAATCCATTGACCAACGATCAGCGCAGCCGCATGCGCGGATCCTTGGGCTGGACTTATGGCGATTGGTCCACCACCTTGTTTGGCACCCGTCTGGGTAGCAACGGCAGCTTCGCCGGTGTAGACGGTACCAACCTCGCGGGTGGTACCTATCCGCGTCGTTTGCCACCGTACATGCTGTACAACCTGACGGTTGGCAAGAAGTTCGGCGAGAACATCAACGCTACGCTGACCGTGATCAACCTGACCGACAACCAGTATCGTAAAGACAATAGCTTCACCGGCTATCCGTACTATGATGCGTTCATCGGCGCCGATCCCTTAGGCCGCCGTTACAACGTGGCAGTCAACTATCGCTTCTGATCAACGTTGTTGATTTAGTTAAATAAAAGCCCGGCGCAAGCCGGGCTTTTTTGTGCGTGGGCGAAGGTGCGCGGTGGCGGTCATTTCGAGCCGCTGTCGGTGCCAATTTGGCGCAGACAAACCGAAGCCCTGACCGCGCGCCCTTTTTAGGCCGGCTACCGCACAGACCAGCAGATTGGTGCAAAGCCAATCTCATGGCTGATTCCAATGGAGGGTTCCGACATGACTATGATGAAAGCCGCGGTATTCATTGAGCGCGGACGCATCGAACTGGCAGACAAAGCCATTCCTGATGTTGGCCCCAATGACGCCCTGATCCGCATCACAACCACGACGATTTGCGGCACCGATATCCACATCCTCAAGGGTGAATATCCGGTCGCCAAAGGCCTGACCATTGGCCACGAGCCGGTGGGTGTGATCGAGAAGCTCGGCAGCGCAGTCAGCGGCTACCAGGAAGGTCAGCGCGTCATCGCCGGCGCGATCTGCCCAAATTTCAACTCCTATGCCGCCCAAGACGGCGTCGCCTCGCAAGACGGCAGCTACCTGATCAGCAGCGGGCGCTGTGGCGCCCACGGCTACAAAGCTACGGCTGGCTGGCGATTCGGCAATCTAATCGACGGCACCCAGGCGCAGTACGTGC
>CAZLSB010000272.1:0-5394 GCA_964561825.1 uncultured Xanthomonas sp.
GCCGGCTTTCACCCCATAACCGCACACTCTACCCCGTCCAACTGAGGTTTCTAGGATTACCGATGCGCTATTTCGTCTCACTCACCGCTGCTGCCCTGGCCTTAACGCCCATGAGCGCCGACGCCATGCGCTGTGGAAACAATTTGGTATTTGAAGGCATGACCCGTCATGAAGTGCGCAAGCGTTGCGGCGCGCCGGACGATAGCAGCCGCCGTTTCGAGACCATTTATCGCCGAAATAATCTCAACGAGGCAGTGGCCATTGAAATAGAAATCGATGAATGGATTTACGATTTGGGCTCGAATACCTTGGATCGGCGCTTAATCTTTATCAACGGTCGAATGCACAAAGAGGAAATCGTCGATTGATCTTGGCGCGAAACATCGACGCTGGGCAGACGCTTGCGCAGTTCCGCGGCCAGACGCGTTTGACCGATGAAGCGCAGGTCGAACCCACCACGGCGCAAACTATGCGGTGAGGCTCAAGGCCCGTTCAGCGCTACGCTAACGCAGCGCTTCGGCAACCAAGCGCACGATGTCCATCGCGCCCATTGCTCCCGAATGGCGCGTCACTTCTTGGCCGCCGTGGAATAGCGCCAAGGTTGGGATACTCTGAATGCCAAACTCGGCGCCAATATCCTGTTGCGCCTGGATATCAATTTTAGCCACGCGCACCTGCGGTTCTAGGCGCGCCGTTGCGGCAATCAGTTGCGGCGCCATCGACACACAAGGCCCACACCAGGGCGCCCAAAAGTCCACCAAAACCGGCTGCTCGCTGTGCTCAATCAGCCGCTTGAGGCCGGCGCTATCGACCGCCACGGGATGTCCCTGAAACAACGCGGCCTTGCAGCGTCCGCACACCGGCTGCGCTTGGAGCCGCGCTATCGGCACCCGATTTTTCGCCTGACAGCTTGGGCAAATGATTTGCAGAGAGTCGGTCATCAAAGGCCCCAAGAGATGGCTAGGTCCCGATGATTTGGGGCCAGAGTTGTTAGGTGCAAGAGTCGCTCAATGCGCCTCATCCCAATTGGCGCCGATGCCGACATCGACGATCAGCGGCACGGCCAATTGCGCAGCGTCGGACATGCGTTGGGCGATGCCGTCGCGATAATGGGATAGACGATCTTCGCGAATTTCGAAAACTAATTCATCGTGTACTTGCATCAACATGCGGATTTCATCCGGGTGTGGCGCTAACCAGTGGTCTAGTTCGATCATTGCGCGCTTGATGATGTCGGCGGCGGTGCCTTGCATTGGCGCGTTAATCGCGGCACGCTCTGCGCCTTGGCGCGTTGCGTAACTTTTGGCGCGAATGTCCGGCAAATACAGGCGGCGGCCAAACACGGTTTCTACATAACCGTCTTCGCGCGCTTTGTGGCGGGTGGATTCCATATAACGACGCACGCCTGGATATCGTGAGAAATACAAATCGACATAATCTTGCGCTTGACCGCGGCCGATACTCAGTTGTTTGCCTAAGCCGAATGCGCTCATGCCATAAATTAATCCGAAATTAATGGCTTTAGCGGCGCGTCGTTCATTGCTGCTGACTTCATCTGGCGTTTTGCCAAATACTTCGGCGGCGGTCGCGCGATGAATATCTTGTCCTAGTTGGAAGGCGCGCGTCAAACCGGCATCGGCGGACAAATGCGCCATGATGCGTAATTCGATCTGCGAATAATCGGCGGCCAATAACAACCAGCCCTGCGGCGCGACAAAGGCTTGTCTGATCCGCCGGCCTTCCGGCGTGCGAATTGGGATGTTTTGTAGATTGGGATCAGACGATGACAATCGACCCGTCGCCGCAACCGCTTGGTGAAAACTGCTGTGCACCCGGCCGCTGTGTGGATTGATCAATTCGGGCAGTTTATCGGTGTAGGTGCCTTTCAGCTTGGCCAGCGAGCGGTAATCGAGAATCTTGCGTGGCATTTCATCGGTTTCTGCAAGTTCTTCCAAAGCGTCTTCATTGGTTGAGGGCAGCCCGCCCGGTGTGCGTTGTTTAATGGGTAGACCACGTTCTTCAAACAGAACCTGTGCCAGTTGTTTGGGCGAATCTAGGCTAAACGGATGCCCAGCCAAGGCGTGCACCTCTTTCTGCAATTTAAGCATCGCGTGGCCCAGTTCGCTGCTCTGCGTGCGCAACAAGGCCGCGTCAATCAGCACACCGGTCCGTTCCATGCGCGCCAGCACCGGCGCCAGCGGCATTTCGATGTCGCGAAACACCCGTTCTAACGCGGGCACCGCTTGCAGTTTCGGCCACAGCGCTTGATGCAAACGCAGCGTGATATCGGCGTCTTCGGCGGCGTAAGCGGCGGCTTCGTCTAAACCGACTTGCGAGAAACTGATTTGCCGCGCGCCTTTGCCGGCGACATCTTCGTAATGAATGGTTTTAACACCTAAGTATTTTTTCGCCAGCGCATCCATATTGTGCAAGCTGGCGGTGGAGTTCCACACATAGGATTCCAGCATCGTATCGAAGGCAAAACCGGCGATGTTTATGTCATAACGCGCCAATACATTTAGATCGTATTTGCCGTGCTGCGCAATTTTTGCGCGCTTGGGATCTTCCAGCAGCGGTTTTAGCGCCGCCAATACCAGAGCTAGCGGCAATTGTTTGGGTGTACCTGGATAATCGTGGCCGACCGGAACGTACGCGGCGTGGCCGGGCTCAATCGCAAAGGACACGCCGACCAAGTGCGCCCGTTGCGCATCGATACTGGTGGTTTCGGTATCAAAAGCAAATAACGGCGCAGCGCTCAGCGCGGCAATCCAGCGATCGAATTCCTCCTTCGTAGTCACCAGTTCATGGCGAATCTGCGCCGGCGCGGGCGGCAAGGCCGCGATGTCTTCAGCGCTGGGTGGCGGCGGCGGCGGCGGCGCGCCACCCAATTCGGCCAGCGCTTGTTTGAAGCCGTAGCGCGCAAACAGCAGTTTTAAGTCTTCAACCTGTGGACCGATGAGTTTCAGTGCGTCAAGTGTAACCGGCAGAACGCAATCGGTTTTGACGGTAACCAGTTGCCGATTTAATGGCAGCCGCGGCACGGTAGCGCGCAGATTTTCACCCAATTTGCCGGTGAATTCGCCAGCATGGGCAATCACATTTTCCAGCGTACCGTATTGCGCCAGCCATTTGGCGGCGGTTTTTGGGCCGCATTTGTCCACACCGGGCACGTTATCAACCGCATCACCCATCAAGGCCAGAAAGTCGATGATGCGTTCGGGAGGCACGCCAAACTTCAATTCAACCCCGGCACGATCCAAACGCTCGCCGCTCATCGTATTGAGCCAAACGATGCCCGGTTCCACCAACTGCGTCAGATCTTTATCGCCGGTCGAGATCACCACGTTCATGCCGGCGGCTAAACCTTGTTTGGCCAGCGTACCGATCACGTCATCGGCCTCCACCCCCGGCTCGCGCAGAATCGGCACGCCCATCGCCTCGACGATTTTCAGTAGCGGCTCGATCTGCAAACGCAGGTCTTCGGGCATCGCCGGTCGATTGGCCTTGTACTGGGTGTCCAAATGGTCGCGGAAGGTCGGTCCAGACGCATCGAATACAAAGGCGAGGTATTCGGGTTTCTCGCTCAACACTTTGCGGATCATATTGACCACGCCAAACAGCGCACCAGTCGGCTCACCAGCGGAATTGCTCAGCGGCGGTAGGGCATGAAAGGCTCGGTACAAAAAGCTGGAGCCGTCGATCAAATAGAGCGTAGACATGGCAAGGGCGCGCTGGGAGCAGGCGCTAAGACTAACGCGAGCACTGCACGCTTGCCCGGCGATTAACTTTCCCAATCCTTCAGGTTGTAGGCGTCCAGAATTTGCTTGAGCTTGCCGGATTTACGCAGCTCCGCGATGCCTTGGTCGAACATATCCGCGTAGGTGCGACCACGGGGATGGGCCGGTGTGCAGGCGATATACACCGGCTCCACTTCACCGGCTTGGCCGAGCGAAATGATGCGTGCCGGGTCCATTTGCGCTTGTTCAACGGCATAGGCCAGCACGCTTTGGTCTTCCACAAATGCGACGATGCGCTTGCCAATCAGGCGCGCCATCAAACGCACGATGCCACGGCCAACAGCGGGCACCACTTCAATACGTGCGGTGTCGCCCGCATGCTGCTCAATGTAGGCGTCGAGTTCGTCGCCGTAGCTATATTCCTCAATCACGCCAATGCGCACGTCAGCAAGGCTGGCCGGCCCGGTATAGCGCCAAGTGGTTTCAGCTAGGCCCCAGAACAGGTTTCCCGATGGGCCCCAGCCGCCAGCCGGGAATTCGAAGCCTTCGGCGTCCGATTTGTACGCGCCGACCACACAATCGGCTGATCCGGCGCGCACCAGTTCCAGTGCATTGGCCCACGGCAGGGTGCGGTATTCGATGGTGTGGCCGTTTGCTTTGGCGATGGCTTGCGCCATTTCCACCATGTACCCCGCCGGACGCATGTCTGATCCACCACTGTAGGGTAGCCAGGGATCGGCGCGGATTCGGATTTCATCGGCAAAAACCGCGCTACTCAGCAGCAGGCCCACGGTAAGCATGACGCTATTCACCCATCGATCTGACATGGCACCACCCTTGTCTACCGCCGAATGTGCGTTTGAGCATACCCCGAGACGCGCGCTGCGGGCGCGTTTGTCTTTGACGAGCGAGGCGTGACTTTCGGCCGTCTTGCACCGGTTACAAGTGCCGCGATAGTATTTCTATACAAAACGTTCTGTATAGAAATGCGATGACCAGACCACCAAAAGCACGCTGTAGAGTGCTTGACGCCGCTGAACGGATTGTCAAAGACCGCGGCGCCGCCAATTTGACTTATGAAGAACTGGTGCAGGAAAGCGGCGTTTCGCGCGGCGGTATTACCTACCATTTTGCGACCAAGGATGATTTGCTGCGTGCGCTGATTGAGCGCGATTTGGCCCAGGGTCGCGATGAAGAAGCGCGGCAGCGCAGCGAGTTTTCCGACCAACCAGGCGCCGAGTTAATCGCACAGATGCGCATCTGGAGCACGCCAGACAGCCATCGACGGCGCTTTGTAGCGGGCATGTTAAGCGCCGTGGCGCACGATCCCAGCTTGCTTGATCCGATCCGCCGTCACCATGCGGCCGAATGCGCTCTGCGCACTTGGGACGATCGCGAAATTTTGCGGTCGATTTTGCGCCTCGCTGCCGAGGGTCTGTTTTGGAGCGAGTTTTTTGGTTGCAACGCAGTGCCAGCTGAACAGCGCGAGCGCGTGTTGCTGCGCATGGAAGAACTCGCCCGCGAGTGGTCGCAGCCGCTGTGACTTTTTTCCCCATCCACCAACCCTTTTTTTCAACACCACTGCAACCCAAGGCCCTAGCAGCCCTAGCAGCCTGTCGGACTTTCCTCGCGAGTGCGCCGGAAGTCCTTTTGGCGA
>CAZLSB010000273.1:0-5389 GCA_964561825.1 uncultured Xanthomonas sp.
ATTAGTTTGTCCGCTTGACGGCTTGGCCCATTGATGCGGAAAACTGACTTGAGTGAGCACGCGTAGCATGCGATGAGGCACAAACCGCATCGATTGAAATGACGGATCAAGCACGGCAACCTCATGGCAATGGGTTTGGCGATCCATGCGGTTCGCAGGCTCAAGGTATCCGACTTGGGCTGCGCATCGAAGCTTGCGACAATCTGGTCAGCAGCTAACCCAGCGCTTCCAGCGCAATGCGGTTGCGTCCATTGCGTTTGGCGGTATATAGCGCAAGGTCGGCGGCATGCAGCAGATCGGCCAGTTTGCCGTCGCCGGCGCGGCGACTGGCAATACCTATCGAAATGGTGCTGCCCAGTTCGGCGGTTTCGACCGCCCAGCGCATCTTTTCGGCTATGCCGTGGGCGGTGGCAAGGTCGGCGCCGGGCAGCACCACGACGAATTCCTCACCCCCAAAACGCGCCAATAAGTCGTCCGGGCTGCGCAAACAGCGCGCCAAGCGTTGCACCAGTTCCTTAAGCATTTGATCACCCGCCAAATGACCGTGGCTATCGTTGTACTTTTTGAAGTGATCCACGTCGATGGCTAATAAAGATAGCTGGCGCGGCTGATCACCGGTCCACAGCGCGTTCAGGTAGTGATCCAAACGCCGTCGATTGCTGATTCCGGTCAATCCGTCCAAGTGCGCCATGGCTTCGAGCTGGGCGTTGGCAGTCGCCAGATCGCGAGTGCGCTGCGCGATCATGCCCTCCAGCATCTGCGTTTGTGCCGCCAATGTGGTGACTCGGCGTCTAATCATCAGCTGCACCAGGACCACGATCATTGCCAAAGCCAGCACCATCCACAGCGACCATGCCCACCAGCGCGCATACCAAGGTGCAAGGATCTGCAGTGGGTAGGCTTCGATCTCACTGATGCGCCTTGCGCCGTCACGCGCACGCAGCTGGAATTGGTAATTGCCCGGCCGCAGGCGCGAGTAACCGAAAGCTCGGGTATTCGCCCATTCTGACCAAAACGCTTCATAACCGAGCAAGCGGGCTTGATACTGGTGGCCGCGACCTTCAGTCAGATCGGGCAACGCAAATTGGAACTGGATGGTGTAATCACCCGCCGTCAAGCTGGGCGATTGATCACGCTGTAAAGCCAAGGGCTCGCGGGTACCATCACTGCGCACACGTGTCACCGCTCGCAACAAAACTCTGGGCGCAGCCGCGTCCGCTGGCGCCTTTATAGCTTGGTGTAGCAGCAGGGATTGGCTGGCAACAAAGCGCATCTGACCGGTTGAATCAAGGCTGTGCGTCAGCACGGAGCCACGCAAAAGCTGACGCAATGGCGCCTCCTGCCATTGACCGCCAGCTGGGCGATGCAGCACACGCCGGTTGCTATAGGCCCATTGATCAGCTTGCTCAGCCAGCACCAAGTACAGCAGTTCTTCGGGCTGCCGCAGCGTAGCTAGTCCGTTCTGATCGCTAGCCACAAAACGATCAGCGCTGCGCGTGAACAAGCCCGCATGGGTGGCAACGATTAAAGCCCCGTCAGCCTGTCTGGCCACCGTGGCACTCGGGATTATTCCCAGCGTCAGGCCATCTTGGCTGCCCCAGCGACGCTGTTCACGAATGCCGCCGGTTTGATCGAAGAAAACTTGCCACAAACCGTGGCGTACCGTGCCGAACCAAAGTTCATCCGCCGACAACTCGACCACGCCGTCAACGGTCATTTCCAGGCCATTGTTGGCGAGTGGCGACAATCGCAGCGCACCATCCACTAGGTCGACAAAGCGCAGGCCATTTTCGCTGCCGATGTAAATTCGACCCGCTCGCCATTGGGATGCAAAAAACTGCCGCGGATAAACTAACTCCGGACTGATTTCCTGCGTGCGGCCGTCTTCGAGCAGCAAAAGCTTAAAACTTTGAGCAATCAGCGCACGGCTAGAGTCGATCTCGATTAAATCGTGCGCCAATAGTTCACCCCAGGGCTGCGCTTGCAAAGTCGGCGGCGAGCCAGCGTGTGGAATGATCATCGAAATTCCACTACTACTGATCAGGTATTCCCGCTCATTCCAGCGTGCCAATCTCTCCAACGAGCCTTCTGCACCCTGTTCAGCACCCAACATGCTCCAAGCAGAAGGCCAAGTGATGTGGTAAATCGCTTGATCGCCGGCAACCACAAAACCGCCGTCGATCGTTCGATGAATGCCTGAAAGAAAACCGGAATCTAGCTTGAAGTGGCGTTCACCTTGCCGCTGTGGATCGACGATGTACAGCGAGCCATCGCGCGACGCTAAGGCCAAACTTCCGTCGGTCAATGCCAGCACATGTTCGAAATGGGACGACGGCGGCAGGCTGGCCGGCATGTCCACTGGACGCGGCGGCCCATCTTGCAGTCGCCACCAATCGCCATCCACACCCGCGGTCAACAAACCGCCGTCGCGCAGTGGCACCAGCGCGTAAATCAGATTGCGCAAGTGATTGGTGCCGGGCAACGCCACCCACTCATCACCGACGCGTTGGCGCATGCCTTCATCGCGAAACTGGACCAGCGTTTGCGACTGAAAGTAAGCAATCGTGCCGAAGCGCTGTTCGTGATGCCAATGCAAACGTCGATCGGTCTTTGGATCCCAGAAAAACAGATCACGCAGCGCACGAAAATAGACGCCTTCCGGCGTGACCAAGGTATCCCAGATGTCGGCGAACTCACGCTGGCCAATGAATGGCGTGAATTTGGCGGTCAAATCAACAAACCGCGCGCGGCCGCTGGCGTCGCGCTGCAGATAGCCCATCGCGTTATATCCACCGACATACACGCGATCGTCGTCAGCAATGGCCAATGAGCGCACCATTTCGCGATTGTCGAGCGTGATCAGTGTCCAGAGTTCGCCGTCATATTCCAGAACGCCGCTGCCATTGCCGACAAACACTAAGCCGGTGGAGTCCTGCGCTACGGCAAAATTCTGCAGATCAGCATTTTCTTCTGGAACCATTCGCACATACGGCGGACTGCCCGTCAGCACGGAATCAGCTAACGCTGGCGTCCCTGCGCAGCACAGTGCCAGCAGCAGCCAGAGATAGCCGATCGCTAGTATCTCCTTCATTCGCATGAATCGAATCCTCCTGCCGCTGAGGCTACGCTGTTCAGCATGGCCGTGCATTGCGCACCGCTACTTTTCTGGTCGCGCTGCACTAAGCGCCGGACGCGTTACACTGACGACTCGCAAGTGCGGAGCGAAATGACGATGGCGCGGGTCTACCCCACTGCAGCCGCGTTGACCTATCGCGACTATCTGGCGCTGCCCGCTAGTCCGCGTTTGGAATTGATTGATGGCTTGGCTTTAGCTATGGCCGGACCGGGCAGACTGCATCAAGCGACGGTCTTGTCTGTCGCTGCGCAGCTTTATAATCAATTGCTTGGCAAAGCTTGCCGCCCCTATGTTGCGCCTTTCGACGTGCGACTACCCAAGGCCAGCGAAGTTGAGGGTGAAGAGCGCAACGTATTGCAACCAGACGTATGTGTGGTGTGTGACCGCAGCAAGGAGCGCGAGCGCAGCTTGCTGGGCGCGCCGGATTTTGTGCTGGAAGTGACCAGCCCAAGTACCAGTAGTCGCGACCACATCGGCAAGCGTCGCCTGTACGAAGCCGCTGGCGTGCGTGAATACTGGTTGTTCGATCCAGACACGCGTTTGCTGCATCTATATCGACGGGAAGGCGCCGGTTTTGGCAGACCAGAAGTGCTACTTGGCATCGGCGTGCACGCTTTGGTGTCGTTGGAAGGTGTGCAGATTGATTTTGATTTGGTCGAAAAGCCAGACGGATGGCGCGAACCGACCTTGGATGATGTTGAGTAGGTGCGCGGTTCAACGCACTGACAGTCCATCCGCCAGCGCAGTGTTCGCAGCTTTGGTCCGCTTTGCAATCGGTAGGCGCAAGTCAAACTGATGCGGTGATGCGGATTCTGGTGGGGCGGCGCTGCGCGCTTCTCCCGCATGGTGAGTGAGAAGCGTTCGATCACAGATCGAACCCACCGAAGCCTGGGTGACCACATCAGTTTGGCTCGCACCCGAGCCGAGCAAGCTCTGCGCTACAAAAACTACAGCCAGCGTATGCTCACCGCATGTATCCAGACACCTATTACGCCGCCACGCGGCGCGAGCCTTCTGATCACCCTGTGCACAGCGGGCAGGCGCGCGCGCGGGTGGTGGTGATCGGCGGCGGGTATGCGGGATTGGCTACTGCTTTGGGTTTGGCGGAGCGCGGTGTCAGTGATGTGCTGCTGTTGGAATCCCTGGCGATCGGTTTTGGCGCCAGTGGGCGCAACGGTGGTTTTGTCTTTGCCGGTTATTCGCTCGATGAAGAATTACTTTTGCAAAAGCTCGGACCCTCCGAAGCGCGTTGGATGTATGAATTGACGCGCAGTGCAGTGCATTCGATTCGCGCGCGTATTGATCGCTATGCCATTGACTGCGATCCAGTGGACGCCGGTGTCATCTGGGCCAATTGGTTTGCTGACCCGTCGCTGTTGGAGCGCCGGCGACAGCTGTTGGAAAAACACTATGGCAGCGAATGGACTTCAATCGATGCCGCCGAGCTGCGCACGCAGTTGCACACCTCGCGTTATCACGGCGCCTTGTTCGAAGCCGACGCATTTCATGTACATCCGTTGAATTTGGCGCTGGGATTGGCGCGGGCGGCCCAGCAGTTGGGCGTGCGCGTGTACGCCCAGAGTCCCGTCATTTCCATAGGGCGACAGGCGGGCGGCTGGCGGGTCCATACCGCGCAGGGCAACGTGGACGCCGAGCAAGTGGTTGTCGCCGGCGGCGGCTATCTGCACGGATTGATACCGGCGCTGCAGCGCGCGATGCTGCCGATCGCCACCTATGTCGCGGTCACCGAGCCGCTGGGCGCGCGCTTGCAGGGTGCTATTCGCACCCGCGCTGCGGTCTACGACACGCGTTTTGCCTTCGACTATTACCGGGCATTGAGCGACACACGTCTATTGTGGGGTGGTCGAATTTCGATTCTCAATCGCTCACCATCGGCGGTAGCACTCCTGCTGAAACGCGATATCGCGCGGGTTTATCCGCAATTGGGTGAGGTCCGCATCGACTACGCCTGGAGCGGTTTGATGAGTTATGCGCGCCACGAAATGCCACAAATTGGGCAGTCGCAACCAGGCTTGTGGCATGCGCAAGCCTTTGGAGGCCACGGAGTCGCCACCACGACCGTTGCCGGTGAAATTTTGGCGCAAGCCATTGCTAGCGGCGATGACAGCTGGCGGCGCTTTCAAACCTTCGGGCTCACGCGGACCTGGCGGCCGTTCGGATTTCTAGGTGCACAAGCCACCTACAGCTATTTGCAAGCGCGCGATGTGTGGAAAAGTGGGCGCAGTGGTTGAA
>CAZLSB010000274.1:0-5380 GCA_964561825.1 uncultured Xanthomonas sp.
CTAGGTTCAATCCTTCGGCGGCGCCGGCGCTAAAACCGAACGATTGCCGTTGTGTTCGGGGGCGCTGACGATGCCGGCGGCTTCCATTACTTCGATTAAACGGGCGGCGCGGTTGTAGCCAATCTTTAAGCGTCGTTGCACGCCGGAAATCGATGCACGCCGGGTTTCGGTGACGATGCGTACCGCCATATCGTAGAACTCATCGGCTTCGCCATTGGCTTCTTCTAGCAAGCCGGTTTCGCCTACGATGCGACCATCGCCTAACTCTTGGGTTTCATCGAGAATGCCATCCAAGTAAACCGGTTTGCCGTGGGTTTCGCGCAGATATTTGACTACCCGGTGAACTTCTTCGTCGGATACAAAAGCACCATGTAGGCGCTCGGTGTTGGCGGTGCCGGGCGGTAAATAGAGCATATCGCCGTGACCAAGCAGGGTTTCCGCGCCGGATTGATCCAAAATGGTGCGCGAATCGATCTTGCTAGACACCTGGAACGCCACGCGCGTCGGGATATTGGCTTTGATCAAACCGGTAATCACGTCGACTGACGGACGCTGGGTTGCCAAAATCAAATGGATGCCAGCGGCGCGCGCTTTTTGGGCGAGCCGCGCGATCAATTCTTCGACGCTTTTACGCGCCACCATCATCATGTCGGCGAATTCGTCGATGATGACGACGATATGCGGCATGGTATCGAGTGGTTTCGGGTGTTCGCCTGGAGCCGCTTTGGCGACATTAAACAAGGGATCTGGAATCGGTTGGCCGGCGTCTAGCGCTTCACGCACTTTGCGGTTGTAGCCGGCCAAATTGCGCACGCCCACCGCGGCCATCAATTTGTAGCGGCGCTCCATTTCCGCCACGCACCAGCGCAATGCGTTGGACGCTTCCTTCATATCGGTGACTACTGGCGCCAACAAATGCGGTATGCCCTCATAAACCGAGAGCTCCAGCATCTTTGGATCAATCATGATCATCCGTACATCTTTGGCGCTGGCCTTGTAGAGCAGCGACAGAATCATCGCGTTGAGCGCGACGGACTTGCCCGATCCGGTGGTGCCGGCGACCAACAAATGCGGCATGCGGGCGACATCGACGACGCTCGGACGTCCGCCAATATCTTTGCCGAGCGCCAAAGTGAGTGCCGATGACGCCTTGTCGTACTCTTTGGAGCGCAGGATTTCCGACAGGAACACCATTTCGCGGTGTTGATTCGGTATTTCCAGCCCAACTACGGATTTGCCGGGGATCACATCGACGACACGCACGCTGACCACCGACAAACCGCGCGCGATGTCCTTGTCTAGCGAGGAGATTTGACTGCCACGCACACCCGGCGCGGGCTCCAGCTCAAAGCGCGTAATGACCGGTCCCGGATAAACTCCGACGACGCGCGCTTCGATGCGGAAATCTTTGAGCTTCAGTTCCACTTGACGCGACAGCGCTTCCAGCGCTTCTGGCGAATAGCCTTTGCCTGTCACCCGCGGCTCATCCAATAGAGATAACGGCGGCAGCTCGCCCGATGGCATATTCTGAAATAGCGGAATCTGCACCTCGCGCTCCGCGCGCTCGCTCTTTTCCAAGGCCGGCGCGATGCTTTCAATCTTCGCGGGCTCACGCGATTTGCGCTTGACGGTCTCCACTTTGCGCACCACTTCCCGCTCGGCACGCGCTTTTTGGCCGACGCGCCAGTCGGAAAACTGTTGGCGCCACACCAACAGGCGCGCGATCAGGCGCAAGGTGGCTGCGCCGACTCGATCCATCGCCCGAAACCACGACACGCCGGTCGCAAAGGTGGATCCAATCAGAAACAGCACCAGCGCGAACACGGTGGTGCTACCGCGACCGATGCTATCGAGCAGTAAACCGCCGAAAAAGCTCCCCAACACGCCGCCGGACCCACCGGGCAGGCTATTTGGGTGCATCTGCACATGGCCCAAAACGGCGCCACCTAGCAAGGCGACACTCAAGCCGATCATTCGCGTTAGTGGTACCAGAGGATTTCCGCCCGCGCCGTCCAGTGGATCGCGCAAAAAGCGCCACGCGTACCAAAGCAGCACCAGAGGCAATAAAAAGGCCATACGGCCAATCAAATACAGCAATAAATCGCTCAGCCAAGCGCCCGCTCGCCCGCCCAGATTGTGCACTTGCGCCGTCGAGCCCGCGTGCGACCAAGCCGGATCGCTGGCATCAAAACTCGCCAACGCCACCAGCAAATACCCGGCAACCGGCACCAGCAGCACAAAAGCGCTCTCCCGGATGGCCTTTTGGAATCGGTCACGCCAGCTCAACGTTGCCACGGTCGCCATCTGAAGTCTTGATCCCTTACACGAACTTTCCCACGCAAGGTGTTCAGTCTATTCGAGAAAGACGACGAGTAGTGAGCGCCATTTAGCCGTTCTATGCAGAACAGCGGGCGTCTGGTGGAGAGAACCGTGTTGCGATCAGCTTCGTAGGGTCAGGAAAACGCGCTTGTTCTCCCGGCGCGCTTCCGGAGGGGCTGCGCCACCACTGGGAGGTGAGCCGAATGTCCAAACGCATCGCGTGCAAGCGCGCTCCCACGAAGGCGATACGCCTGTGGGAGCGACTTTGTTAGCGATCAGTTTGGCCGAATGTCGAAAACTTGTTGCGAGCAAGTGTTCCCATCAGACAACCAACAATCACAGCAGCGCTGGATGGACGATCTTGCCACCATCGATATTGATGCCGGTGCGCAGCGGCGCAAAATCGCGCCATTGACCGCTGGCCAAACGCAGCGCATACGGCAAGATGGCGGCCGAAATCGCCTGTGACGAAGTCTGCGGCACGGCGCCGGGCATGTTGGTCACCGCGAAATGGGTCACGCCGTGCTCAACATAGGTCGGGTCGGCGTAACTGGTGGGACGAATACCTTCAACGCAACCGCCTTGATCGATGGAGATATCCACAATCACGCTGCCCGGTTCCATCGATTTGATCATCGCGGTGGTCACCACGCGCGGCGCGCGCGCGCTGGGTACCAACACCGCGCCGACAACTAGGTCGGCATGGGCCACCTCGCGGGCGACATAGCTTTCATAGGGATACAAAGCGGTGACATTGGCGCCCAAAGCCATCATTTGTTCGAGGCGATCCGGGCGTTTATCAAATACCACCACATTGGCGCCCATCGCGGCGGCCAAGGCTGCGGAATTGCCACCGGCGGCGCCGGCGCCGAGCACAACGACTTTGCCACGTTCCGCCGAAGGCAAACCACCGAGCAGCTTGCCTTTGCCGCCCGCTGGCTGGTGCAACAAATGCGTTCCGACCTGCACCGCAATGCGACCGGCGATGATGCTCATCGGTGCCAACAGCGGCAAACCGCCGTAGCCATCCTCAACGCTCTCGAACGCAACACCGGTCAAACCGATGTTTAGCAGCGCCTGCGTTAAGTCCGGCAGCGGCGCCAAATGCAAATAACAGAACAGCAAATGATGACTGCGCAGCAGGGCCAGATCACCAGCGATAGGTTCTTTGACCTTGACGATCAACTCGCCAACTTCGTACAACGCGGCTGCGTCTGCGGCGATCTGCACGCCGACTTTGACGAAGTCGGCATCCACAAAGCCACTCTTCAGGCCCGCGCCGGATTCGATGTAGACCTCGTGGCCGGCACGCACCAAATCACCGCATGCCGCTGGCACCAGGGCGACACGTCCTTCCAGAGTCTTGGTTTCTTTCGGTACACCAATGCGCATAGAGCCTCCCAGGCGTTTGCGGCGAATAGGTTAAGAAGCGAAGTCTAGCAGCGGGGGCGAGCAATGCAGGCTACTTCGTCATCCGCGGGTGCGAGTCAAACTACTGTGGTCATCCAATTTTTTTGGGTCCAAAGCGACGCTTGGAGCAAGAAATAATCCCGGAACGCTGCGCGCCTCGCCAGAACCGTGCAATCTGTCCCGTAGCGGACTCACCCAATGGGTGAACTGATCACAATTCTGAAAAGTCAAAAAAATCATCACGTTATAGGTGATAGGAAGCGGTCAACTGAGGTTTCTAGCAGCCTGTCGGACTTCCGGCGCACTCGCGATGAAAGTCCGGCAGGCTAGCCTGCATGTTTCATGAATTCGCGCGATGATCGCGCAGGATATTGTTCGCACGAGGGATTTTCCGACGGAGCGTCGTATGCTGCTATACGGCCGAGGGAGGAAAAGTCCTTGTGCGAACAAGAGACTAGCGAGGGCGCGTGCAATTTATGAAATATGCGGGCTAGGATCAAGGCCGTGCTGGCAGCGTCAGCAAGCCTGCGCAGACTTGCGCAATCATGTCGGCGGTAACATCCAGATGGGTCACAAAACGCACGGTTTTTGGTCCAAAAGCGGATGCGCGAATCCCGCGCGCCTTGAGCGCAGCAAGGAAAGCGGCGGCGGTCCAGTCACCGGCCAAGTCGAAGATCACGATATTGGTATGGACGGGTCGGAGTGCGGCAACGCATGCCAGCTTTGCCAGAACTTCGCTCAACTGCCGCGCATGCGCGTGATCGATGCGCAAGCGTTCCACGTGGTGTTGAAGTGCAAACAGGCCGGCGGCGCACAGCAATCCAATTTGTCGCATACCGCCACCGAAGGCTTTGCGCCAACGTCGCGCGGTGGCGATGAACTCTGCTGAGCCGATCAATAATGACCCGGCCGGCGCGCCCAGCCCTTTGGACAGACAAATCGATAGGCTATCGAAGTGCGCGCCCCAGGCGTGGGTGGTTTCGCCGGACTCGACCAGGGCGTTGAATAAACGCGCGCCATCAAGATGCAATCGCAAACCGCGCTGTTGGCACAAAGCGCGGATCGGCGCCACGCGATCCAGCGTGTAGTAACTGCCACCCGCGGCGTTGCAGGTGTTTTCGAGGACGACCAGCCGCGATCGTGGCAACCAATCGGCGCTGGGTTTAATCGCGCGTTCGATTTGTTCGGAAGTTAAGCGGCCGTGATCGCCTGGAATCGTCTGGATGGCGATCTGCGAATGCAGTGCATAGCCACCATTTTCGTAACGGAATACATGCGAAGTCTCCTCGCAAATCAGTTCGTCCATCGCTTGGGTGTGCACTTTGATGGCGATTTGATTGCTCATCACGCCGCTTGGCATAAACAGTGCCGCCTGATGACCAAACAAAGCCGCCGCGTGTGTTTGCAGCGCGTGAGCGCTCGGGTCTTCATCGAAGACATCGTCGCCGAGCGGGGCCGCCAGCATCTGCTCAAGCATGGCGGCACTCGGCCGGGTGACAGTGTCACTGATTAAATCAATCATGGACGGATCGGCAATGGGCAGGGAGATGGAGTCTGGCGAAAAATCGCTAGCCCGCATTTTTTATGAATTCGCGCGATGATCGCGCAGGATATTGGTCGCACATGGGATTTTTCGAAGAAGCGCCATATT
>CAZLSB010000275.1:0-5371 GCA_964561825.1 uncultured Xanthomonas sp.
CGGCGGCTGACTCATCACACTATCGTCGCCGCCGGCCGCGCGCAAAGGTGCAGAGTCATTCGCAACGCAATCAGTCGCTGCCGCACAGTCTTCAGTTGCGGGCATTGCAGTAGCGCTGACACTAAGATTTATGGACTTACTTTGCATGACAGGTGCCCCGGCTAATGAAAGTAAAAACAGCGGCACGTCCATGTGCCGCTCGGAACCGCCTACTGCACGTTCAACTCGGTGCGACGATTGCGCGCGCGACCTTCAGCGGTGTCATTGGTATCGATAGGCCGTGCTTCGCCGTAGCCGTTTACTGCGGATATCTTGGCGTTAGCCACACCTTGTCCATTGAGGTATTCGCCGACTACTTTGGCGCGACACTCCGATAAGGTTTGGTTGTATGCATCGCTACCAACCGCATCGGTATGACCGGCCACTTCGACTTCAATGTCGTTGCCGTTGAGCACACGGACCGCTTCATCAAGAATCGCAATGGCGTCGCCACGCAACGTACATTTGTCGAAATCGAAATTGACGCCGTTTAAGGTGATCGAAACCGGCAAATCACGTGGCGGATCAGCGGCGGGTGCATCCGCAACTGGAGCTGGGTCAGACTCTGGCATTGGCGGTGGATCTGCGGCACGCATCGGGCTATCAATTCCGCCGCCGAAGTAGAAGGAATAACCTAAAGAGACGGTGGTATCCCAAAATCCGCTGTCGATGGCCCCGTCGTTGTAATCGGTGTACTTATGACCAACCTCAAAACGAAATGCGCCGGAATCATTGACGTCCCACTCAAAACCAAGGATGGGACCAATCTGATAGCCCCAATCATCAACGCCGGTACTGCGCAGTTCATTGCGGCCTGCCCCAAAAGCCATGCCGAAGTAGGGATGGGCGTAGTCATAGTCCAGCAGATAACGCACTGAACCGCCCACGCTTAATTGACGCCATTCCGCGGGTTGGCCGTCGCCAATCTTGTCATCAAAACGGTGGTATCCCGCTTCGGCTTCGATCGCCCAGTTTTCTTTGAAAAAATAACCCCAACCCAAACCCAAGAACGGACCATTGCCGGAGAGTCGATCGCCGTCGGACCAGCCGTAGCCGATTTTTGGTGCCAGATACCACTGGCCCTGATCACGTGGAGCCGCGGAAGCGAGCATCGGAACCGCAACTAACGCGGCGAGCGCGATGCCTAATAAAGTCTTTTTCATATACGCCCCATCAAAACCAATATCAAAAGAATGACCACGACCAACCCCAAGCCACCGCTGGGACCATAACCCCAGGAGCGGCTGTGCCCCCAAGTGGGTAGTGAGCCGACCAGCATTAGCACCAGCACAATCAACAAAATCATACCAATTGACATATCATTCTCCTTGACTTAAATTTCTAGGGGTAATCAGTTTAGGCTCATATTGCCAGCGCCAAACAAGCCAATTAGACCAATTACAATCAGGTAGATCGCAACGATATAATTGAGCAAGCGTGGCTGCGCAAGAATCAATATTCCCGCGAGCAGTGCAATGATCGGGGCTAAGCTTAGATGGAGGTTCATTGTTGCTCCTTTTCGGACTAATCGGTCGACCGCGTTGGGTGGTGGGTCAACTTGAGCACAAATTGCTCGATTTGCAGGCTTTGGTCGGTGCGTTGCCGCACACAGAGTGCGCAAGAGCTTAACAAATCGAGACTTGGGCCGATGTTTATGCGTTAGTGCTTAGCAAATGGGCCAGCGGGCCCCAGCTGGGCACGCGCTGCGCGAGTATGCGCAGGCAGGTCAACAAGGGCATGGCAAGCAATAAACCCGCTGGGCCCCATAACCAGCCGCATAACATCAGCGCCAGAAACACCATGACTGGGTCGAGCGCAAGGCGTCGACCGACGATATGCGGTGTAATGACTTCCTCGAGCATGTTCAGCCCGATGAAAATGGCGGGCACGCTCAGCGCCATCCAAACGGAATCGAACTGTGCAAAGCCAACCACGGCAAGCAACAACACCAATAATAACGGACCCAAGAATGGAATGAAATTCAAAATGGCGCCAATCCCGCCCCATAATAACGGGCTGGCCACACCCATTCCCCACAAAGCGGCAGCCAAAAGCAGCCCTAACACACAATTAATCACGGTAATCGTGATGATATAGGTGGATAGCTCCTGCTGTGCGCTACGGGTTGCCATGACAATCACTTTTTTGAAGTGCAGTGCAGGCGCCAACTCGACCAACTTGCGCAGTAGAGCATCACCGTGCAGCAGAAAAATGAAAATCAAAAACAATGTTGCAATAAAACTGGAGATGACCCCAGGCGTGGCACTCAATAATTGGGTCAGCTGATCGGGGTCAGCGTCAACCATGCGCTGCTTCGGTTGCGAGCCCTGTAAACTGGCCATGTCCGCGACGCGTTCACCCAACGCGCTTGCTTCGCGTAGCGGCAGACGCACATCAACCAAAGCGTGTTCAATTCGTGCGATGGCGGTGGGTATTGATTTCACCCATTCACGCGCCGGGGTAATCAGACTGGCAAACAACGAGGCAACGACAAAGAGCGAGGTCAACATAACCAAGCTAACGCATAAGACGCGTGGTGGCCCCCATTTGCACAACAAGCGCACCGCTGGCGCCAGCATTAAGCCGATCAACACGGCAAACAAAAACGGTACGACCAGCACCGCGGCGGCGGCGCTGGCATACATCACCATCAGCGCTAATATTGCTGCGAGCAGGCGGTTTCTGGTGGGGTGTTCGGCAACGACCGCAACTTCAATGCTGTCCGGCGTCGAGCTCACAAAGGCGGACCCGGCGCGGCCGGGACCACTTCAACCGTTACCACGCGGGAGGGCGGAGCAGAGGCCCGCGCCAGCACCGCTGCAAGCACCGCCGGCCCGATGGGTGAGCGCAACAACCAAGCACTGGCCCCAAAAGCAGCAGCTCCGAGCCACGCCCAGTGCTTGGGTGATAGCGCCGCCATGGCCAAGCCCGCCGTCAGTCCGCCGCCAATCCACAGTGCTAAGCGCTGTTGCTCGTGCCAATTGCGTGCGGCAAGCTGGGGCGTTGAACTGCTCACGGTGATTAACTCGTTACTTCTTTTGTCCACGTACCGCGCTCCTCAGGGATTGGTTCAACTCTTGCCTCGTGCAACCAGCAATACGACGCCGACCAGAACGAGTCCTGCGCCCGCCCAGATTGGCACGTTGACCGTTTTCTCATCTTTAACTGACAGAGTTAGGGGGCCGACTTTCGTACTATGCGTACTTTCGGTATACGAGAAACTCCCGTAAGCCAGTCCTAGGGCGCCTAGTACGATCATAATCACTGCTACAAGTTTAATTCCAGTCACGGTAAAAGCTCCTTTAGCGCGCCTGACTTACGCGGTTGGCTGAAATCAATCTTCAAATGGTGGAACGTTTTCCCATAATAAAGGAGGCGATAAACAACACCATGAAGATGAGGAACAAGATTTTGGCGATGCCCACTGCCGATCCCGCTATGCCACCAAAGCCCAAGATGCCGGCGATGATAGCGATGACCAAGAATACAATAGTGTAATGCAGCATGACTCTACTCCTTAAACCAGTGATATTTCTACGGCGAAATTAAGCTGCCGTAGCGAAAATGACTATCGCCCGTGTTGGTGCTTTCGTCCGTGCGCCAACGCACGTTGAGCTAGACATGAGTGATTCTTGCTCCGACCAAAACCAGCACCGCTAGGTGCGCCAGCGCACGGACGCGCACTAAACAGATCCATAGGCTTGTCGCTGGATCGAATTCCAGCCAGTTGTTCGTTCGGCACATCAGGAAGTTCGACCACACTTTGTCGGACGCCAGCGCGCCCGTTTTAGCCACCAGGAGATCACCATGAATACAAATTTCCAAAGAATATCCGTTTTGCTGCTGGTTGCTGCTTTTGCGTTCAGCGCGACGGCTTGCAACACCATGAAAGGTTTGGGTAAAGACACCGAAAAGGCTGGCGAGAAGATTCAAAAGGAAGCGGGTCGGAGCAAAACCACCGACGATCGCTCCTCCAATGAATCAGCGCCGTAACGGATTTACGCTAGCACCATTTAATTTCAATGACTTAATCAGGAGTACGCCATGTTTAATCGATTTGTGCCTTTGGCCGCAGTTGCGGCATTAATGTTGGTCGCTTGCCAGGAAACGCCGCGGGAAACCGCCAAAGATGTCACTGAAGCGCGCAAAGATGCGGCGAAAGAAGTTGACGCTGCGCGGGTGGACGCAAGCGCGGATAAAGATGAAGCGCGCCGTGATGTCACCGATGCTCAGCGAGCGTATGTGAAAGACGATACCAACGCGATGAAGAAGCTGACCAAGGCTGAGTCCGACTCAATGATTGCCACCGCGCATGCAGACTATGACGTGGCCAATGCGCAGATTGAAGGTCGCCAGAATATTGCCAAGGAAAAATGTGGCGCGCTGAAGGGTGTTGATTCTGATGCTTGTATCAGCTCCGCTGAAGCGGTGTTTGCGTCCGAGCAAGCAGTTGCGATTGCCAATCGTGACGCCATGTTGGTGGCCGCAGAACACCACGAATAATTAGTCCGATCCCCGCGCCCGGACCGCACAAGGACGTGTGGTTCGGGCGTTTTTGTTTAGCCCTACAAGGTACGCGGATGAACCGCCAAGACTCGTCTTCGCAAACGTCCTCTTTTCAGCCGGAAATGCAAGCGGACGAACCCCAAACCCCAAGGCTCGTCATTGCGAGGGAGCCTTAAGCGACCGCGGCAATCCAGCTACTTCGCCTTGTCCCGAAAGTTACTGGATTGCCACGGCACGCGCGGTAAGTTCGACGGTCTTTGTCGCTTCGCGAGGCGCGTGCCTCGCAATGCCGAATCAATGAGTTAGGCTTATTGCGAGCGTCCTGCTTCCTGTTTCCTGTTTCAGCCCGAAACTACACGCGGATGAACCGTAGGTTGGGCTAGGGCGCAGCCGTGCCCAAATGCTCCGCGACAATGTTGGGCACGCTGCGCTTTGCCCAACCTACATCCTCGGACGAGTCAATGACTTACGATATGTATTCATTGCGAGGCGCGCGAGAGGCAGCAATGATCCTCCAACGGTGCGCGCGTGCCGTGGCAGTCCAGGTCGCTGAACGCCGCGGACTGCCTATGAACCCATCTAAGTGCGTCTGGTTAGCGCCGGGCTGACGTCGCTTGGCGGTCCACAGCAGTTTGACTCGCACCCCTTTACCTAGGGCTGTTAGTCACTAACCGGTTCAGTCTTGACAAATCATGCGAACACTTTTGTGTGTTTGGTTCCCGCTCGTCCGGCTTAGCCCATCTTTAACACCCGGCAAAAAACACTTATACGAAACAGTAGCTTAGCGCGTACTAGTTTTTTTCGGGTGCATTTGCTCGTTTTTTTG
>CAZLSB010000276.1:0-5317 GCA_964561825.1 uncultured Xanthomonas sp.
GTCACCTGGATGTGAGCAAACCGCAGAGCTTAACATCTGGGGTTGTTGGTTGTTGTTAGGCGTGAGTCAAACTGATGTGGGCTGCAAAGCACCGCCATCGCAGGCCTGCTCGGGCGCTGACTACACGTACTCCGAAGGGCCCATGGGCAGGCCGTGGCGAGCCATCGCCGTGCCTGGATTGCCGCGGCGCGCGCACCGTTCGAGGATCATTGCCGCTGCTCGCGGCGCCTGCCTCTTGCCTCTCCAAAATCCACTCGCGTAACTCATTGATTCGTTGTTGCGAGGTCTTCGACGCGACAGCGGCGATGGCCGTGGCAACCCAGGGACGTTGGCGGCTGGGGCGAACGTCCCTTTATTGCCGCGGTCGCTTAAGGCTCCCTCGCAAAGACGAGTCTTGTGGGTTCATCCGCGTACATTGTCGGGCTGAAAAACAGCGCTCGCGATGACTTCGCTTGGCGGCCCACATCAGTTTGACTCGCACCCGGTTGTTGGTTGTTGCAAGAATGACCAAAAGCAGCGGAGCGCGCTCAAGCAGGCTCTAGGAAAGCCGCTGCGATGAGAACCAGCCACCAATAACCAATACCACCAACCACCAACCAAAAAACAACAACCAACCCACAACCCACAACCACCCCTACCGATGCGGTCCGCGCTGGCGGTTCCACGCCTCTGCGGCTTGCCGTAAGGCCGGGCCTAGATGGATGCGATGGCGGGTGGCCAATAAGTCAATCGGCATTTGCCGTGCATGGTCGGCGACGCGCGGGTCGGCGCCGAGTTCCAGCAAGGTGCCGCCAGATTGCACCAAACCATGTCTACAGGCCCAATGCAGGGCAGTGCGGCCTTCTTTGTCGGGCAGATTGGGATTGGCGCCGCCCAGCAGCAAGGCCAATACGAGCGGTTGTAGCCGTGCTTCGTCGCGCATCGGTGGTTCGGTGCGACCCGCGCCGAACAAACGATGCAAAGCGGCGCGGCCATCGGCGTCGGGCTGGTCGGGATTGGCGCCGGCTTCGATTAAGCGGGTCATGACCGCTTCAATCGCCATCACCGGGCGACTGATATCTTTGACCTGGACCAGCGCCGCTTGCAGGGGTGAATCGGGTGCGGCACGGCCTTCAGGGTCGGCGCCAGCGGCCAATAAACTCTCGATCAGCGGTAAGCGCAAGCATGCGGCGGCCAGCCCCAGTGCGGTCATCCGCTCCAGCAACACGGTTTCTCTATGCACTCCGCGCGCTAACAACCATTCAACGATGTTGTTGCGGCCGGCCAATATGGCCGCTGCCAGCGGCGTGACGCCTTTAACCGACCTGCGCGCCGGGTTGGCGCCGCGCTCCAGCAGTGCTTTGCATAGTTCCAGCTGACCGGTGCCGGCGGCGTGCAGCAGCGCGGTCGCACCCTGCGCATCGCAGCCATCAATGTCCAGACCCAAGCTCAATAGCCGATCAAGCGTCGCCAAATCGCCACGCTGGCCAGCCGCGGCAATGCTATTGCCGTCTAGCGGACAACCGGGGTGCGCCCCGGCGGGCCAATCGAGCAATTCGGCAAGATTCGCCTGGTCGGTCAATCGCGCAATGGCAGCTGGCGTGCTGCCGTCGCGTGCCGGCAGTGCCGGGTCGCTTCCGGCACGGATCAGCAGCAGCGCCACTTGCCAAGCGTCACTGCGGCGCGCCCAGGCGAGGGTGATCAGGGCACTTTGGGCGTGTACGTCGCGCGCGTTGGCATCCACCCCCGCGGCCACTAGCTGCTCAATCCAATGCAGGGGCAGGGCGCCAACCGCCAAATGCAAGGCCGGAACGCCACGATGATCGGCGGCGCGCAGGTCGCCGCCTATCGCAAACACGCGCGCGCGCAAACGCTGTAACTCGTCGTCCGCCGCGGCACGTGCATCGACCTGACAGAGTCCGGGAAGCAAAACCGCGGCACTGTTCGGGTTCCGCTCTAGGCGCTCAAGTAAGGCTTCCAGCGCATACAGGGCTAAAGGCCGCGCTGCGCACAGGCGCTCCCACAACGAGGGCCCAAGCGTGGGCCGAGCAAAGGCGTCGTAGCCGTGATCAAGCAAGGCGTCAATGTAGCGGCGATCTTGATGCGGCAAGGCCACTTGCAGGGCTTCCGCCAGTTCGGTAGCACTGATGCCAGGAATCTGCAGCAGTTCCTGGTAAAGCGGAAAGCGGCCCTGCAAGGCAGCGCGTACCAGCAATCGACCGGGCGGATCAGGTTCGATACGTGGCGCTTGGGCGTCGTTGGCCTCAGGCTCTTCGACGTGCGTGCTAGGCAACACATACTCGGGGTTCAGCACCCGAACCAGCGGCCAGCGACCGGCAGCAGCGGCCAGATCGGCCGCGCTGGCGCCAGATTGATCGAGAGCGTTGGGCGGGCAACCCAGCGCCTGCAGCAGGCTTAAGGTTTCGGCATCTGCGCCGTGTGCTTGGGCGGCCAAATGCAGCGCGTTGCGGCCGTGAATATCAGTGAGCTGTGCATCTGGGCGATGGGGAACCAAGCGCCGTAGCACCCGATTGGCACCTGCACGGGCTGCCTCCAACAGCGCGCTATGCCCACTTTCGTCGCGCGTCTCGATGTCGGCGCCAGCAGCGAGCAGGGCCTCGGCGATCTCGGCATTGTCTGCCAACGCCGCCACCATCAACGCGGTGCGCCCGCTGGGCCCAGCAGCATTGACTTTGGCACGCGATTTCAACAGCAGTTTGACGCCGCGCGGATCGTCACCATCTACCGCGGCGGCAAACAGCAATGCCGGCGTGGCATCAGCGACATCGGCACGCGCCCCTTGTTTGATCAAAAACTCGACGACCACCCAATTACCGGCCTCGCAGGCCAGCGCCAACGGGGTGATGTCCTCGCGATTAATCGCGTCCATCCGCGCACCGGCATCTAACAAACAATGCGCGACACTGGCTTCGCGCGTCAGTGCGGCAAAATGCAGCGGCGTATTGCCACTTTCGTCGGCCAGATTGGGGTCGGCCCCGTTCGATAACAGGGTCATGACCGCGTCGACGCGACCGGCATAGCTGTCACGCGTCGCGGCCAGCAGCGCGGTCAAACCACCCGACATGCGATCGACCTGCGCCCCAGCGGCGATCAACGCGCGTAAGGCGCTACGATCCACCGCGGTGGCTGCGGCAATCAACGCGGTACGTTGGTCGGCGGCCTCCTGGCTGGGCACTGCGTTGCTGTCGGCGCCGAGCGCCAGCGCGCGCTGCACGGCCTCGCCGTCGCCGCGTCTGGCGGCTTGCAACAAATCCTCGTTGGGGCCGGCCGCTGCCACGCTGACCACGGCGATGTCCGAATCGGTAATCTCGTCGACCGCAGTTCCCGCCAGAAAAGATGGCAGGGGGCCAGGTGTGCTCGGCCTTTGGCGCGCGTGATCGGTGCGCCGCAAAATCACCTCAAGCAAGCCCAGCAACAGCCCAGTCAGCAGCAGCGCCAGCGAATAACGCGACCATGTCGTCGGCCACAAGAGCAACAAGACGGGTGCAATCAGCAGCACCAGTGAGGCGCTGGCAATCGACAATCCGTCTGCAAAGAAGGCGTCATCCGCAGCACAAAGCTCGTCTGCACGCTCGCGCAGCCTCGCCCACAAGGACTGCTCCGCAGCGCGCTTCAAGCGTGCGACAAATAACAAGCCAAACCATGGCCAACTGCGCCACTGGGCGACAACCATGCCCACCAACAGCGCGCTGAGTCCCAAAACCGGATATAGCCGATCTGGCGCGCGCAAGTAAAATAACAAAGGATTCAATAACATATGGCACATAAGGCCGCCAGCGAGCACCAGGCTGATCGCCAACATAGCGCGCGTCAAAGCGGCCGCGCCTATCCAGTGCGATGCCCGATCCACATCCATTTGGATACGCGCATAGGCCCATAAAGGCAGTGCCAACCAGAAACACCAACTGACCGCCACCTCATGCAAGGCAGCCACAAGCACACAGCCGCCGGCCGCAAGCGCGGCAAGGCCGCCGGCGACGGCGCGCTGAAAGGGCGAAGGATGCATGGGAGCAGTATAAGCGAGCACCGATCGTTGCTGATGCTGTTGGTTATTGGTTGTTGGTTATTGGTTATTGGATGTTGGTAGTTGGTTAGTGGTAGTGATTAGCGACAAGAATGGGTCTCCTCCCGGCCCGTCGGCGTAGCCGCCGGGCGTTCGGTTAGCTTGCGCGCTATGGCGCGCAGGCTACCGGCCTTTCCCAAGGTACGATGGTGGCGGGCGGCTAGCCCGTCCAACTGAGGTTTCTAGGATTATTCGCGCATCAAACTAAGGGCTCGTAAGGAAATAACTTGGACTTTTGGCCGTCGGATTGGGATGCGATGCGAGGCGCGATGAGCGCGGTGTGGCGCGCCACACAAGCGATTCGCAACGAGGCAGCGCGCCCAATCCGGCGAGCAAAAAGTTCAAGTTATTGACGAACGAGCCCTAAGTGGGACTTTCGATAGGCAGCTTGACTGAGCGGCGCTGCTGTTTTCGTGGGTTTGGACTTGTCCAAAAGCTTCTGTTTTGGATTTTCTGCGTTCTGCAAGCATGGCGTAACCGACTTGGTCGCCTTTGCATCGTTAGATCGCGGGTATTCGAGCAGTGGGTCCGCGAGCATTGCCGCTGCATCTTCCAACACGCGCTCAATGTAGGTCAGCGCACAGACGAACAAAGCGTCCGGCGGGACACTTAGGCGAAGATTACTTCACAAACCCAACTGGAGATCATCATGAATCGCGATGCCTACGTCGAAAAAATGAAAGAGCACATCGATAACTTGAATGAAAATATGAAGGTGCTGGAGGCCAAAGCCGAAGAAGCGCAAAAAGACGTGCGCGAAAAGTACGACGCGCAAATGCTCAAACTGCACGCCCAGTCGAAATTGGCGGTCGCCAAACTGGAGGAAATGAAAGCGGCCGGCGCTGACACTTGGGAAACCATGGTGGCGGAAATGGAAAAGGTGCGCGACGCCTTTGTGCATTCCTTCAGCTATTTCAAATCACAGCTGAAGTGAGAGAGCGGTAGCTGGCGGAGTTCGCTCGGCTCTTGACCGATGCAGCGGAGCTTGCTCCGCCGCTCTTGCCACTCTTCCAGCAACCGGCAACCAAACTGCGGTTTGGCGATCGTCATGCCTTTCAAAAGCATAAAAGCAGCGGAGCTTGCTCCGCTATCCGGCAGCCTGTCGGACTTTCATCGCGAGTGCGCCGGCAATCCCTTTGGTGATTATTTCCACTCATTCTGGAAGTAATTTTGATGGCTTGGGCTCTACTTTCGGGTCTGCGCTAGTGTAGTGTCCAACAAATAGATGGTGGTATTTTCCAAGCTCAGGCATGC
>CAZLSB010000277.1:0-5314 GCA_964561825.1 uncultured Xanthomonas sp.
GCGATTCGTTAGCGTAGACCTGCCAGGCCACCGTTTTGCGACTGAACAAATCGAGGCAGTTATTGCCGGGACAAGCGCCTCAGATAAATCTGAGGTCAATTCCAGCGCGCCCTGACTTTGACTAACCTCAGATATCGGCAAAGCTAAGCCCATGACTCAGCCCCGTCACCAACTTGTCGATCCCACTCAAGCGCAGTTTTTCCACCTGATTAACCGCTGCGTGCGCCGGTCTTGGCTGTGTGGACACGATTCTTACAGCAGCAAAGATTTTGAGCATCGCAAAGCGTGGCTGAAGACGCGTATTTTGGAACTGGGTGATATTTTTGCGACTGGAATTTACGCATTTGCCGTCATGAGCAACCACGTTCATGTGGTTTTGCCCATGCAACCAGCTACGGCAAATACGTGGTCAAACGAAGAATTGGCACATCGCTGGGTTCGACTGTATCCCGCCAGCAGTGTAGAATTGTGTGCGCAAAAAGCCGCCGCAATTATAGAAAATCCAGAGTTAATTGCGACATACCGAAGCCGATTAGCCGATGTTTCTTGGCTGATGAAGTCATTGAGCGAACCGATTGCTCGCCGCGCAAATGCTGAGGATAAAGTGACTGGCAGGTTTTGGGAGGGCCGGTTTAAGAGCCAGCTTTTAGTCAGCGAAAAATCGATTCTGGCGGCAATGACTTACGTCGATTTGAATCCTGTACGCGCCGATATTGCCAAAGGCGTCAGCACGTCGAGCTGCACCAGTGTGCAGATGCGGCATGACCAAATTCGTGAAAGTGAAGCATTTGCCAGTCAACCCTTGGCAGCGCTAGCCGGCGTGAAGTCCTTCAAAGTAGCGCCGATGACTGAAGCCGAATACCTATTTTTAGTTGACTTTACTGGCCGCGAACTTCACCCAGGCAAGCGAGGCTTAATCAAAGCCGACGAGCCAAAAGCGCTGCTCAGGCTTGGGTTGGACAAAAACCACTGGACGATGAAAGTGAAGGGCGTGGGGTCAAGCTATTGGCGCGTTGTCGGCAATTTGGAGGAATTGATCGAGAAAGCCAAAGAACTTAAGCAACGCACACTGTTTGGCATTGGCTTTGCCCGGTTTTTGAAAAATATCTGATGTACAAATTGAAGGATTTTATTGCCGCGATTGCGGCTGGCGGCGCTGGGTTTTTTAAAGTTTTGGACGATTTTTGAAGCCGGATCAAGTAAGGAAGCGAATTAACTAGCGGTAGGATTTAGGCTGCCGCTAGAATTCGGTTAAAAGTGGATGTCCGGCGTCCCCTAATAGAGGGAAATCAACACGTTATCCGATGGCCTATAAAAAAACGGTTTAAGTTAATGGCATTGCTCTCCGGCGTCCCCTCGCGGCAAGGCACCAAGCTCCTAACGTATTTCACGCCTTGGCTTCCGGCGCATTGCCCGAAAGCGGCAAAAGAATGCTGAAACAACTTCCCTCGCCTAGTGTTGACTGGATCTGCAATTCGCCCGCGTGCTGCAAAATAATGCCGTAGCTAATTGACAAGCCCAGGCCGGTTCCCTCTCCTACCGCCTTGGTGGTAAAAAACGGCTCCAAAATACGCGCCTGCACGTCGGCGCTCATGCCTATGCCGTTGTCGGCAAAGGCTATGGCAAGTTGCGCGCCTTTTATCTGCATCGTGATGCTTATTCGTCCGCTTTCAGCTTTGGCCTCGGCAGGCCTTGCGGCAATCGCCTGCGCGCCATTGACTAATAAATTCATAAAAACTTGATTAAGCAGCGCTGGCCAGCAGGCAATTTCTGGATCGTCGAAAAATTCGGTGCTGAACTCCACGCTCTCCCGCCAGCTGCTGCGCACCAAATTAAGCGTGGATAGCAAACATTCCGAGATCCGCGCGGAGCTTTTTTGGGTTTCATCCCCGCGCGTGAATGCACGCAAGTCTTTGACTATGCCTTTGATTCGTTCCGTGCCATTCAACATAGTCTTGACATGGCCAGATAGTTTGGCAAAGCGCAGCGCGAAGGCTTGCAAAACTTCTGGTGCCTCGTCTGCATCCACCAAGTCGGCAGTAAATTGCTGGAATTCGGCAATATCCACCCGGAGATTTTGCGCGGCGACATGCACAAAATTGGTGGGATTATTGATTTCATGCGCGACGCCGGCGGTGAGCGTGCCCAGGCCAGCCATTTTTTCCTGCAAAAGCAAATGTTGCTGGGTTTGTTGCATGCGCAAATGCGCGGCTCTGAGTTCACCATGCGCGCGAGAATTGGAAATCGCAATCGCCGTGTAGCTGGCGAGCACGCGCAGGAACTCCAATTGATCCCGACTGTAAGCATGCTTGTGCAAGCTTTGTACGCTAAGGCAGCCGATCACCTGCTGCTCGACGATCAAAGGCAGATAAACGATCGATTCGGTTTCCTCGCCAAATTTAGCCGGCAATTTGGTTGCGACAAAATTGCGTAATCCATCCGAGTTCGCAGTAATCAGCTCTCGGCGCTCACGCACGCACCAGACGGCGGGCCGGTCCTGTTCGTCCATGGAAAAACAGCTGCTAGCCTGACGTTGCCCGCCTTCGACAAAATATTCGGCACGAATCAAGGCATTAGCTTGGTCATAGATGCCGATGCTGAAGACATAGGTGTCGAGCCTTGAACTCGCTTGCCTGTGGACACGTTCAAAAGCCTGCTCGGTGTCCAGGGTCGCAGTTAATTCCTTGCCAATTTCGCCGAGATTTAGGATGTCAGCGGTGCGCGCGTCGACCAGCTTTTGCAACGCCAGCGCTTCGCCACGAAGCCGCGTCAGGCGCCAGCGATAGCCGCCAAAAATTGCCGCGAGTGTGCTCAGCAACAGCAAAGTCACAAACCAGCCCGTTTGCCAAAACGCTGGAAGCACCCGAATGGCTATTTTAAGCTCGTGCGGGCTCCACGCGCCCAAGCGGTTGCTGCCACGCACTTCCAGCGTGTACTCGCCAGGCCACAAATTGCCGTAATTGGCGGTGCGATCTGCGGAATCGGTTTCGATCCATGCGCGCTCGTAGCCCAGCAAGCGATAGCTATAACGATTGTCGCGCGGCCGCGAATAATCCAGCGCCGCAAACTCCACCGAGAAGCTGCGCTGCTGCGGCGCCAGCTTTAGCGCCGGCTCGAGCGCGCCCAGCGCTACCGCTTGTCCGTCGATAGTGAGCCCGGTCGCCACCACCGGGGGCGCGTAGTCGGACGGCTGATATTGTTCGGGTTCGATAATCGCCAGACCCTGCGTGCCACCGTAAAGGAAGCGCCCGTCGCGGGTCTTGCCATACGCGGCTATCCAAGACGTGCCTATATCCAGCCCGTCCGCCCTAGTCAGCGGATGCGCCTGCATACGGGCCGGGTCAAGCACGAACCAATGGGTCCAGATCCTGCCGAGCCGGTCCTCCAGCAGATTGCCGCCGAAATACTGTCCGGGCCGGCCCACCCGTTCGCTGATATGGTCGAACTCAGCACGTTGCCCATCCCAGCTGCGCAGGCGTTCCAGACCTTCAGCGGTATCCACCCAAAGCTGTTCGCGGCTGTCCACCAACAAGCCTGTTACCCGGTCAGAACTTAAGCTGCTCGCTCGTTTAGGCTCATGGGTAATTACCTGAAGCACCTTGGCGCTAGGCTCCAGTAGCCACAGCCCCGCGTCGCTGGCGATCCAAAGCCGGCCTTTCGCGTCCTCAGCTAAGGCAAAAACGAAATTGCGCAGCGGGCTGCCGTCAGCGGCGCCAAAGGTCTCGAAGCGCTGCAAGTCTGCGCGCCAGTGCGCCAGTCCATCTCCAGTCCCCGCCATCAGTTCGCCAGATCGCGTTAGCAGCAGCCTACGCACCTCGAGGCTAGGCAAGCCTTCGGCAAGGCCATAACCCTGCCAACTATCGGAGCCAGCCGCCAAGCGTTGCACGCCAGCTTGGCGGGTACCGGCCCATAGCGTGCCGTCCGGCGCGCTCGCTAGCGCACTGATCGTGCCGTCTGCCAAGCCGCCGGGTTTCCCAGGCGCGGGACGGTAGCCTGCCACCAACCCGGCGCGGCGGTCCAGAATGTCGATGCCGTTGCCGCCGGTACCCAGCAATAAGCGGCCATCGGCAAGCTCAACCACGCTGCGAATATCTGCCTGACTCAAACCCTGAGGGCGGACCGGGCTGTGGCGCAGCACGCGCACCCGATTTTTCGGATCGTGGCGTTGTAGCCCACCACCCCGGGTGCCTATCCAAAGCAAGCCGCTGCGATCACGAAATAAGCTGTGAACCTGATCGATCGCCAGGCTACTCGGAATGGAAGGGTCATGGCGCAGGCGCTGCAAGAGCCGGCCGTCGTCCGCGGCGACGATATCGATTCCCGCCCCATAGCTAGCCAGCCAGATCTGCTCAGGCTGCGGCTGCGCGATCGCGCTGATCCGGGGTTGGGCGAGCGCAGGTGCCAGCTCACCCGCTAGCCAGTGCAGTTGCCGTGTACGAGGGTCGAGCCAAGCCGCTCCGCGCTCGCGGGTGCCCAGCCAAATCTTGCGATCAGCCGCTTCGAACAAGACGCCAATCTCCTGCCCCGCCAAGGATTGCGGATCCTTAAGGTCGGACGCGATAGCTTCGAAGCCGGATTCGGGATCGCGTAGGCGCTTGAGCCCTTTTACGGTGCCTACCCACAGCACGTCCTGCCGGTCGAAAAGCAGGCTGCGCACTGGCTCGAGGGCGAAGTGTTTGAAGGCTTTGCTGCCAGCCGGCAGGTAGTCCAGGCCGTGGTTGGTACCGATCCACAGCCCACCACGAGCATCGCCGGCCAGCGCCCAAATCGGACCCGCGCTCAGCCCCGCTGCGCTTGCCGCATCGTGTCGGAAATTTTCGAACAGCTCGGTGCGCAAATCCAACACCGAGAGCCCGTCGCTGCTGGTACCGATCCAAAGCTTACGATCCGGACCGAGCCATAAGCACTGGACATAGTCTCCGGCCAGCGATTGGGGATCGCGCGAATTATGGACAAAGGTGCGGAAACGGTAGCCGTCAAAGCGCAGCAGACCGAATTGCGTGCCGATCCAGAGCAAGCCTTGGTCATCTTGTAGCTGGGCGGCCACCGCACGGAGCGGTATAGATTCCGCCTCGCCCACGGTCTCTAAGTAGGGCTCGGCGTAGGCAAAATCGCCGCTTGCATTCGACGGCGCGTTGGCTAAAGCGAGCGCGCTGGTGCCCAGCAACAGCATGGCAATGCACAGCCGTGCTGAGACTAGGCGGTGCATGGCAAGCGCACGCTGAAACAACTGCCGATACCCGGCGTTGAGTGAACCCGTAATTCACCCCCATGCTGCAAAATAATGCCGTAGCTAATCGACAAACCTAAACCT
>CAZLSB010000278.1:0-5299 GCA_964561825.1 uncultured Xanthomonas sp.
AATTCGCTCGTAAATCTCTTCGCGATGCACTGCGACGTCTTTGGGCGCATTGATACCGATGCGCACCTGATTGCCTTTTACACCAAGCACCGTGACCGTGACCTGATCCCCAATCATCAGGGCTTCGCCGACACGACGCGTCAAGATCAGCATCCATTCCTCCTGCCGCGATTCCAGGGCTAGCCCGGAACATCGTGAGCGCACGCCCTTGCGCTCGCAACTATCCTTGTCACTTCGCGCAAGCATTCCAGTCAGCGCGAACCCGGAATCCTAGCCTAGTGGCACAGCTTAGGGCAATGGTCGAACGCAAATTCATCCAAATGGATTGATCGAATGCGCGCGGCTCTGTGCCCTACTCCATTCAAACCCGTTGCGCGACAAACTCGCTCAAGTCTGTTAGCGCCGACCGCAATTGCGGGCCGTCTACACAACCGCCCTGCGCCATATCCGGCCGGCCGCCGCCTTTGCCACCCGCCTGCGCAGCAATGTGACCAAGCACATCACCCGCTTTCACGCGGCCCAAAGCCGCACCGCTCACGCCAGCAATGAGCGTTGCCTTGCCATCCTGCGCGGACGCGAGCACCACCACGGCGTCTCCGAGTTTTTGCTTGAGGCGATCCAGCATTTCGCGCAGCAGTTTGGCATCGACGCCTTCCAAGCGTTCGCCCAGCACTTTGATGCCCGCTACTTCGATGGCGCGTGCCAGCATATCGTCCACCGACGCGCTGGCCGCTTTTGACTTCCAGGTTGCCAATTCGCGTTCATCACGCTTGATGCGCTCCAGCAACTGCTGCACCTTGACGATCAGTTGATCACCACCGCCCAATAGCTCGGCCAACCCGTGCATGCGCGTTTCCTGCGCCTGCAGCCAATCGACCGCCGCAGCGCCGGTAATCGCCTCAATACGGCGCACGCCGGACGAGATGCCCGTTTCGCTCAGGATTTTGAACAAACCGATATCACCGGCGCGCTCGACATGGGTGCCACCGCACAACTCGGTGGAAAAATCGCCCATTTTCAGCACGCGGACGCGATCGCCATACTTCTCGCCAAACAGCGCCATCGCGCCAAAAGCCAGCGCCTGGGCCATGTCCATGTGGTGCACTTCAGTGGCCGCGTTGACGCGCACCTGCTCGTTGACCCGCGCTTCGATGCGGCTCAATTGATCGGTGCCAATTGGTTGAAAGTGCGAGAAATCAAAGCGCAGGCGATCAGGCGCGACCAAGCTGCCTTTTTGCTGCACGTGATCACCCAATTCTTCGCGCAGGGCAGCGTGCAACAGATGCGTGGCCGAGTGATTCAGCACAATCGCGCGCCGACGGTCGCCGTCGATGCGCGCGCCGACTACATCGCCCACCCGCAGCAGACCCGCTGCAAGTTGTCCCACGTGGCCATGGAACACGCCGGCCAACTTGACCGTATCGGCAACCTCAAACACGGCGTTGGTGGCGGTCAGCTGGCCATGATCACCCGATTGGCCGCCGCTTTCGGCGTAAAACGGCGTGCGATCAAGGACCACGATGGCGTGATCACCACCGACAATCTGCTCGCGAACCTGATTACCCACCAGGATGCGCACCACGCAGGCGTCACTTTCCCCTTGTTGGTAACCGGTAAACACCGATGGCGACAGGCCTTCGACGTGTTCGGCGGTAACTTGCAAGCCTGCACCAAAATTGCTGGCGCTGCGCGCACGGGCGCGCTGCTCGCTCATCGCGACTTCAAACGCGTCCATGTCAACCGCTAAACCGCGCTCGCGCGCCACGTCGGCGGTCAAATCGGCAGGGAAGCCGTAGGTGTCGTAGAGTCGAAAGGCTTCGCTGCCGGGAATCGTATCAATCACTTTCGCCACAATTTGCTCAAAAACCTTCATGCCGCTATCGAGTGTTTCGGCGAAACGCTCTTCTTCTGCCGCTAAAACCTGATCGACCAGTTTGGCTTTGGCGCTCAGCTCTGGATACGCCAGCCCCATTTGTTCGACTAAGGGCGCGACCATTTTGTGGAAAAATGCCTGCCGCACGCCGAGTTTCCAGCCGTGGCGTAGCGCGCGGCGAATAATCCGGCGCAGCACATAACCACGACCTTCATTGCTGGGTAACACGCCGTCCACAATCAAGAATGCACAGGCGCGAATATGATCGGCGATCACCCGCAACGAGGCATTATTAAAATCTACCGTTTCAGTTAATTGCGCAGCCAGCTTAATCAGGGCTTGAAATAGATCGATTTCATAGTTTGAATGCACATGTTGCAATACCGCGGTCAAACGCTCCAAACCCATGCCCGTATCTACGCAAGGGCTGGGCAGCGGCGCCATGCGGTATTCGGTCAGAGTGTATTTGATTTCACCATCGGCACTGCGGCTGGCCACGGGTGGTTGCACTACTCGGGCCGCTGCCAAGGCTTGCTCGTAGGCGAGCGCGGCGCTTGCTTCGTCGGAATACACGCTGGTGCCCAGCACCGAGCGGTCAAATTGCATAAACACCAAATTCCAAATTTCGATATAACGGTCGCCATCTTGTTCTGGCGAACCCGGCGGACCGCCTGCAATACCTTCGCCGTGATCGAAGAAAATCTCCGAGCAAGGACCGCAAGGGCCGGTATCGGCCATTTGCCAGAAATTGTCAGACGCAAACGGCGAACCCTTGTTATCGCCGATACGCACAATACGTTCGGCCGGAACGCCGATTTCTTTTGACCACAAATCAAAGGCTTGGTCATCCGTTTGGTAAACGGTAACCCATAATTTGTCGGCTGGCAAACCATACACTTGAGTCAGTAATTCCCACGCGTAATGGATTGCATCGCGCTTGAAATAATCGCCAAAACTGAAATTGCCAAGCATTTCAAAAAAAGTGTGATGCCGCGCGGTGTAACCCACCGCGTCCAGATCATTATGTTTGCCGCCGGCACGCACGCAGCGCTGTGAAGACGTCGCCCTGCTGTAATCGCGTTTTTCAGCGCCGAGGAAGGTGTCTTTGAACTGCACCATGCCGGAATTGGCGAACAGCAAGCTACCATCACCACCACCCGGTACTAACGAGCTGGATGCAACGTGTCGATGCCCCTTGCCAACGAAATAGTCGATGAAGGTCTGGCGAATTTGATTGGTGGTTTGCATCTATACGTACCCTAAAAGTTGATCGCGTTGAGCTAAGGGCTAAATGTACCCGATTCCGGCTGAAAAGCATGCGGGAATGACGAATGAGGGTGCGAGTCAAACTGATGTGGGCTGCCAAACGACGTGATCGCGAGCGTCCTTTTTCAGCCCGAAAATGCACGCGGATGAATCCGCCAGGCTCGTCTTTGCGAGGGAGCCTAAAGCGACCGCGGCAATAAAGGGGCGTTCGCCCCAGCCGCCAACGTCCCTGGATTGCCACGGCCGTCGCCGCTGTCGCGTCGAAGACCCAGCAATGACCAGTCAACGACTTACGATATTCATTCAAGGAGAGAAGAGAGCAGCAGCCTGTGGGAGCAAGCTTGCTCGCGATCCTTTGCTTTTTTGTATTTCATCAGCACCGATCGTGCGCAAGCGCACTTCCACAAGAGCTTAAGCGATGGCTCGGGCTTTCAGCCCTTGGTTGGTCTGCCTGTTTACCTGGGGCTGCGCCCCAGGCTGGGATGGTGGCGCGCCGTCGCTGAAACGGCGCGGATCAGACTGCCATCGCACGCGCGTCGATCTTGTCGGTGACGGCGACGCTTTTCCCGCGCGGTTGGGGGAGAAGCGAGAGAGAAGCGTTCGATCACAGATCGAACCCACCAAAGACCCGCCCCATCCGAGCCTGGGGCGCAGTGTCCCGCAGGGATGCAACACCCGACAGCCATTCAACCGACGTGACGTCCCTACCGGACGGGGCTTGTTTTTGGGCTTCTTTTCTACCCGGCAGGGCATAGCCTACAAATCAATCACCTGTTGAGCATCCACAGGCTCGCATTCAATGCGGTAGCGAAGCTGACCCAAGCTAAGTAGGGCAGCAGCAACGCGGCGGCCAGCGTACGCACCCGCCAGAAATGCACGATGGTGAGCGCAATTGCCAGCCACAGCAGCACGATAAGCACTAACGCGGCGCCAAGCATATGCGCACCGAAGAAAACGGGCGTCCACAATGCGTTGAGCAACAGTTGGCCTACGAAGACCATCAACGCCGTCCGCACTTTGGGTGAGGGTCCACGCTGCCAGACCAAGCCTGCGGCAATCCCCATCATCAAATACAGTGTGGTCCAAACGGGTCCAAACAAATAGTTCGGCGGTTGCCAAGTGGGTTTGTCGAGCCCGGCAAACCAAGCGTCGGGCGGAAATGCAGCGCCACCGAGTGCGGCCAAGAAGGGCAAAACAGCCCAAAGCAACAGGAACCAGTTAGAACGAGTCGCGCGCATCGAATGGGGTCACCGAAATAGGTGACCCTGTGTAACACGAACGCAGTCAGCGCTCAGTGTTTTGTTGATGCTGAAATGGAACAAACATGCACGCCGGCCTGCACAGCTTGCTGGCGTTCAAGTCGGCGCGCCGCATGCCGCGCCAGCTTGCCGGCGTGCGCGCTTCTACTGCAGATGAGCGCCCTGCAGTAGCCAGCCATTGCTGCTGGCTTGGGCGGTCCAGTTTAGGGTGGCGTCCCCGTTGTAGCTTTGCCAAGCGCTCAGGCGCAGGCGGGCTTGGCTGTCGCGGATGGCCAGCGCGTAGTGCAATTGGCCGTCGATTTGGCGTGCGTAGATGCGCAGCGCTTCGCCGTTGGCATCCATTAGGCTGTAGACCTGGATCGCGGTGTCGCTCAGCGCGCTTCTGAGCGCCGCGCTGGCAATGCGGTAACTGCCACTCTGGGCGTTCACCGCTGGGTCTTCGAAGCCGTCGCGCAACAGGTAGTCGAGCACATCGCTGTCGGTTGCGCTGTTATTGCTCAAGTTGGGATCTTCGATCGTGGTGTCGGCAGGTAGCTCAACCAGCGCAGTGTTGACGATCTGGCCTGGGCTACCTACGACGTTGCCGTAGAAGGTGTAGTTGAGCAAACCGCCGAGCGGGAAACTGCCGATGGTCACGTCTAGCGTGCTGCTGCCGCCGCTTTGTGGACAGCTGACGCCGCCGCTGGCGTCGCAGCTCCACACCACATCGGTCAGGCCAGCCGGCACGTTGTCGCGCAACCGGATGTTGGACGCCGTATCGGGGCCGAGGTTGCGCACGGTCACCGTGTAGACCAGCAGATCACCGTTTTGGTAACTCACCACCGCATTGCTCTTGGTCACGGCAATATCGCTCAACGCAAACACCAGCGTCTGCGCATTGCCGGCACCGCTGGAACTGGCT